>CAVKZS010000092.1:0-25916 GCA_963660925.1 Eubacterium sp. CAG:38 | reverse complement strand
ACGAGTATATCCAGCGGTTTGCGGAGGTGCTGGAACGGAAAAAAGGAGTGGCTGAATTTTATGATCACGATTTGGGTTCCGAAACGACTGGTTGAAGTCGATCTCTACAACGTTGCGGCCAAAAGCCCGGCGGCACTGGCCCAGATGTGCGAGCAGAGCTACCGCCAGCGGGTGGGCTATGCGGCCCAGAAAGTGCGGGATTCCGGTGCGAAGATTGTCATGCTCACCGGCCCGTCCGCCAGCGGCAAGACCACTTCGGCCCATAAGCTGGCCGAAGAGCTGACCCGGCAGGGCACCCCGGCGCAGGTGGTCAGCCTTGATAATTTCTTCAAAGGCGCGCAGTACTACCCCAAAATGCCCGACGGCACGCTGGATTACGAGAACCCGGACACCCTCGATCTGCCCCTGATCCGCCAGTGCCTGCAGGAACTGAACGAGACGGGGAAGAGCGAGCTGCCGATCTACGATTTTGCGGTCGAGGCCCGCTCTGCCGAAACGGAGAAAATCGACCTGCACGGCGGCGTCTGCATCGTCGAGGGCATCCACGCCCTCAACCCGGAGCTGACCAGCCTTGTGCCGGATGACGAGATCTACCGCATCTACGCTGGCCTGCGCGAGGAATACTGCGTCGATGGCCGCCGCAGCATCAGCACCCGGGATGTCCGGCTCTGCCGCCGCACCCTGCGGGACGCATCTGCCCGCGGCCGCAGCCCCGAAAAGACCCTTGCCATGTGGGAGCGGGTGCTGGACGGCGAGACCCGGTATATCAAGGGCTTCAAGACCACGGCGGATTTCCTGCTGGATACCTCCTTCACTTACGAGCTGGGCCTGATTGCCCAATTGCTGCGCAAAGTGCGCCAGCAGTTTACGCTGGAAGGCCACTGCGCCGAGCTGTGGGACGAGACGGCCCGCCGCTTTGAAAATGTGGCCCCTGTGGAGCTGGATCTGCTGCCCGCCGATAGTATGCTGCGGGAATTTTACGCAGGACAGGCAGAATAAGGCAGACCTCTTGTGCAAATGCGAAAAAACTGTTTCCAAATCCGCACGAAACTGTAAAACTTGCGGCGGATTCGTTGCATTCGCAGGTTGAGTGCGTTATAATGAAGCCATCACCCGACGCACAGGGAAGACACCCGTGTGCAGCAGATATTTGGAGAAAATGCCCCACAGGAGGGCTGAACTGAGAGAGGTGTCTTATTATGGATTTCAATAAGATCAAGGAAATGGGCCTCGAGTACGCCGAAAAGGGCAAGAATGCCGCCATGGATCTGGCCGAAAAGGGCAAGACGCAGGCCAAGATCGTCAGCGCACAGACCAAGCTGGCCAAGGCACAGCGGCAGCTGGGCGCGCTGGTGTACAGCCTCGCCAAGGGCCATGAGGAGAATCAGCCCCTCGTGGACAAATATATCGAGATGATCGACACCATCGAGGAAGAGCTGGCCGCACTGAAAGCGGCCCTCGGCCCCGCCGCGGTGGAAGTTGAGCCGGAAGAAGCTGCCCCGGTGGACGAGAATGTGACCATCGAGTTCCCCATCGAGAAGGATGAGGACGATGAGCACAAGACCTGCCCGCAGTGCGGCGCACCGGTCTCGGACGATGCACTGTTCTGCAACAAGTGCGGTGCACAGCTGTAAAAAGCCGGCTGAGAAAACCCTGAGCCGGGCGGTATCCCGCAGAGGATGCCGCTCTTTTTGTGTGGAAATTCTGTAAAATCCGCCCGGGAAACCGACGAAATACGCCGAAACCCTTGCAATCAAGCGGATTTTGCGGTACAATCTGAACCTATCCGAGAGATACAGCGCAAAGCAGAAAGGATGTTCGGGATGCAGGACTGGCCGGAGCGGGAACACTATACGGCGGAAGATCTTTTGCAGATCATCCGCATCCTGCGGGACCCGGAGACGGGCTGCCCGTGGGACAAGGTGCAGACCCACCAGTCCATCCGGAAAAACTTTCTGGAAGAGACCTGCGAGGCGTTGGAGGCCATCGACGCGGACGACGCGGCCATGCTCCGGGAGGAGCTGGGCGATGTGCTGATGCAGGTGGCGTTCCATGTGGTGCTCGAGGAAGAGCGGGGCCGGTTCGATTTCGAGCAGGTCTGCCGCGAGGTGTGCGAGAAGCTGGTGTTCCGGCACCCGAACATCTTCACCTCCTCGGCGGCGGAAAATGCCGGTATAAACAGCTGGGACGCGCTCAAGAATAAGGAAAAGGGCCGCCGGACGCTGGCCGATGAGCTGGATACCGTTCCGCTGACCCTGCCCGCCCTGATGCGCGCCCAGAAGCTCCAGAAACGGGCGGCAGGCCGCGGCCTTGGCACGCAGGACGCAGCACAGGCGGCGCAGAATCTCGCACAGGCAGAGCAGGCGTGGACCGAAGCATCCCCTGAAAACGCGCAGGAGCGGGCCGGGGAACTGCTGTTCGCCGCTGCCGACAGCCTGCGTCTGGCAGGGGTAGATGCCGAAGAAGCCTTGAGCTTTGCATCCCGGCGGTTCAGCGGGAAGCTGAAGCGGGAAAACCAATGATCGAACCGGAGGCAGGTTTTCTGCCCCGAGAGATAACTGAGAAGAACGAAAAATTTGTGGAGGGTTTCTATTATGACCAAGACCGATCTGATCGCACAGGTTGCGGCGAACACCGAAATGAGCAAGAAGAGCGCAGAGGCTGCTGTCAACGCAGTGTTCGACGCACTGAGCAAGGGCATGGCCGAGGGTGAGAAGATCACCATCTCCGGCTTCGGCACCTTCGAGGTCCGTGAGCGCGCCGAGCGTCAGGGCATCAACCCCCGTACCCGCGAGCCCATCACGATCGCTGCTTCCCGCAACATCGTGTTCAAGCCGGGCAAGGCTCTGAAGGACACCCTGTAAAGATTGCTGTTCGCCGCCGGAGCTGGATATGCCCGGCGGCTTTTTATTACCCTCTCAGGCGTCGCGCTGCTCCGCCAGCTCTCCCGAAGGGAGAGCCCTTGGCAGGTCGGAGCGGTCTGAGCAAAACGCATGGGCTGCTTGTCCCGGGAACGGGCGGGCCCTGCTGCAAGAAGGAGCGTGTACAAATTATGAGATTGGATAAGTATTTGAAAGTATCGCGGCTGATCAAACGCCGCACGGTGGCAAACGAAGTGGCCGATGCGGGCCGCATCCTCATCAACGGCAAGGTCGCCAAGGCAAGTCAGGCCGTCAATGCGGGGGACATCATCGAGGTGACCTTCGGCAACCGCCCCATCAAAGTGAAAGTTCTGTCGGACGCCGAGCCCCGCACCAAGGATGTGGCGCGGGAGATGTATGAGATCATAACGGACTGAGCCTTCGCATAAAATGCCCTATAAAAGGGGCGTGATGGGATGAAGAGCGAGAAGGCGGAGGCGGCGAAGCCCCATGACCTGATCTTGGAGGGGCGGAACAAGCTGACCGTCACCGGTGTGAAGCGGGTGCTGCGCTGCGACCCGGACGGGGCGGCCATCGAGACGAGCAAGGGCACACTGAACCTTGCCGGGGCCGAGCTGACCGTGACGGCCCTTGATCTGGACGCGGGCGAGGCGAAGCTGACCGGACGCATCGACCTGCTGGAATACACCGCCGAACACACGCCGGGCGGCTTCTTCCGCCGGCTCTTCCGCTGATGGCCCCGGCGTTGGCACCCCTGCAGATCCTGCAGGAGATGGAAGCCTGCGCCCTGCTGGGCGGGATGCTGGGGGCGGTGCGGGCGTTCTTCCCGAAGCGGGGGAGAGCAGCCTTTCTGCCGGATCTGCTCTATGTGGGCGTTCTGCTGCTGGCGTTGCAGAGCTATGCCGCCGGGAACAGCATCGGCGGGGTGCTGCGCTGGTACATGATCGGCGGCGCGGCGGTGTCGGCGGCAGCCGTCGGTGCTCTGCTGGCCCTGCCCGGACGGTTTTTACGGCTGCATCGCAAAAAGAGTTTGAAAAAAATCCAAAAAGAACTTGCCAAGTAAGCGGCGCGTGTTGTATAATTCAAACGTATCAAAGTAAGAGTACAGGCGCGCATGGCCTGCTGTATCCACGGGGGCACTGTGTTATGACAAATTCGAACCGCAGAAAGCGGAAGAAAAATACCGTCTGGAGGGGGATCCTCCGGCTGTTTTTTGTCCTTCTTCTCCTCAGCCTGCTGGCTGCATACATCTCCAATCAGGTCGCTATCAGTTCCCGCCGAGCGGAACTGCAGACCCTGAACGAGCAGATCGCACAGCAGCAGACCCAGAACGAGGAGATGGAGCGGATCCTCAGCGGCGACGCCGACGAGGTGACGGAGTGGGTCGCCCGGGATTCTTACAACTACGCTGCACCCAACGAGCGCATCTTTGTGGATGTGACCGGCAATTGAGCGCGGTGCGGCTGTCCGGATCAACGAGAGAGTGACAAGGAGTATTGAGTTTTGGCGATTGAGGTAGGGAACGTTTTTGAGGGCCGTGTGACCGGCGTAAAGCCGTTTGGCGCATTTGTTGCGCTGCCGGAGGGCCGGGTCGGTATGGTCCACATTTCCGAAGTGTCCAATGAGTATGTGCAGGACATTGCAGCAGTCCTGCACGAGGGCGATACGGTCAAGGTGCAGGTCATCAATGTGGCACCGGACGGCAAGATCGCGCTGTCCATCAAGCGGCTGCTGCCCCGGCCGGAGCGTCCGGCACGCCCGGCGCACGACAACCGCGGCCCGCGGCCCAATGGCCCCCGCGAAGGCGGCAGAGGCAATTTCCGCTCCGGCCCCCGGGAGGGCGGCCGGCCCCCGCGGGAAGGCGGACGCGGCCCGGCCCGCGACAGCTCACCCCGTGTCTGGCAGCCCAAAGCCCCGGCAAAGTCCGACAACATGAGCTTTGAGGACATGATGAGCCGTTTCAAGAGCCAGAGCGAGGAGAAGATGGCAGACCTCGACCACGAGACCAACAACCGCCGCGGCGGTGGCTATGCACCCCGCAGCCGCCGGAGCGGACGCTGAGCGGCCTGCCGGAACTCCCGGAACAAACGCATTTTCGGGCCTGCCCCATGTCCGGGGCGGGTCTGTTTTTTAGCCAACTCCACAGGAAAGGAAAACAAGATGCCCGCAAAATTTGAACTGATCGCGCCCTGCTTTTTTGGGTGCGAATCCACCGCCAACTTTGAGCTGCGCCGGATCGGTGCGGAAGATATCCGGGTCAGCGACGGCCGCCTGACCTTCAAAGGCGGTGCGGATATGATTGCCGCCGCCAACCTGAACCTGCGCACCGTCGAGCGGGTGATGCTGCTGCTCAACACCTACCCGGCATCCACCTTCGATGAGCTGTTTGACGGTGTGTATGCCATCCCGTGGGAAGAGCTGCTGCCGGCGGATGCGGCATTCCCGGTCACCGGTTCGTCCCTGAACAGCCAGCTGACCAGCGTGCCCGCCTGCCAGAGCATCATCAAGAAGGCGGTCGTCAAGCGGCTGATGTTCAAGCACAAGACCTCCGTTCTGCCGGAGACCGGCGCAGAGTACAAGATCCGCTTTATGCTGCGGAAGAATGTCTGCGAGATCATGCTGGACACCACCGGCGACGGCCTGCACAAGCGCGGCTATCGCCGCAACGCCATGGAAGCTCCCATCCGCGAGACGCTGGCGGCGACCATCGCTGATCTGGGCCGTGTCCGCCGCGACAGCATCGTGGAAGATCCCTTCTGCGGCAGCGGCACCCTGCTGATCGAGGCTGCACAGAAGGCCATGAACATTGCCCCCGGCCTGAAACGCCGCTTCGCTGCCGAGCGGTACAGCTTTGTGCCCGCTTCGGTCTGGGCTGAGCAGCGGCAGAAGGCTCTGGCCGAGTCCAAGCTGGACGTGGGCTTTGAGGCGTTCGGCTACGACATCGACCCCGCCGCCGTCGCACTGGCCAACGCCAACGCAAAGCTGGCCGGTGTCGAGAAACGCTGCCACTTCGAGGTGGCGGATGTGGCCGATTTTGCGGCCAAGAGCGAGGCCATCGTCCTGACCAACCCCCCGTATGGCGAGCGGATGAGCACCATCGAGGGTGCAGCAAAACTGGCCCGGACGCTGGGCCAGCAGATGGAGGCTCACCCCTGTGCCGGTGTGTATGCCATCACCGCCGACATGGACTTCGAGCACCACTACGGCAAGCGGGCCAACAAACGCCGCAAGATGTACAACGGCATGATCCCCTGCCAGCTGTATATGTATTACAATGCGCCCAAGGCCGAGAACCGCCCTGCAAAGCCCATGCCCAAGAGCGGCTTTGACGGCAAGCGGACGACCCCGAATCGGTTTGAAAAGAAGTAAATCCTAGAGCCAAGAGCTGCTGCATTTCGTGTGCGGCAGCTTTTTTGTCGAAGAATTTACAAATGGGGAGTTGCAACCAAGGCCCAAATTGAGTATACTAGCACTGTTATGAAAACGGTCCCGCGGGGATCGAATGGAAACAGAAGGGAATGAGAGATGCGATGAACGGGCGGATGCGGCCATATCTGCCGGAACTGACGATCCGGGATTACAACACCTACCTGTGGTATCTGCGCGGTGTGCGGCACCAGCTTGCGCTTTCTTACGGCAAATACTCCTGCCGCCGTCTGCGGTACAACGGCGTGCTGTTCGCGCTGTTGGCCGACAGTCTGGCCGGGCGTCCGGCCACCTGCAAGAACACCCGGCTGCGGGGCACCTTCTGCTGGCAGCGGATGATGTGCCAGACGCAGGGCATCCGGCTGGCGGCGCAGGTCGAAGTGCTGCTGGCGTGGCACCGCCTGCAGGATGCACAGTGGGCCGCGCTTCCCCTCAAGAAGAAGTATCAGCGGATCATGGACGGCATCTTCCTGCGGGGAGCCTACCGCAAGGCAGTGCACGAGAACCCGGCACTGGAGCGGATCTTTGTGCAGGAGCTGGATCAGGCCAAGGTGCAGCGGAAGCTGTTCACCCAGAACTACAATCAGGCCTCGGAGCCGAAGAGCAACCTGTATGCGGCCCTCTACGCCCTGCTTGCCACCGACGACGACCCCAACCAGCGCAAGAGTATGCACTACATCGGCAGCTGCATCGGCCGGGTGGTCTACCTGATGGACAACGCCGAAAGCCTGCCCGTGGATAAGCTCAAGCGGCGGTATAACGTTTATCTGGCCAACAATATCACCAACCGGAACGCCGCCATTGAGAATGCCCGGCGGCAGTCTCTGGCAGCGGCCAACGATCTGGTGCGGGCCTACGGGATGCTGGACGTCAAGCTGAACCGCTCCCTCATCGACAACATCATGATCCTCGGCCTGCGCCACGCGGTGGAGCCGCTGGACGCAGAGAACCAGCCGGTGCGCTGGGAGATGCCTTGAGAGGGCGGAAGAGCTGGGCCATGGCCTACTGCGGCATGGCGGCGGCGTTGTGCATCGCCCTGATGCTGCTGGGGGCCGTGATCCCGGTGCTGATGTTCATCGCGCCGGCGGTGGCCAGCCTTGTCATTGCGACGGTCTGCATCGAGTGCGGCAGGACCATGGCGTTCACGGCGTATGGGGCCGTCAGCCTGCTGAGCCTGCTGTTCGTGCCGGACAAAGAGGTGGCATTGACCTTCGTGTTCCTTTTGGGGTATTATCCGCTGGTAAAACCCTATTTCGACCGCATCCGCCCGGCATTTCTCCGGTGGATCGCCAAGCTCGCACTTTGCAACGGCTCCATTCTCGCCATGTACGGGCTGGTGCTGCTGCTGGTCCCGGCGGGCAGCATCTCGCAGGAGCTGAAAACCACGGCCCTTGTCGTCTCGCTGTCCACGCTGGCGATGGGCAATGCGGCCTTTCTGCTCTATGACCGCGCCATCCATAACCTGCTGCAGGTCTATCGGTTGGTCTGGCAGCCAAGGCTGCATAAGATGTTAGGGTGGAAATGAAGCTTTGCGAAGATTGCCAAGGCCTCTCCTACTAGGAGAGGTGGCAAAGCCGTCAGGCTTTGACGGAGAGGTTGGACAGAGCAGCTGCCAAGAGAAAACAGCATCTTGTACAACCTCTCAGTCTGCTGCGCAGACAGCTCCCCTTGTAGGGGAGCCTTTGGCAAAAAGATAAAATAAATCAAATCATTGAAAGAAGGAATGTGTACCCCTAGTTGACGAAAAAGCGCAGGGCCACGCGGGTGACAGCCGTGAGGGTGACGAGGAGAGAAATGATCGAAAGACTCGGCGGATGTTTCTCCGGCTGAAATGGGCTATACCAGCCGCAGAGAAGGGCAAAAAACGGCAGCAATACCGCAACAGATCTCTTCAAAGAAAGCCATACAAGAACATAAACTGAAACAGGGGAGAAGTGTTTCTCCGCCTGAACGGAAGCTGACAGCCGGCTGTGCGTTTTTCTACGCCGGGCTGTCGGCATGGAGGTGTTTTGTATGTGTGGTATCGTTGGCTATGCCGGAAAGCGCAGTGCGCAGAATGTTCTGCTGGATGGATTGGAAAAATTGGAGTACCGAGGGTACGACTCGGCCGGTGTTGCGCTGGCCCTCGAGGGCGGCATCCGGGTGGTCAAGAGCAAAGGCCGGCTCGAAAAACTGCGGGAGAAACTGGCGCAGGCGAATTTGGCCGAGAGTTTCTGCGGCATCGGCCATACCCGCTGGGCGACCCACGGCGAACCCAGCGATGTGAACAGCCACCCGCATTCGACTCCGCGGGTGAGCATTGTCCACAACGGCATCATTGAGAATTACGGTGCACTCAAGGAGCGTCTGGCCGCCAAGGGGTATACGTTTGAGAGCGAGACCGACACCGAAGTGCTGGTCAAGCTGATCGACAGCTGCTATCAGGGCGAGCCGCTCAAGGCTCTGCACGAGGCATTGACCATGGTGCGGGGCAGTTACGCGCTGGCGGTGCTGTTCAAAGACTTTCCGGATACCATCTTTGCCGTCAAAAAAGAAAGCCCGCTGATCGTGGGCTGGGGCGAGGGAGAAAACTTTGTGGCGTCGGATATCCCGGCCCTGCTCAAGTACACCCGGAAGTACAGTGTCCTCGAAGAGGGCGATATGGCGGTCGTCAACGCTGAGGGCATCCGATTCTACGATGCGTTCGGGGAGCCGGTCCAGCGGGAGATCCTGACGGCCGACTGGGATCAGGAAGCGGCCGAGAAGGGCGGCTACCCCCACTTTATGCTCAAGGAAATCAACGAGCAGCCCACGGCGATCACGGCGACCGTCAGCCCCCGTGTGGAGAATGGAATGCCGGATCTGCGGATTCCGGAATTGACCGACGAGCGGCTGCGGAACATCGGCACGGTGCATCTGGTGGCCTGCGGCACGGCCATGCACGCCGGCATGGTGGGCAAAGCAGCCATCGAGACACTGGCCCGGGTGCCCGCCGAGGTGGACATCGCCAGCGAGTTCCGGTACCGTGACCCCATTCTGAACCCCAACGATCTGGTCATCATCATCAGCCAGTCGGGTGAAACCAGCGACACGCTGGCGGCCCTCAAGCTGGCCAAGAGCCGGGGCATTCCGGTATTGGCCATCGTCAATGTGGTGGGCAGCTCCATTGCCCGCGCCGCCGATTACGTCCTCTACACCTACGCCGGCCCCGAGATCGCGGTGGCCTCCACCAAGGCTTACATGGTGCAGATGTGCGTGCTTTACCTGTTCGCGCTCCGTCTGGCCTACGCCAAGGGCAAGCTGGACGAGGCTGAGACGAAGCGGCTGACTGCTGAACTGCTCCGCGCGAGTGAGGTCATCAAGCCCCGTCTGGCCGACTGCGAGCAGATCAAGTACCTCGCCAGCCGGTTTGTCAATACCCAGAGCTGCTTCTTCATCGGGCGCGGGTTCGATTACTCCCTCTCGCTGGAAGGCAGCCTGAAGCTGAAAGAGATCAGCTACGTCCACTCGGACGCCTATGCCGCCGGCGAGCTGAAGCACGGCACCATCAGCCTCATCACCGACGGCGTGCCGGTCATTGCACTGGCGACCCAGAAACAGGTCTACGAAAAGACCATCTCCAACGCCAAGGAGACCAAGAGCCGCGGTGCCCGGGTGATTTTGTTTACCACCAAAGATGCCGTTGTGCCGGAGGGCGTGGCCGACTATGTGGTGCGTCTGGACGAGTACGAGGACCTGCTGATGCCCCTGCAGCTCATCGTGCCGCTCCAGCTGTTCGCCTATTATATGGCTGTCCTGCGCGGCTGCGATGTTGATAAGCCCCGCAACCTCGCCAAGAGCGTGACGGTGGAATAAAAAGTCAAAATAAAATCCGTGTCCGGACGGTGCAGCAAACACCGCGGACACGGATTTTTCTTTTGTTTTCAGCGGTTTGCGTGGGTGCGGAACAGCCCCTTACAGCCCTCCCAGAACGCAACGACGCGCTCCCGGGGGAGAAGGTAGTTGACCAGCAACGCCACGATCACGCCGATGGCGGTATCGAGGATGCGGTTCAGTGCGTAGCTGACGTAGGTTTCGATAGGCGTGCTGAACAGCACGATGCAAAGCACCACGCCGCCGGGCTGAACACCGCCCGGCCAGAAATACTGGCACAGGAGGATCAGCACGACGATGGCCGCACCCAGCAGCAACGCCAGATACACCGTGTGGCCGCCCTGTGGGAACCATCGCAGGTATAACCAGAATACCACGATGGAGAGCAGGCCGCCGATCAGGGTGCCGAACAGACGGTTGCCGCCGTTTTTGATGGAGTCCTGCATATCAGTGCCAAGACCAAAGATGACGCCGATGCAGGCGAAAGCCGGATTGCGGTCCAGCAGGCAGTAGACGATGGCGACCAGCATCGCGGTGACCGCCGTTTTGATCGTCCGCCAGCCGACATGAAGCCGAAAATCAGAGCGAGGAAATTCAGGCATCTTACTGCAGTTTCTCCAAGATCTGCTCCGTGGTCATGCCGCCGGCCAGCAGCTTGTCCAGCACAGAAGAGACTTCCACCTTCCGTGCCTCGGCAGCGGCCTTTTCCTCGGCAGCAGCCTTCTTTGCGGCGGCCTTGGCGATCTGGGTGTCGGCAGCTTTCAGGGCTGCTTTCTTGGTCTTGATCTGGGCCTTCAGGCTGTCCAGATCGGCGGTCAGGGCAGCAATCTCAGCGGCCAGCTGCTCCTTCTCGGCGGTCTTTTCGGCGAGGACGGCTTCGTAATTCTTGGTGGTCTTTTTTGCGACGGCTTTCACGCCAGTCTTGGGTTTGTTCTTGCTTCCTTTGGGTCTGGGCATAATGGATTCCTCCGATTCAAATAATTTTTCGTCATGTGGGAACGAGTATAGTTTGAGTATAGCATGATGAAGGAGAGTTTGCAATCTATTTTTTATTCGGAATTTCGGGTGAGGTTTATGCAGGTGCTTTTTCGGAGAAATTTGCTTGAAAACAACGCATACTTATGATAAACTAAAACAAAGAGTTGTTTACATGAGGAGGGAGAGAAGTATGGCAAAGGAGCGCACCTATCTGGCGATCGACCTCAAGAGCTTTTACGCCTCGGTGGAGTGTGTAGACCGGCACCTTGATCCGCTGACCACCAATCTGGTGGTGGCGGATGCCTCCCGCACCGAAAAGACCATCTGCCTTGCGGTTTCGCCTTCCCTGAAAGCTTACAAGATCTCCGGCCGTGCCCGCTTGTTTGAGGTGGTGCAGCGGGTCAAAGAGGTCAATACGCAGCGGCTGAAAAATGCAGTCCGGCAGCATAAGGCTCTGCGGGGAACCAGCGGCCACTATTATTTCCGGGCGGGGTCCGCCAATGCGGTTGCGCTCAATGCCGACCCGACGCTGGAACTGGGGTATCTCATCGCCCCGCCTCGGATGGCGCGATATCTGGAAGTATCTACCCAGATTTATCGGATCTATCTCAACTATGTGGCTCCGGAAGATATTCACCCCTATTCCATCGATGAGGTGCTGATCGACGTGACAGCATATCTGGATCTCTACCATAAAACGGCCCACGAACTTGCCATGGAAATGGTGCGGGAGGTGCTGGCGGCCACCGGCATCACTGCGACGGCCGGCATCGGGACGAATCTCTATCTGGCAAAGCTGGCGATGGATATTGTGGCGAAGCACATCCCGCCCGACCGCGACGGCGTGCGGATCGCAGAACTGAACGAAGAATCTTTCCGGTATCTGCTCTGGGATCACCGCCCGATGACGGATTTCTGGATGACCGGCCCGGCCACCGTGAAAAAACTGGAGGCCCACGGTATCCACACGATGGGCGAGCTGGCCCGAATGTCGCTCTATAATGAGGACTGGCTGTACGAGACGTTTGGAGTGGACGCGGAGATCCTGATCGACCATGCGTGGGGATATGAACCCTGCGGGATGGAGCAGATCAAGAGCTATAAAACCAGTTCCAACAGCATCACCGAGGGGCAGGTATTGGGCTGCCCCTATCCGCAGGAAAAGGCACGGCTCATTGTCCGGGAAATGGCCGAGACCCTGATGTTCCGGCTGACGGAGAAAAAGCTGGTGACCGACTCGCTGACGTTGGAAATCGGCTACGACCGCGAAAATGTGGATGCAGGCAGCTACCGGGGTCAGACCCAGACCGACCGATACGGCCGCACCCTGCCCAAAGCAGCCCACGGTACTGTCCGGTTGGACGCCCCTACCAACTTGGGAAGTCAGATCATC
This sequence comes from Eubacterium sp. CAG:38, assembly GCA_963660925.1. Taxonomy (GTDB): domain Bacteria; phylum Bacillota; class Clostridia; order Oscillospirales; family Ruminococcaceae; genus Faecalibacterium. The sequence goes on along the minus strand of CAVKZS010000092.1, from coordinate 13,385 downwards.
GGGGAGAGCGTCAAGCTGTTCGACCGGATCACGGACCCAGCACTGAGCGTCCGGCGGATCACGCTGGTTGCCAACCGGGTAACGGCGGACGAGGGCGTGTATCAGGTGGATCTTTTTACCGACACCCAGAAACAGGAAAAAGAGAAAAAGCTCCAGCAAACCATGCTGGAACTCAAAAACCGGTTCGGGAAAAACGTTGTCCTCAAAGCGGCCAGCTACGAGGAAGGAGCCACCATGCGCCAGCGCAACGCCCAGATCGGCGGGCATAAAGCGTGACGGGAAAGGGGCGTTTCAATGGAAGATTATAAAACCAGTAAAATCGGCCGGGAAACTGCCCGCAAATATGCGGACATCCTCGAAAAATCCCGCCCACAGAGCGAAATATCGCTCCGGAAACATCCCAGAATGCCGCTGCAGAACCGGGCAAAAATCTTTTCCCCATTCGCTGCTCTGCGCGGTTACGAAGAACAATTGGACGAGGAAAAACAGCGCGTCGAAGCCGAACGAAACCGCATTCTGGCGGAAGAACTGGATGAGACTTGAGCGGCGTTTTTTAAATATAGAAAATGAACGGAAAACACAATCGAAAATGGAGTGAAAATACAGAAGTGATTCTTGGAAAAGAAAACAATAAAAATATGCGATGTTTTCCCCAATTGCCCGGTTTGAGTGAAAACGAAAAGCGGGATTTGAGGATGAAATTTGATGATTTTTAAAATAGAATACAAAAAAAAGGTTGTGCATTGGATTTGGTGCGGAACTTAATGGCACAGGCATTTTTGAGAATGCAAATTTGTGATAGATTCTAGGTGAACCCAAGCGCGATTTGTGGTACAATAGAGTTACCAAAAAGACGAAGGAAAGAAGGCCGCAGATTGGCGACGGAAACAAAACTCCGGCAGCTGGCCGAACAGGGCTGCCCGGTCTACTATTTTTATTCCAGCGAGCGGTATCTCGTCCGGCAGGCGGTTTCGGGTGTGACCCGGTTGCTGGCCGCAGGCGAAGACGAAGAAACCACTGTTCTGGACGGTGCAACGCCGGAAATTGAACAACTCATCATGGCGGCGGGTACCATCTCGTTCTTCGGCACCCGGCGTGTGGTCGTGCTGCCCGAGATCGACCCGGCGGCATACGGGGAAAAGGACCTTGAGGAACTGTGCGACACCCTCGCCAGCCTCGAAAACGCCGTGGTGGTGCTGGGCAGCGTGTTCGACCTCGAGCGTGGCAAGCTGAAACTCGGCAAGCGGGCGCAAAAACTGATCGCACAGGCGAAAAAGCTGGGCTGGGCCGAGGAACTGGCCAAGCCCAAGCCTTACGAGCTGAAAGTCATGATGATCGAGCGGGCCAAGGAGCAGGGGGCGACCCTGCCCGAAGGCGCGGCGGCGGCTCTGCTGGAACGCTGCGGCGAGGATTCCTTCCTGCTCGAAAACGAGGTGGATAAGCTTTGTGCGCTGTCCGGTTACCAGACCGTTACCGCGTCGATGGTGGCCGAGATGGGCACCGTCAGCCTCGAGGCGGATGTGTTCGAGATGATCCGGATGATCACGGCCAAGAACGCCACCGGTGCCTGCAAGAAGCTTCAGACCCTGCTCCGCCTGCAGCAGGAGCCCATTGCCATTACGGCCGCCATGATCGGCAGCTATGTGGATCTCTACCGGGTCAAGCTGGGCGCGGCCAAGCGGAAAAATTACAGCGCAGTATTCAAAGATTTCGGCTACAAGGGCAGCGACTACCGGCTCAAGCGGTCGGCGGAGACGGCCTCGCACTACACCCTCGGTCAGCTGGAAGCCTGTATGCAGGTCTTGCTGGATCTCGACAAAAGTTTGAAAAGCCAGCCCGTGGACGATCAGGTGCTGCTGGAAGCAGCCCTCTGCCGTCTGGCACTGGCGGGGAGCGGACGATGAACGAAAATTTTCTGCACACCGACCGGGTGCTCATTGTAGAGGGAAAATACGATGCCGCGCGGCTTTCGCACCTGACCGACGCAATGATCCTGCTGACAGACGGCTTTGGCATCTATAAGGACAAAAAACGCCAGCAGCTTTTCAAAGCTCTGGCAAAGAAAAACGGCTTGATCCTGCTCACCGACTCGGACGCGGCAGGCTTCCGCATCCGGACCTACATCACCAATCTGGTGGGGGAGAAAAACGTGGTGCAGGCTTACGTTCCGGCCATCCACGGCAAGGAAAAGCGGAAGCCCCAGCCCGGCAAAGAGGGCTTGTTGGGGGTCGAAGGCGTGGATGATGGCATTGTTCTGCAGGCGTTGCGGGATGCACTGGGCGGCGAGGCGGACGGCGTGGAACCGCCCCACCCGGAGGGCCGGAAGATCACCTATACCGACCTCTACGATTGGGGTCTGTCCGGCACGGCCGGCAGTGCCGAGCGGAAAGCCGCTCTGCTGAACCAGCTGGGCCTGCCGCCCCGCCTCTCCAAAAAAGAGCTGGTGGAAGCCCTCAACCGCCTGTACAGCTTTGAGCAGCTGGATGAGATGATACACACGTTATAACGCAGAAAGACCGCAGAGATGCGGTCTTTTTTGCTGTCAGTCTTCCGGTGGCAGGTTCGCTTCGCCCCACGCCTTCATGAAGTGCAGCACCGAGAGAAAGCTTTCGCCGAGGGGCGTCAGGCTGTACTCGACGTGGGGCGGCACCTCCTGAAAGTCGTGCCGGGAAATGAAACCGTCGGCTTCCAGTTCGCGCAGCTGCTTTGTCAGCGAGGATTCGGTGATGTCGCCGAGGTGGCGGCGGAGACTGCCGAACCGGCGCACATCCTCGACACCGATGTAGTAGAGAAGTTCCAGCTTCCATTTGCCGCCCAATATTTTTTGCAGGGTAGACATGGTCTTGCAACGCTGAATGGACTGTTCCGTTTTGCGCATAGGTTGCCTCCTTTTGAGGAGAGTATAGCGGATATTGCAGGATTTTTCAATGGTACTGCAAAAAAGTACCGTACTTTTCATTTTGGAGTGCGATGCTATAATGGGCGTGAAAAGGAGGTGCATCCCCATGCACTACACAGGAACCATCTGGCGTCCGCCATACGAAGCATCGTCGATTTTGCTCGAAGTCACCGCAGGCTGTACCCACCACAAATGCAAATTCTGCACCCTGTACGAGGATATCCCATTCAAATTCCGGATGTCGCCGCTGGAAGACATCGAAAGCGACTTGCAGGAAGCTCAGATGCTGTACCACACGCCGGCTTCCAAGTTGTCGGCGCGGCTTTCCGGGAGAAATGTGGAACCCGTCCGCCGGGTCTTTCTGACCGGCGCAAACCCGTTCGTCCTGCGGTTCGACCGGTTGCTCTCCATCGCCGGACTGATCAAGAAGTATCTCCCGGCGAATGAGACCATCGGCTGCTTTGCCCGGGTGACGGATATCGCACTGAAATCGGACGAGGAGCTGACCGCCCTGCGGAAGGCAGGCTATACCGGCCTGACGATCGGCGTCGAGACAGGGGATGAGGAAGCCCTTACGTTCATGAACAAGGGCTATCACGCTGAGGATATCGTGACCCAGTGCAGGCGGCTGGATAAGGCCGGGATACGGTATTCGTTCTTCTATCTGACCGGCATCTCCGGCGCAGGCCGTGGGGAAGCAGGAGCTGAACAGATGGCAAAGGTCTGCAATCAGCTTCATCCGGATCTAATCGGTGCGAACATGCTGACGGTCTACCCGAACTCTGAGCTGTACCGGGAGATGAAGGCCGGAAACTGGGCAGAGGAAAGTGAGACCGAAAAATACCGGGAAATCAAGACGCTAATAACGAATCTTGAGATCCCGGTAGTCTTTGCGGCGATGGGCGCGTCAAATGCGTTTCAGCTCTACGGCAGACTGCCGCAGGACAGGGGAAAGCTGCTTTCCACCGTGGATAGGATCATCACCGAAGTCGGCGAGGAGGAACTGCGGCAGTATCGGAAACATTTGAAGCATCTCTGAAAACACAAAAGCGATACGATGCCGTTGCACCGTATCGCTTTTATCGTTGTATCAATCAGGCCTCAGCCGTTTTGCCTTCTCCGTCCAGAGCCTCTTCCAGCGTATGCCATGCCAGAACTGCGCACTTGACGCGGGCGGGAACATGGGCGATGCCCTGCAGGGCGGCCACGTCTTCCAGCTCGTCCAGCTGGTCGGGGGTGATCTTGCCCTTGATCATATCGAAGTAAAGGCCGATCAGACGCCGGGCGTCCTCCACCGAGCGGCCCTTCACAAGGTCGATCATCAGGGAAGCCGACGCCTGCGAGATGGCGCAGCCGCTGCCGATGAAACCGGCATCCTCGATCTGGCCGTCCTTGACCCGGAGCTGAAGGGTGATGTCATCGCCGCAGCTGGGGTTGACACCCTCAAGGCTGTGGGTGGCCCCTTCGACCGGGTGGCGGTTCTCCTTGCTGCGGCTGTTTTCGGTAATGACCTGCGTATACAGCTCGTTCAGATTCATAAACCCATCACCTTTCGTACCATTTCCAGATTGTTCAGCAGCGCGTCGATGTCCTCTTCGTCGTTGTAGATGGCGATGCTGGCGCGGCAGCAGGAGCCGATGCCGAGGAATTCCATCAAGGGCTGTGCGCAGTGGTGACCCGCACGGACGGCCACACCGCCCGCATCCAGAATGGTCGCCACATCGTGGGGGTGGACGTCCTGCACGTTGAAGGACACCACGCCGTACCGCTTGTCGGCGGTCGGCTCCCCGTAGACGGTCAGCCACGGCATGGCCCGCATTCCGGTCAGCATCCGATCCAGCAGGGCGTGCTCATGCTTCTCGAAGGTCTCCCAGCCGATGCCGTCCATGTAGTCCAGCGCGGCGGCAAAGCCGACCTCGCCGCCCACATTCCGGGTGCCGGCCTCAAACTTGCGGGGGCCTTCCGCCCACGTTGCGGTCTGCTCATGGACGCTGCCGATCATGTCGCCGCCGCTCAGGAAGGGCGGCATCTTGTCGAGGATCTCTTTCCGGACATAGAGCGCACCCATACCCATCGGCGCATAGAGCTTGTGGGCGGAGCAGGCTGCAAAATCCACGTCCAGCTTCTTCACGTCCACCGGGGTGTGGGGCGCGCTCTGGGCGCAGTCCAATACCACTACGGCACCCACGGCGTGGGCGCGGGCCATGACCTTTTCGACCGGTGCGCGGAGACCCAGCACATTGGACACCATGCCGATGGCGACCAGCTTGGTCTTGTTGGTGATCTTCTTGTCCAGTTCTTCGTCGGTCAGGTGGCCGTCGGCACCGGGATACAGATAAACCAGCTTGGCCCCCACCGCAGCGGCGACCCGCTGCCACGGCACCAGATTGGAGTGGTGCTCGGCCACGGAGATCACGATCTCGTCGCCCTCGTGCAGGAAGTGCATCCCGTAGCTGTACGCGACCAGATTCAGCGATTCAGTGGTGTTCTGGGTAAAGATGATCTCGTCATCCCCGGCGTGGAAGAACTGCGCCACCCGGTGCCGGGCACCCTCGTGGGCGTCGGTGGCACGCATGGCCAGCTCGTAGACGCCCCGGTGGGGGTTGGCGTTGTCGTGAAGATAATAGTTGGTGACAGCATCCAGCACCTGCGTGGGATGCTGGGTGGTAGCGGCACTGTCCAGATAGACCAGACGATTGCCGTTTTCATCTGCGGCAAGGATCGGGAAATCCTTCCGCCACGGATTATTCTGCATGGTCGAGCCTCCTTGCCACTTCGTTCTGCACTTCCTCCCGCAGGGCGTCCAGCGGGATCTTCTCGATGGCGGGGGCAAAGCGGGCCTCCACCATCAGGCGGCGGGCCTGTGCTTCGGACAGGCCGCGGGAACGCAGATAGTAGAGCTTGGCTTCGTCCAGACGGCCGATGGAGGCGGCGTGCTGGCCCTCGACCTCTTCCTCTCCGCAGAGAATAAGGGGCGTGGTGCGGTTGCGGGCGTCCGGGCTGAAGAGCAGGACGTCCTCGCTCTCATGGCCTACGCCCCGCTTGGCTCCGCGCCGGAAGTCGATGGTGCCGCGCAGGGTCTTGTCGGCATGGCCGGCCAGAACACCGGCAGTGTGCATCTCGCAGAGGGTGTCTTTGCCGGTGTGGACAGAAACGTCGTTGAAGTCCAGCACGCTCTCGCCCTGCCCGAAGTAGACGGCATCCAGATCGTACTCGCTGTGGCTCTCGGGCAGAACGGCGCGGGCACCGGCTGCAGCCAGCAGGCCGCCCAGCTCGATGCGCACCTGCTCGACCTTGGCGGTCTTGGCGGTGTCGATGGCGACAGCGTTCCAGCGGCGGGCCTTGCTGCCCAGCAGCTGCACCTGAACCAGCTTGACGTGTGCGCCCTCGGCGGCACGGATGCGGGTCAGGCTGCCGCTGATGCCGTTTTCGGCGTCGCCGCGCACCACCTGAACCACGGTCAGGCTGCTGTTGGCCTTGGCGTCGATGTCCAGCACCGACAGGGCGTTGGGATGGGCCGCGCTCAGGGTCGCTTCAAAGACCGCAGGCTCGGCCACTTCAATATGCTCGGCCACCGTCAGCGCGTGGCGGATGGTGGCGTTTTTCAGGAAATAGGTATCGACCTCGGGGCCCATGCCGCTCTCGGGGAAGAGGGTGAAGCCGTTTTCGGCTTCGCCCACGCCGGAGGGCAGGGTGACGGCAAAATCCGCCTCGCCCCAGTCGTCTGCAGGTACGGCGGGCAGTTCCGCAGCCGCCGGTGCAGAGTTTACGCCGCACTGGTTCCAAGTGGGGACCGGCAGGCGGTTGATATTCGTATTGTTCATAGCTCCAGCCCTCCTTTTCAGCCGATGCTGCCCTTCATCTCAAGATGGATGAGGTTGTTCATCTCAACGGCGTACTCCACGGGCAGCTCCTTGGCGATGGGCTCGGCGAAACCGCCCACGATCAGGGCGCGGGCGTCCTCTTCGCTCAGGCCGCGGCTCATCAGATAGAACACCGCCTCTTCGCTGATCCGGCCGATCTTGGCCTCGTGGCCCACGTCCACCGCGTCGCAGCGGATGTCCATGGAAGGGATGGTATCGGAGCGGGAACGGTCATCCAGCATCAGCGACTCGCAGGAGACCGCCGACTTGGAACCCTTGGCCTCGGGCAGGACCACCACCGAGCTGCGGAAGTTGGAGATGCCGCCGTCCCGGGCGATGGACTTGGTGGAGATGTGGGAGCTGGTGTTGGGGGCCGCATGGACCACCTTGGCACCGGTGTCGAGGTCCTGACCGGCACCTGCAAAGGTGATACCGGTGAACTCCATCCGGGCACCTTCGCCCGCCAGAATGCTCATGGGGTACAGGCAGGAGGTGTGGGAACCGAAGGAACCGGACACCCACTCGATGGTGCCGCCTTTTTCGACCTTGGCACGCTTGGTGTTCAGGTTGTACATATTCTTGGACCAGTTCTCAATGGTGGAGTAGCGCACCCGGGCATTCTCGCCGACGTAGATCTCCACACAGCCGGCGTGGAGGTTGGCGACGTTGTATTTCGGGGCAGAGCAGCCCTCGATGAAGTGCAGATACGCGCCCTTGTCCACGATGATAAGGGTGTGTTCAAACTGACCGGCACCGGGGGCGTTCAGCCGGAAGTAGGACTGCAGCGGGATCTCGACGCTGACCCCGGCGGGAACGTAGACGAAGGAACCGCCGCTCCACACAGCACCGTGCAGAGCCGCGAACTTGTGATCGGTGGGCGGAACCAGCTTCATAAAGTGCTTGCGCACCATTTCGGCATAGGGGCCGTTCAGCGCACTCTCGATGTCGGTGTAGACGACACCCTGCGCGGCCACTTCCGCCTTGACGTTGTGGTAGACCACCTCGGAGTCATACTGCGCACCCACACCGGCCAGCGATGCACGCTCGGCCTTGGGGATGCCCAGACGCTCGAAGGTGTTCTTGATGTCGTCGGGCACTTCGCTCCACTTGCCCCGCATTTCGGTTTTGGGGCGGACATAGGTGACGATGTTGCTCATGTCCAGACCCTCGATGGAAGGGCCCCAGTTCTGCACCGGCATTTTGTTGTAGATCTCGAGGCTCTTCAGGCGGAAGATCCGCATCCACTCGGGATCGTGCTTTTCCTCAGAGATCTTCTCGACGATCTCGCTGGTCAGGCCGGAGTTGACCTCAAAGGCAGCATTGGGCTTGTCCTTGATGTCGTAAATGCTCCGATCGACCGCGGCAACGTCGGTCTTTTCGGTATCAAAGGCTCTCATTTCGCTTCGTCCTCCTTCAGCGCGTGGAAGCCCTCCTCGATGATCTCCTCCACGAGGCTTCCGTCGCCGGTGCGCACGATGTGGGCGTCGTCCAGCACATGAACGTAATCCACTTTCAGGCCCTCGAGGATCTTGGCGTTGTGGGTGATGATGATGAGGGCGTTGTCTTTATTATGGTAGGCACGCACGCCGCTGGCCACGGTCTTGACGGCATCCACGTCGAGGCCGGAGTCGGTCTCGTCCAGCAGGGCCAGAGCGGGTTTCAGCATCAGCAGCTGCAGGATCTCACTCTTCTTCTTCTCACCGCCCGAGAAACCAACATTCAGATAGCGGTCGGCGTAGGACGGGTCCATGCCGAGGGCCTCCATCTGCTTGGCCAGCTCTTTGCGGAAAGCGAACACCTTAACCGGCTTGCCGGTGATGGCGTTCTGAGCCGTGCGCAGGAAGTTTTCCAGCGTGATGCCGGGGATCTCTTCCGGCGTCTGGAAGGACAGGAAGATGCCGGCACGGGCACGCACATCGGCGGGCTCGTGGGTGATGTCCTGCCCCTTGAAGATGATCTGGCCGCGGGTGATGTTGTACCGCGGGTCGCCCATCAGGGCACTCATCAGGGTGGATTTGCCCGCGCCGTTGTGACCCATCAGAACATGGGTCTCGCCCGGGTATACGGTCAGGTTCAATCCGTCGAGAAGGACTTTGTTTTCCTCACCGACCGTGACCTGTAAATCTTTGACTTCCAGCAGGGGACTGCTCATGGAATACACCTCCAAATAACGTAAAACCATGCGCCGCTCAATCCCGAGCGACACAGTAGGATAACTCTCTGCTTTGTATACTATACCACATCGCTGGGATTTGCAAGCCCTGTCGAAAAGAATTAACACTCTTCGGCAGTTGAACCAAGGAGAGGCGGGAAATGTGAAGAGGAATTTGTGCAAAAGGAACGGAATGCGGATGGGGAAATTTTAGCAGAAGCGGTAATTAAAGTTTTGGTACGATGTGCAGGAGCTGCTATAAAAATAACCGCCATGCTCAAGAAGAACTTGGAAACTGACGGTTAAGGATTGAGATATGTTCAAATATAGAAGTTATTTTGAAAAGGATCACGGCTTGTGCAAACAATGCGTCTGTCTATACAAACGTGAATTTTGCGCTGAAAACTGCTTGTTGGGAACACTCAAACCCTTGAACTGCATCCGATGGATGCAGGCTATTTAAGCAGATAAAAACAGGAAGAACCTTTCTATCACTTCCGAAACTCCCGATACAGCAGCTCCGCCAAGGCGGACATAATGGCCTTATACTTGCTGGTATCTTCAAACAGGGCGGAGAACGTATCCTGCGCCTCGATGTAGCTGTCCTGTGCGGCGGTGTCAAAAGCCTTGGGGAAAATGCTCTCGGTGAAGATCTGTGGATCAGAGCTCTGAGCTAGTTTGGCTAGTTTTGGGTCGGCACGCAGACGGTCATGCAGGGCAGTGAGCAGTACCCGGTCGGCGTTGGTAAACTGTCCTTTGTACTTCTCGTTGATTTTTAGAATGATTTCATCCAGCGGTTCCTTCGGGTCGTGGCCGAGGGCGGCTTTCTGGGTGACAGGCTCATAGCTGCCTTTAGCCTTTTCCAGCTCGATGGTGCCCGCAAAGGTCTTTTGCAGCTTGTAATACTCCAACTGCAATTTGCCGTCCAGATCCAACTGGTCTACGGGGTCCGGCGGAAGCAGCTTGAGCAGATAGGAGCAAAACACATCCTCTTTGTGCAGTTCTTCGTCGAACATCCGCACGACCTGCGAAATGTATCCGTACCACTTGACCAGACTGCGCAGCAGGCGGCGGAATTGATACCGCTCATTTTGCGTTTTCTGGTTGTAACGGTCGGCGACAGGTTTCAGAACACTGCTCATGCGGCCCATGGCGTCCTTGCCGGGCGTGCGGCGGAAATACTCTTTTGCAAATGCTTCAATGTCCGCATCAGAATAAACTGCAAAGCCACGCAGTTCTTTCTGGACTTTGTAAAGCAGGTCGACGTTGACTTCCTACTCCAGAAACGTTTCCTGATAAAACGGCTGGAACGCTTCCCGAATGTCCTCGGCTTTATTCACGAAGTCCAGCACAAAGGTATCGGTTTTGCCGGGGTAGGTGCGATTCAGGCGGGAGAGGGTCTGCACGGCCTTGACACCTTTCAGCTTTTTGTCCACGATCATGGTGTGGAGCAGCGGCTCATCAAAGCCAGTCTGGTACTTTTCGGCCACGATCAGCACATTGAAGTTGTCGTGGAACTCCTGTTTCGTCTGGCTTTCGGCAATGTGGCTGCCGTCGGCGCGGACGTTCAGAGAAGGTTCGGTATATTCAATGTCGCCATCCGGCACAGAACCGGAAAACGCCGCCAGAATGTTCACATCGTTGTAGCCTTGCTCGGCAATGTAACGCTTGACCTCGTGAAAATACCGCACCGCCGCCGGCCGGGACGAAGTGACCACCATCATCTTGCCGCGTCCGCCGATTTTGTGGCGGGTGGTTTCCCGGAACGTTTCTACGATGATCTTTGCTTTCTGGCTGATGTTGTAGGGATGCAGTTCCTCGTATTTGCGGATGAGCTTGGCCGCACGGCTGGCGGGCAGGTCGGGGTTCTCCGTGGTCGTTTTGGCGATTTTGAAGCAGGTAGAGTAGGTCATGTAGTTTTGCAGCACATCAAGGATGAATCCTTCCTCAATGGCCTGCCGCATACTGTAAATGTGAAATGGGTGATGGCTGCCGTCCGGATATTCGGTGCCGAACAACTCCAGAGTGGCGGGCTTGGGCGTGGCGGTGAACGCAAAGAAAGACAGGTTCTTATGCCGCCCCTGCGCGATCATTTCCTTGACCAGCGTATCTTCCGGGTCGATTTCTTCCTCCGCTTTGCCTTCCAACTCGGCGTATTCCCGCAAGGCGTCCTCGGTGTCGGCAAGGGCCGTTTTTAACTTCAATGCCGAACTGCCGGTCTGGGAAGAGTGGGCCTCGTCTACAATGACAGCATAGTTCTTCCCGGCGGCTTTGTCTACCTCGGTGTAGATGACCGGGAACTTTTGCAATGTGGTAATGATGATGCGCGCTCCGCTGTTGATGGCATCCCGCAGGTCGGTGGACTTTTTGTCTTCGCCGATGGCTTCCACAGTACCCAGCGTGTGGTCGAAGCCGGAGATGGTCTCCTGTAACTGGGCATCCAGCACGGTGCGGTCGGTGACCACGATGACGCTGGCGAATACGGGCTTGTTTTCGTCGTTGAACAGGGAAGCCAGCCGGTAGGCTGTCCACGCGATGGAGTTGGACTTGCCGGAACCGGCACTGTGCTGAATGAGATAGTTGCGGCCCGTGCCGTTCTGCCGCACATCTGCCACCAGCTTGCGTACGACATCCAGCTGATGATATCGCGGAAAAATCAGCGTTTTGCCGTCCTTCAGGCTCATGAACTTTTGCAGGATGTCCATCATGCTGTCCTTCTGGAATACCTGCTCCCAGAGGTAGGCCGTAGGGTAGCCGCTGGGGTTCGGCGGATTGCCCGCACCGCCATCCTGCCCGGCACCATTGGAGCCTTGGTTGAAGGGCAGAAACCGGGTGTCCTTGCCCGCCAGCCGGGTGGTCATCCAGACTTCGGTGTGGTCTACGCAGAAGTAGCCCAGAATGCGTTTGTTGAACTGGAAGCAGATCTCCCGCGGGTCGCGGTCGTACATCCACTGCCGTTTGGCGTTCTCCACGGTCTGGCCGGTGTACTGGTTCTTCAGCTCAAAGGCAAACACCGGGATGCCATTGACTGCCAGCACCAAATCCACCGAATTGTGCGTGGTGTCGGAGTAAAACCACTGCCGGTTGCAGGTGATCTCGTTCTGCGCATAGTGCAGGGCGTCCTTCTGGTTCAGCGCAGATTCCGGCTGAAAGTAGCACACCCGGAATCGCCGCCCGCGATGCTTGAACCCATGCCGCAGCACCGAAAGCAATCCGTCCGCGTCGCAGGCGTTATTGAAGGCTGTACAGAACTTATGTACCGGGTTGACCGGGTTTTGCTTTTCAAAAAATGCCCACTCATGCGGTTGGGTCGTCTGAACAAACCGGATAAGCGTATCCACAAACAGCCCCAGCTTCGGGTCATAACAGTCGTTGTTCCGTGTGTAACCACCGGCAGGGGAGAGGAACGATGCCGCAATGTCCGATTCAAATTGCTTTTCGGTAAAGTTGAGGGGCATAATTTTTACCTCGTATGTATCACTGTAACGGTCCTGTGATAAGTTGAACGACTTTTTCCATATGTTTTTTGATGGAAGCACTTTCTTCCCATGGAGTAGAATACATTAAATCTTGAAATTTTCGCGTGGAATGATCTGGATTTGTAACGGAGATTGCCGCAGAATATTTTGCTTTTGTGACAAGCCGCTGTTTGTTTAAATAGCACTCCAAGGGACTTTCTTCGAATTGATTTATATAAGCTTTTGCACAGCTGGCAATACGTTTTCCATCTTGACCAGAATCTTCAATTGCTTTTAAAAGCAAGGTTTCAATTGCACCGTTTTCATCAAAAGGGATAATAACTGGTAAAATTGAAACGGTGACGTCAATTTCGTCGATTTCGTTTTGCAGGGTAGAAACTACATTGTTTTTCAACGAAAAATTGTTTGGAAGCCAAGACGTAAAACTAGAAAACCAACTTTCCATCTCATGAGCAAGTATATCTGGAAGTCGGTCGTCGCAATCGCGGAAAAAGACGATGGAGTCAATTGGATGAGACGGCTGAGCTTCAATGAGACTGATCCAATCTTTTACTAAAGATTTCATTCGGTCTTGTCCACCAGAAGAAAAAATAGCTACTTGATTCATGTTGTCCGGTGAAGAAAGATATTGAACCTCCTGCTTTGTTTTGGCAGAAAGTTCGTATGCAGAACACCATATTTCGGACGAACAAATATCCCATTGGAAAGCTTTATTCAGATAATAACCAAGAAACCATAAATCATCACTGCCTTCGCAGACTATTACACTTCTCATACGCGCAGCTCCATCTTAAAGTTCTCACGGTCGGAAAGTGCTTCGTTTCCTGTACGGATTTTGGCAACTGTTTTATGTGTCTTGGGTGTTTTCCGCAAAGTGATAACACGGATATCGTCTTCGCTGCCCTTTTTACTTTCCAAAATAGCGTCAATGGCTTCTGCACTATGGGTCGTAATAAAGGCTTGAATATTCAGCTCTTCACACTTCTTCAGAA
>CAVKZS010000091.1:0-23331 GCA_963660925.1 Eubacterium sp. CAG:38 | reverse complement strand
CCGCGAGGTTCTTTTTATTTCAATTCGCAATTTTTACGGATTACAGGAATGCTCCGGCCTTATTCTACCACTTTTTCAAAAAACTTTCAAAACCCTCTTGACTTCAGTTTCCTGAAGTGATATCATAGGCCCATGCTTCAGGAAACTGAAGTTCAGTGTAATGATTTGCGGCAACGGGGCCACGCTCCTTTTGCCGATGAATGTTTGAAAAGGCAAAGGAGAAACCGCTATGATCATCGTATTGAAACAGGATGCCCCCGACGTACAGGTGCATGAATTCTGCCGCGAGCTGGAAGGCATGGGCCTGCAGATCAACGATTCCAAGGGCAGCGACACCCATATTCTGGGTCTGATCGGCGACACCAAGGCCATCGCCGAGAGCTGGGTACTGGCAAACCCCGTGGTCGAGACCTGCCGCCGTGTCTCCGAACCTTATAAAAAGGCCAACCGCAAGTTCCACCCGGACGACAGCGTGATCGACGTGAACGGCATCAAGATCGGCGGCGGCAACTTCGCCGTCATCGCCGGCCCCTGCAGCATCGAGAGCGAAGAGCAGATCACCTACTGTGCCCAGCGCGTCAAAGCCGCCGGTGCTTCCCTGCTCCGCGGCGGCGCGTTCAAGCCCCGCACCTCGCCTTACTCCTTCCAAGGAATGCGGAGCGAGGGCCTCGACCTGCTCAAACTGGCACGCCGCGCCACCGGTGCTCCCATCGTCACCGAGATCATGAACACCGAGCATCTGCCCTTGTTTGAGAACGTCGATCTGATTCAGGTCGGTGCCCGCAATATGCAGAACTTTGAGCTGCTGAAAGCCGTCGGCCGCCAGAAAAAGCCCGTCCTGCTCAAGCGCGGCCTCGCCAACACCTTGGAAGAGTTCGTCATGAGTGCCGAGTACATCATGGCCGAGGGCAACGAGAACGTCATCCTCTGCGAGCGCGGTATCCGCACCTTCGAGACCAGTATGCGGAACACCCTCGATCTCGCCGGCGTCGTCATGCTCCACAAGATGACCCACCTGCCCGTCATCGTCGATCCCAGCCACGCCTGCGGCCATGCATGGATGGTGCCGGAGCTGGCCAAGGCTGCCGTCGCCGCCGGTGCCGACGGTCTGATGATCGAGGTCCACAACAACCCCGCCAAGGCCAAGTGCGACGGTGCCCAGAGCCTGACCCCCGACCAGTTCGACGAATTGATGCAGTTCATCAACAAAGAGGTCGAATTCTTTGGTAAGAAGATGAATTGAGTACTTTGCATTTCTGCCCTCTCTCCGGAGAGGGTATTTTTATTTTCTTTTCCGCAAAACTGTGGTATACTGTATTATTATTGCAGAAAATAGAAAGAGGTATCTTTTATGAAAGCACATATTGCACGCAACCAGAATGCCGGCGTGCCACTGGCGTTGGGTTGGAACCTGTCCGCCGCCGACCGCGGCATCCTTGAGGGGATGGCACCGGCCTTCGGGATGAAGCTGCTGCTCGTCTCCCCCGCCGATGCCGGCAAGACCGTGGCCCAGCTGCTGGGTGAGGTCGAGACACTCGCCTCCCGCACCCTCGTGCTGGAGCCGGGTGCCTACCCTCCCGCGCTGCTGCTGGCCAACTTCAAAGAGAAAGATGTGGACACCCTGCTCGACCTGATGCGTCAGGCCAAGGTGAACATTCCCCTCAAGGCCGTGGTCACTCCCACCAACAAGAATTGGGTCTTTGGTGACCTGCTGGCCCACCTGCAGGAGGAGCACGCCGCCTTTACCGTAGCAAAGGAGACGACCAACGCATGAAAACCCGCCGTTTTTCCGCCCTTTTTGTGGCCGCATCCCTCTGCGTGAGCCTGCTGTCGGGCTGCGGCAGTGCGGCCTCGTCCGCATCGTCCGCTTCCTCGGACGGCCCGCAGCGGTACAGCACGATCTTCTACGACGCCTTTGACACCGTGACGCAGGTCATCGCCTACTGCGACAGCGAAGAAGAGTTCACCGCCCAGATGGACGCCCTGCACGAGGATCTGGTGACCTACCACGAACTGTACGACATTTACAATGATTACGACGGCGTGACCAACGTGAAAACCATCAACGACAACGCCGGCATCGCCCCCGTGCAGGTGGACGACAAGATCCTCGGGATGCTGGAACTGGCCCAGAAGATGTACGACACCACCGACGGCAAACTAAACATTGCCATGGGCAGCGTGCTGAGCATCTGGCACAACTACCGCGAAGCCGCCGAGTCCCACGAGAACGAAGCCGACAACACCCTGCCTTCGCAGGAAGAGCTGGATGCCGCAGCCCAGCACTGCAATATCAATGATCTGGTCATTGATGAGGACGCCAAGACCGTCTATCTGGCCGACCCGGAGATGTCACTGGACGTCGGCAGCGTCGGCAAAGGCTACGCCGTCGAGATGGTGGCGCAGGCCGCTGAAGCCCGGGGCCTGACCAGTGCGCTCATCAGCGTGGGCGGCAACCTCCGGGCCATCGGCACCAAACCGGATGGCTCCCAGTGGTCGGGCGGCATCGAGAACCCGTGGAACGCTTCGGAGGTCTACACCGCCAGCTCGTCCTATGTGGGAGCCGTCAACATGAGCGACCTTGCCCTTGTCACCAGCGGCGATTACCAGCGGTATTTCGTCGTGGACGGCGTACGGTACCACCACCTGATCGACCCGGCCACCCTCTGGCCCGCCGCCTACTTTGACAGTGTCAGCGTCCTGACGCCCGACTCCGGCGTGGCCGACTGCCTGACCACCGGCCTGTTCTGTATGCCTCTGGAAGAGGGACAGGCCCTCGTGGAATCGCTGGACGGCGTCGAGGCCATGTGGTGCACCACCGACGGACAGGTGCTTACTTCCAGCGGGTGGGAGAAATACGCGAAGTGACCCTCCTACGCCCTTGCCTCCCACTTTGGGGGAGGTGGCATTGCGAAGCAATGACGGAGAGGGTGAGCCCGGCAGAGTCCGAGAAGCAAACACCGCGATACGATCACTCTTTTGGAGCGGCATCGTATCGCGGTGTTTTTGCTATTTGGCAGCATCCTCGCCCTCTCAGTCACCTACGGTGCCAGCTCTCCCAAAGGGAGAGCCAAGAAGCCACTGCTGAGAGGGTACGCAAAAAGCCGGGATCGCTCCCGGCTTTCTGCTTCTTGGAATGGAGAAGAAGAATATTGGTAAATAAAGGTATGGCGGTGATTTACAGCTCGTGGATGCGGCAGCAGGTCACGAAATGTCCCTTCGAGACCTCTTCCTGCTTCTGGGGCTGATGGCACGCTTCGGTGGCGAAGGGGCAGCGGGCTGCAAACCGGCAGCCGGGCTTGGGGTTGATGGGCGAGGTGATCTCGCCTTTCAGCACTTCGCGCTTGGTCGGGTGATGGATGTCCACCGACGGGATGGCCGAAAGCAGAGCCTTGGTGTAGGGGTGCATCGGGTTCTTGAACAGTTCCTTGGAGGGGCACTTTTCAACGACCTGACCCAGATACATAACGCAGATATCGTCCGAAATGTGTCGCACGACCGACATATCGTGGGTAACGAACATATAGGTCAGGCCGCGGTCCTGCTGCAGCTTCTTCAGCAGGTTCAGGACCTGTGCCTGAATGGAAACGTCCAGTGCGGAGACCGGCTCATCGCAGACAATGAAATCCGGGTTCAGAGCCAGTGCGCGGGCGATGCCGACACGCTGACGGCGGCCGCCATCCAGCTCATGAGGATAGGCGCGGCGCAGACGCTCGTCGATGCCAACCAACTCCATCAGTTCCTCGGCCTTGTCCTCGATTTCCTGCTTCTTATAGCGGCCGGAAACCTGCAGCGGCTCGCAGATGGTGCTGCGGATATCCTTGCGGGGGTCCAGCGAAGAATACGGGTCTTGGAAGATGATCTGCATCTTCTCGCGGGCCTCGCGCAGGGCCTTGCCCTTGAGGTTGGTCACATTCTCACCGTTCAGCAGGACAGTGCCGGAGGTCGCCTCATGCAAATGGATGATGGTACGGCCCAGCGTGGACTTGCCGCAGCCGGACTCACCGACGACGCCCAGCGTCTTGCCTTTTTCGATGGTGAAGGTGACGTCGTCCACCGCATGGAGCAAGCCGTGCGGGGTGGGGAAATATTTCTTGAGGTTCTGTACTTCAATAACCGGTGCCATAGCTTAACCCTCCTGCTTTGCGATCTCGGCCATACGGCAGCAGCGGCAGTCGTGACCGTCGGCAGTTTTCTGCATCGGGATCGCGCTCTTGCGGCAGGCGTCGGTGGCATACTTGCAGCGGGGTGCGAATGCACAGCCCTGCGGCAGGTTGGTGGGATCTGGCGGCAGACCGTCGATGGGGTGCAGCCATTCCTCGTCCTCGTTCATATCCGGGATGGCACCGAACAAGCCGATGGTGTACGGATGGGTCGGATGGTCGAAGATCTGCTCTTTGGTGCCGTACTCGACGATGTTGCCGGCATAAATAACGGCTACTTCGTCGCAGACCTGTGCCACAACGCCCAGATCGTGGGTGATCAGCAGCATCGAAGTGTTGTACTTCTTGCGCAGGTCAGCGATCAGATCCAGCACCTGTGCCTGAATGGTCACATCCAGTGCGGTGGTGGGTTCGTCGGCCAGTAGCAGATCGGGGTTGCAGGCCAGCGCGATGGCGATGACCACGCGCTGCTTCATGCCGCCCGAAAACTGATGGGGATACTCATGATAACGCTCGGCCGGGATGCCGACGGTCTCCAGCATCTCTTTTGCACGCTCTTCGGGGTTCACATGAGCGTCGTTGTGCAGACGGACAACCTCAGCGATCTGGTCGCCGACCTTCTGAACCGGGTTCAGGGCCGTCATGGGGTCTTGGAAGATCATCGAGATCTTGTTGCCGCGGATCTTGCGCATCTCGTTCTCGTGCAGGGTCAGCAGCTCCTGATCTTCCAGATGGATCTCGCCGCCGGTGACTTTGCAGCCCACGTCCGGCAGGATGCGGAGGATGGATTTTGCAATGGTGGTCTTGCCGGCACCGGTCTCACCCACCAGACCCAGCGTCTTGCCGTGATCCAGCTTGAACGAGACACCGTTGACAGCGTGGACGGTCTGTCCGTCCGACTTGTATTCCACCACAAGGTCCTTGACTTCGAGGAACTTGTTCGATTTTTCACTCATATTCCGTTCCTCCTTTTAGTTCTTCAGCTTCGGGTCCAGAGCGTCGCGCAGGCCGTCGCCCATCAGGTTCAGGGCCAGAACGGTGACAGCGATTGCGAGGCCGGGGAACACGACCAGATGGGGAGCCTGACGCATGAACTGGCGGGAGGCCGACAGCATGGCACCCCACTCAGGGATGGGAGGCTGCACACCCAGACCGATGAAGCTCAGGCCTGCGGCCAGCGTGATGGTCTGGCCGACGCCCATAGTTGCCTGCACAATGATGGGAGACAGGCAGTTGGGGATCAGGTGATGGAAAATAATGCGGAAAGTCGAGCAGTTGATGGAAGTGGCTGCTTCGATGTACTCATTGGTGCGCTCTTTGAGCATCTGGGCACGGAGCATACGGGCCATGCCGGGGATGGAACCAAAGGACATTGCAATGATGGTGTTCAGATAGCCGGGTCCCAGAACAGCGGAGATAACGATCATCATCAGCATACCGGGGATGGCCTGAATGACGTCCAGCAGACGCATGATGATGTTATCGACCTGACCGCCGAAGTAACCGGCCACTGCACCGATCGCACAGCCGATCACCACAGAGAACAGAACCGCCAGAATACCGATGGAGATGGAGTAGCGTGCGCCGTACAGCACACGGCTGAAAATGTCGCGGCCCATATCGTCGCAGCCAAAGAAGTGGGTGGCCGACGGGGTTGCAAAGCAGGCCGACATATCCATCTTGGTATAGGAATAGGGGCTGATGTAGGGAGCGAGGATCGCAAGAACGATCTCAATGATGAAGATCGCCAAGCCGAGCATGGCCAGCTTGTTCTTGCTCATCTGCTTCATCACGCGGACAAACTCGCTATTTTTCTTGGCTTTCGCTTTCGCAGGAGCCTGAGCCGTTGCCGTTGCATTAGCCATTTGCTGCCGCCTCCTTCTGCTTCTTGGGTGCCTTCTTCTTGCTGGCATACTGAGCCTTGATGCGCGGATCGACTGCTGCGTACAGCAGGTCAACGGCCAGCATACAGAGCGAGAAGGTGATGGCGAGGAAGATGGTACCGCCCTGAACGATGGGGTAATCACGGTTGTTGACCGCACCGATGATGTAAGTACCCATGCCGGGGATCGCAAAGACGGTCTCAATGATCATCATACCGCCCAGCAGACGGCCAAAAGTAGAGCCTGCCATGGTGATAATGGGGATCAGAGCATTTTTCAGAGCGTGCTTGGTGATAACATCACGCTCGGGCACGCCCTTGGAACGTGCGGTGGTGATGTAGTCCGAACGGATGACGTCCAGCATCGAGGAACGGGTCTGACGGGCGCAGGTTGCCAGCGAGCCCATGCAGCCAGCCAGAGCGGGCAGAATGTAGGACTTGATGCCTGCATCAATGCCCATAGCCGGCAGCCAGCCCAGATTGACCGAGAACACGATGATGAGCATCAGTGCCAGCCAGAAGTTCGGGATTGCAACGCCCAGCAGAGCCAGAACCATAGATACGGAGTCCTGCCACTGGTTCTGATGGGTAGCCGCCACGATACCCAGCGGGATGCCCAGTGCAAACGAGATGAACATGGTGCAAAGGGTCAGCATCAGGGTACGGGGCAGACGCTCCATGATGGTCGGGATGATTGCCACGCTGGTGATCCACGAGTTACCCAGATCGTGCTGGATAAAGACCTGATACATATATCTGCCCAGACGGACAAGGTACGGATCGTTCAGACCCAGTTCTGCAGTTTTTGCAGCCAGATCTTCTGCCGTTGCCGTGGTACCCAGAATGATCTCGGCGGGGTTACCGGGAGTAAAGCACATCAGCGTGAAAACCAGCACCGTAACGCCCAGAACGATCGGGATCATCCACAGCAGACGTTTTAAAGTGTATTTTGCCATAGCGTATCCTCCATAAGCCCTACTAAGAAGGGAGACCTCCTTTGAGGTCTCCCCAGAAGCAGGTTTGACTTTTATTGACCGGCTGCTGCCGGTAGGGATCAATAGTTGGAGTAGGTGCTTGCAGCGGGTGCAATGTAACCGAAGCCACCGTGGACAACATTCTCCACACCGATCTCATTGCGCCAGATGCAGAAGTTGTACGGATCCAGCAGGCCGTAAGCAATGGCGTTGTCCTTCAGGTAGTAGTGAACCTTGTCGATATTCTCCTCGGTCCAGCCTTCCGGAGTCCAGCACTGATACAGCAGGTCGCCCAGCTCGTAGTCATGGCGGCTGGTTGCGTCGCCGGTGGAGTAAGCCTTCGGGTCATAACGGATGGACCATGCGTCGGGCAGGTAGGTACCGCCGATGGTGTTGATGAACATATCGTACTTGGTGCCGTCCAGACGGACAGAAGTGATGTATGCCATATCACCGCTCAGCAGCTCGCAGTTGATGCCAGCCTCCATCAGGTAGCTCTGGATCATCTGAGCCAGACGCTGAGAGAAGGTGTTGGAGCTGCACAGCAGCTTCAGGCTCTGGCCTGCGTAGCTGGACTCAGCAACCTTTTCCTTTGCCTTGTCCACGCTGTAATCGTAGTAGTCCTCATCGCGCCACTTCTCGTTGAAGCCAACGTGCAGCGGAGAGTGCGCATCCCACATATGGGTGCCGTAGCCAGAGCACAGACCGGTCAGCAGGCCGTCCTGATCAATGGAGTAGCAGATGGCCTGACGCAGAGCCACATCGTTTGCGCAGGGGGAGTTGTCTGCACCAGAGAAGAACAGGGTCCAGCCCTGAGGACCTTCGGTCATATCCACGGTGTAGCCGTCACGGTCAACGAACTGTGCACCGGTGGAGATGTCCATGTTGATGACCAGATCGACGGTACCGGTCTCCAGTGCGATACCCATCTGAGAAGCCTCAGTGATGGTGATGTAGTTGATTTTGTCCACATTGGCCTGTGCGACTTCGGGCATCGCGGAAACGTCCTGCCAGTAATCGTCGCGCTTCTCCAGAGACAGCGTGGAGCTTGCGGTGAACTCAGTGACCTTATAAGGAGAAGTGGTCACGCAGGCAGTGCCGAACTCATCGCTGCTGGCCTCAAATGCAGCCTTGGTGACAACGTAGGTGTCCTGCAGAATCGTCTCAATTGCGCCGACAATGTTGGAGGTCAGCTTGATCTCAACAGTAGTATCGTCGATCTTGCTGATAGAGTCCACCTTAGTCCAGATGGGCTTCAGAGCGCGGGCCTTGCTCTCTTCGATGAACCAGACCACATCATCTGCGGTGTAGGGGTTGCCAGCAGAGTCCTTGACGCCCTCATTGATGGTAACAGTGTAAGTAAAGCCGTTGTCCTCGGTGGTCCACTCTTTTGCGACCCACGGATCCAGCTCGTGGTTGGAGTTCAGGATGGCCAGTGCCTCGAAGATCTGCTTCAGGTAAGGTGCGTCGCGGCCGGTGTTCGCACGGAACGGAGTCAGAGAGTCGATCGCAGTGCCATAAGCAATGGTCAGGATGCCGTCACCCTGTGCGGCCGGAGCTGCGGAAGCAGCGGCAGAAGCGGCACCGCTGGAAGCAGCGGTAGAGCCGGAGTTGTTGGAAGAGCCGCCGCAGGCAGCCAGAGTACCTGCTGCTGCAACAACGCCCATAGCCTTCAGGAAGCTGCGACGATTGATCTTTTTCACGATAGTGTCCTCCTTCATCGTTACGATCTCATTCTTTTGCTTTCTCATACATGAATAAACGCCCGACGCTCTTCTCCATTCACGGGTGGATGCAGCCCGCTTCTCCCGGCGGGCCGCCGCATCGTTTGTTTATTTATTGAATTAATTATAATATACCAAAATTCCGCTCATTTTCAAGAGGGAATGTTGCACAAGAACCGGGCGTATTTTTTGCCGCTTTGAACAAATACTGGATTTTCGGGCTGTTTTTCTTCCAGTTATTTCCGTTGAAACCAGCTTTTCCCTGCATTTCACCAATCTGTAACCTTTTGTTTCCATTTCAGGTTTTATCCCTGTTTTTGTCCTTTCTTGGATACAATATTCCATGCAAACGTTTTACTTTGTCATCAATTTTCCAGATTCAGCAGATTGATTCTTCTTCGCCTTTAAAATGTACTACATTATAATGCCCCCGTTTTTGGTGTTTTGGCTCAGAATCCCCTGTAAAATGACAAGAGCGGCCCTATTATTTTATTCATTTTAACAAAAGCGGGACTTTCCGCCCCAAACCCCTTGACAACGCCCTAATAGTTTGTTATTTTATTTAATAAATAGAAGGTATGAAAATCGGCAGCACGAGCCGATCTTCACACCGCCAATGGAACAAGCAGAAAGGTGGAAGCAATGGAGATTTACAAGGATAGCAGCCGTCCGGTCGCCGAGCGGGTCGAAGACCTGCTCAGCCGGATGACGCTGGAAGAAAAAGCCGCCCAGCTCTGCGGCGACCTGCCCGCCTCGGTGCTGACCGAAGGCAAGGTAGACGAAAAGAAACTGGCCGAGAAGTTCCCCTACGGACACGGCCGCCTCACCCAGTATTCGATGGTCGGCATCGTGGACCCGGTGCAGATCGCACAGATCTCCAACGACCTGCAGCATTACTTCGTCGAGCATACCCGCCTCGGCATCCCGGTGGCCCTCCAGACCGAAAACCTCTGCGGCTATCCGGCTGCAGGCGGCACCCTCTTCCCCGCCCAGATCAACGTCGGTTCCACTTGGGAGCCGGAGCTGGCCGAGGAGATGGCCTCCGTCATCGGGCAGGAGAGCCGGGCCGTCGGCATCAACAGTGCCATGAGTCCCGTCATCGACGTCTCCCGCGATCCCCGCTGGGGCCGCACCTATGAGACTTATGGTGAGGACCCCTACCTCATCAGCCAGATGGGCATTCATTATATCAAGGGAATGCAGGGCAAGGACAAAGAGGGCGTCGCCTGCATCGCCAAGCACTTCCTCGGTTACGCCGAAAGTCAGGGAGGCCTGAACTGTGCCGTCTCCCGCATCAACGACCGAGAGCTGTACGAGACTTTTGCCACTCCCTTTGAGGCAGCGGCCAACGAAGCCGATGTCTCGGGCATGATGGCAAACTACGGCGAGATCGACGGCCAGTGCGTCGGTGCCAACAAGAAGATCGCCCGCACCCTGCTGCGCGACACCATGAAGTTCCGCGGAATGCTGACCAGCGACGGTGCCGGCATCATGAAGATGTACAACTACTTCCACATCGCTCCTACTTATAAGGAAGCGGGCCTGCTGGCCAAGAAGGGCGGCCTCGACACTGAGATCCCGGTCGGCAACGCCTACCGCCAGCTGCCCGATTACGTCCGGAGCGGCGAGCTGGACGAAGCTCTGCTGGACGAATCCGTCCGCCGCATCCTGACCATCAAGTTTGAGTACGGTCTGTTCGAGCATCCCTATGTGGATGTGGACAAGGTCCGCGCCGCCATGACCAACCAGAAGAAAGCCGACCTGAGCAAGAAGATCGCTGAGAAGTCGATCATCCTGCTCAAGAACGACGGCACCCTGCCCCTGAAGAAAGGCGCAAAGCTGGCCGTCATCGGCCCCCACGCCGACAGCCTGCGCTACCCCATCAGCGGCTACACCTACCCGGCTTACATCGAGATGATGAAGGCCGGCAGCGAGGATGACGGCTCGGTGACCTTCAACGGCATCGCCGATGAAGCCGCTGCCGGTAAGAAAGAATCCTCGGGCGGCTACTCCAACATCTTCGCCGAGATGCTCAAGATGTTCAGTCAGGAAGATCAGGACAAGCTGAACGACCTGCCTACCCTGCTGGCCTCTCTGGGCTGCCGGAGCCTCCGCGATGTGCTGAGCGACCGGTTCGACGTGAACTACGCCGAGGGCTGCAAGATCATCGGCGAGGACACTTCCGGATTCGATGCCGCCGTCGCCGCCGCCAAGGAAAGCGACGTGGTCGTGATGGCCATGGGTGGCAACTGCGGCTGGGTCAACGTCACCGGCGGTGAGGGCAAGGACCGCAGCCACCTGACCCTGCCGGGCGTGCAGCAGCAATTGCTGGAAGCCGTGGCCGCTGCTGGCAAGCCGGTGGTTCTGGTGCTCTACGGCCCGGGCGTCTTTGCCGTGCCTTGGGCGAAGGAGCACTGCGCCGCCATCGTGCAGGCGTTCATGCCCGGCGAAAAGGCCGGTGAGGTCGTCAGCGATGTGCTGGACGGCACCCTGAACCCGGGCGGCAAGCTGACCGTCACCATCCCGCACCACATCGGCCAGCTGCCGATGGTCTACAACCACCGCACCGGCAGCGGCTGGTCCGGCGGTGCCGACGAGAGTGCCAGCCTGATCTTCTCGGGCGGCTATGTCGATGACACCGACCGCCCGCTCTATCCTTTCGGCTACGGCCTGAGCTACACCACCTTCAAGGTGGACGGCATCGAAGCCGACAAGGAGCTGCCCACCGACGGTGACATGAAGATCCGCTGCACCGTCACCAACACCGGCAGCGCGGCCGGCGACGAGACCGTACAGCTCTATTACCACTTCTCTGGTGCCCACGTCATCCGCCCGAATATGAGTCTGGCCGCCTTCCAGCGCGTCAGCCTCGAGCCCGGCCAGAGCAAGACCGTGACCTTCGACCTCAAGGCCGCACAGCTGGGCTACTACAATGAGGATATGGAGTATGTCGTGGAGCCTGGCCCCGCCGAGCTGAAACTGGGTACCAGCAGTGCCGACATCTTCGCCACCCTGCCGGTGCAGCTGACCGGCAAGACCGTTGATCTGATGGGCCACCGCAGCTACACCTGCGCTGTGACCGTAGAATAAACCGTCCACAAACCATATATAAAAAACATGACTGAGAGGGGAAAATCATTATGTTAGTACCAATGAGACCGATTCTGGAAGCCGCTGACAAGTATCATTACGGTCAGGGTGCCTTCAACATGAACAGTGTGGGCCAGATCGAGGCTGCCATCCGCATCCACGAGCTGCTGCGCAGCGGTGCCATCCTGCAGGGTGCCGAGGCTTCCAACGCTTTCATGGGCGGTGAACTGGACTTCATGCACGGCTCTCTGGAAGCCAAGCAGAAGGGTGCCAAGAACATCGGCGACGCCGTCAAGAAGTACGGTGCCGACAGCCCCGTCCCCATCGCCCTGCACCTCGACCACGGCAAGAGCCTTGAGAGCGTCAAGGCCTGCATCGCCGGCGGCTACACCTCCGTCATGATCGACGGTTCCAGCCTGCCCTATGAGGACAACGTAGAGCTGACCCGCGAGGTCGTCAAGTACGCACATCCCTTCGGCGTCACCGTCGAGGGCGAGCTGGGCGTGCTGGCCGGTGTTGAGGATCACGTCTTCAGTGCCACCTCCACCTACACCAACCCCCTGCAGGCCATCGACTTCTTCAAGAAGACCGGCTGCGACGCTCTGGCCATCAGCTACGGCACCTGCCACGGCCCCAACAAGGGCAAGGACACCAAGATCCGCCGCGAGATCGCCATTGCCACCAAGGAGTGTATGATGCACGAGGGCATCAACGGCTTCCTCGTCAGCCACGGTTCTTCCACTGTTCCGCAGGAGTACGTCCAGCAGATCAACGCCATGGGCGGCAAACTGGAGAATGCGTTCGGCATTGACGTCAACCAGCTGGTGGATGTGGCCAAGTGCGGCATCAACAAGATCAACGTCGATACCGACATCCGTATGGCCTGCACCCGCAACCTGATGGAGCTGTTCCGTCGTGAGCCTTCCCTCAAGACCAGCTCTTCCGTCGGCCCCCTGTACGAGGCGATGGTCTCCCAGCCCGCCAACGTCGATCCCCGCAACTACGTTGCCTGCATCATGGACACCATCCTGTACGGCAACATTCCCGATGCTGACGTCGGCAAGGTCGTCCAGTGCATGAAGGACGGCGTCATCGAGAGTATTGCTCCCCTGCTGGTCCAGTTCGGCAGCTACCGCAAAAGCCAGCTGATCGAGCCGGTCACCCTCGAGATGATGGCTGACCGCTACAAGAAGGAAGAGAAGGGAGCTCTCTGAGATGAAACACATTTTTCTGAACCTCAAGCGGTTTGATGTTCCCACCGAGTTCGGCGGTGTCAACCGTCTGGCTCCGGTCACCGAGTGGGGCAAGGTCATCGTGGAGAACACGCAGGATGCCCTCGCCAAGTACGACCCGGCCGAAGTCGAGTTCGCTATGTACTTCCCCGAAGCCCACATCCCCGCTGCTGTCGCCGCCAAGAAGCCCGGCAGCCCGGTCAAGGTCGGCTGTCAGGGTGTTTACCGCGCCGATACCTCCGTGGGCGGCAACTTCGGTGCTTTCACCACCAACCGCCCCGCTTCCGCTGCCAAGGCTCTGGGCTGTGAGACCGTTCTGATCGGCCACTGCGAAGAGCGGAACGACAAGATGGGGATTCTGGCCGAAGCCGGCATCACCGGCGAAGCCGCCGCCAAGGTGGTCAACAAGATCCTCAATCAGGAGATCCAGTGTGCACTGGCCCGCGGCCTGAATGTCCTCTACTGCATCGGCGAGAAGAGCGAAGAGCAGGACGCATGGCAGCAGGTTCTGGGTGACCAGCTCTCCATCGGCCTCGAAGGTGCCGACAAGAGCCGCATCTGCATCGCCTACGAGCCCATCTGGTCCATCGGCCCCGGCAAGACCCCGGCCGACAAGCCCTACATCACCAAGATTGCCAAGTTCGTCAAGGAGCAGACCGGCGGCATGGACGTCGTCTACGGCGGCGGTCTCAAGACCGACAACGCCGAGATGCTGGCCTCCATCCCCGAGATCGACGGCGGCCTCATCGCACTGACCCGCTTCTCCGGCGAGATCGGCTACTACCCCAACGAATACCTCGACATCATCCGCCTGTATCTGGGCAAGTAAGATATCGATTCACAACATATTCAGACCGCATCAGCGGGAAAGGATGGCATATCATGAAACATTATGAGTTTGAGTACGGCGCAGGCACCATGGGCGCAGATCTGCCCGATAACACCGATGAATTCATCCCCGGCGTGACCGTTCCCGATCCCCCGTACATCCCCGAGGACAAGCTGGAGGCCGCTTACCGGGAGAGCCTCGACCACCCCATCGGAATGCCGACCGTCAAGGAGCTGGCCCACAAGGGCAGCAAGGTCGTCTTCGTCGTGCCCGACCGTGTCAAGGGCGGCGAGCAGCCCACCAGCCACCGCAAGCTCTCCATCAAGTACATCCTCGAGGATCTGTACAGCGTCGGCGTCGAGAAGAAGGACATCACCTTCATCATTTCCAACGGCCTGCATCCCCGCAGCACCGCCAAGGATGCTCTGGCCATCTTCGGCCACGAGATCTACGATGAGTTCTGGCCCCATGGTCAGATCATCAGCCACGACTCCGAGGATATGAACAACATGGTGGATCTGGGCTTCACCAAGCGCGGCGACGCAGTCTGGATGAACAAGATGGTCTACGAGGCCGACCTGCCCATCCTGATCGGCCATGTGCAGGGCAATCCCTACGGCGGTTACTCCGGCGGCTACAAGCACAGTGCGACCGGCATCACCAACTGGAAGAGCATCGCCACCCACCACGTTCCTTCCGTCATGCACCGCCCCGACTTCACCCCCGTCAACGGCGGCAGCCTGATGCGCGATAAGTTCAACGAGATTTCCATGCACATGGAGGAGAAGATGGGCCATCCCTTCTTCTGCTGCGACGCTGTTCTGGACACCAAGAGCCGCCAGATTGCCATCTACTCCGGCTATGCCAAGGAGATGATGCCCATCAGCTGGAAGATCGCCGACAAGCGCACCTATGTGCACTGGGCAGAGAAGAAGTACGATGTGCTGGTCTTCGGTATGCCGCAGAAGTTCCACTACGGCGACGGCATGGGCACCAACCCCATCATGATGATGCAGGCTCTGTCCGCACAGGTGCTCCGCTTCAAGCGCGTCATGAGCGACCACTGCGTCATCATCTGCTCCAGCCTCTGCAACGGCTTCTTCAACGACAACCGCTGGCCGTACCTGCGCGAGTGCTATGAGTGGTTCCAGCACAATGAGATGAACCAGCTGCCCGATATGGACCGTCTGGGCGAGTACTTCGCAACCAACGAGGAGTATGTCCGCCGCTATCGCTTCACCAATGCGTTCCATCCCTTCCACGGCTTCTCCATGATGAGCTGCGGCCACATCGCTGAGATGAACACCAGCGCGATCTACATCGTTGGTGCCGAAGAGCCGGGCTACGCACGCGGCATGGGCCTCAAGACCCGCGCCACCTTCGAGGAGGCTCTCGAGGACGCCAAGAAGAAGTACGTCGGCGAGAACCCCAACATCCTCGCTCTGCCCATGACCTTCAAGCTCTCTGCCGTCCACCTGTGCATGAAGGACCCCAGCAAGGACTGCATGGATGAGTATGGTCACCGCCCCGAGGGAGGCTGCGGCTGCTGCTGAGCCGAATGATCTGGAAAGGAATGTCGATCTATGGCTGACAATCTGATTATTATGCACGGCGGCGGCCCCACCGCTGTCATCAATGCCTCCCTCTACGGAGCCATCCGGCAGGCACAGGCCGCCCCCGAAGTGGGCCGGGTCTACGTCGCTTTGGGCGGCACCGGCGGCTTCCTGCACGAAAAGCTGCGGGACGTCACCGACCTGACCGACGAGCAGCTGCACGGCCTGCTGTCCAGCCCGGCTTCTGCCATCGGCACCAGCCGCGACGCACTGGAAGCTCCCGAGTACGAGGCCATGGTCCCCCTGTTCGAGAAGTACGGCATCCGCTATGTGCTGATGAACGGCGGCAACGGCACCATGGACACCTGCGGCAAGATCTATGCCCGCTGCAAGGAAAAGGACATCCGGGTGATCGGCATCCCCAAAACCATGGACAACGATCTGGCGGTCACCGACCACTCCCCCGGTTTCGGCTCTGCGGCCCGGTATATGGCCGGCAGTGTCGCCGAGGTCTGCTGCGACGTCGAGGGCCTGCCGATCCACATCGTGGTCATCGAGGCACTGGGCCGGAACGCCGGCTGGGTCACGGCGGCGGCTTCTCTGGCTACCGACAGCTACTCCCACGGCCCCGACCTCATCTATCTGCCCGAGCGGGCTTTTGATGAAGAGGCCTTCCTGCGGGATGTCCAGAAGCTGATCGACGAAAAAGGCCACGGCGTGGTCGTCGCCAGCGAGGGCCTGCACTACGCCGACGGCACCCCCATCGTGGAGCCGATCTTCACCGTGGGCCGCGCCACCTACTTCGGCGATGTGTCGGCACATCTGGCCAACCTCATCACCAAAAAGCTCCATTATAAGGCCCGTGCTGAGAAGCCCGGTCTGCTGGGCCGCGCTTCCATCGCATGGCAGAGCGACACCGACCGGGACGAAGCCGAGAAATGCGGCCGCGCTGCGGTGCAGGCTGCGGTCTCCGGCGAGACCGGCAAGATGGTGGCCCTCCGCCGCCTGCCCGGTGAAGAGTATAAGACCGAGACCTTCCTTGCCGACATTCAGGACGTGATGATGACCGAGAGCAAGATGCCCGACGAGTTCATTAATGCCGAGGGCAACAACGTCACCGAAGCTTACAAGAACTGGGTGCGGCCTCTGCTGGGCAAGCCGCTGCCCAAGCTGATGGACCTGCGCGGTGAAATTTGACAGCTTTTCCACAATCATGATATACTAGTTACGCCTAGAGGAGAGAAAACAATGCTTGAATTGACGGTAAAAGACCAGCGGGAACTGGTCAGCGAGGACGCGCTTCGTCAGGCCATGCAGTGCAACGCGGAAATCCTCCGCCGCGCACAGGCCGGTGAAGAGAAATACAGCGACAGTCAGGGCTGGCTGGACGTGAACGAGTGGGCCAATGACGAGATCCTGACCCACATCGAGCAGATCGCGGCGGATGTCCGCGCACACTGCGATGCCTTTGTCATCATCGGCGTCGGCGGCAGCAACAACGCTGCCCGCAGCGTCATCGAGGCACTGGCCCAGCAGAGCGGCGATACCGAGATCATCTACGCCGGCAACACCCTGAACCCCAACGCCCTGAACCGGATGCTGAAGAGCCTCGAGGGAAAGGACTATGCCATCGACTGCATCGCCAAGAACTTCGAGACGCTGGAGCCGGGTTCGTCCTTCCGCATCCTGCGCAAGGCCATGACCGCCAAGTACGGCCCCGAGGAAGCCGCCCGCCGCACCATCTGCACCGGCACCTACGGCACCTCGCTGGAGGAGCTGTGCAAGGCCGAGGGCTACACCTTCGTCCCCTTCCCCACCAATGTGGGCGGCCGCTACACCGCCATGACCTACGTCGGCCTGCTGCCAATGGCCGTGGCCGGCATCGACATCCGTGCACTGGTCAAGGGTGCCGCCGATATGCAGAAGCAGCTGCACGAGGGTGCCCCCGAGGACAACCTTGCCCTGCGGTATGCCTGCCTGCGCAACCTGTACTATCAGAAGGGCTACAAGCTCGAGATGCTTGCCAGCTTCGAGCCGCAGTTCCGTTGGTTTTACAAGTGGTGGATCCAGCTCTTCGCCGAAAGCGAGGGCAAGGACGGCAAGGGCCTGTTCCCCGTCGCCAGTGAGTTCAGCGAAGAGCTGCACTCGGTGGGCCAGTACATTCAGGACGGCGCACCCCTGATGTTCGAGACCTTCCTCGACGTCACCTCCCGCGACGATACTCTCGTGGTGGAGAACGACGGCAAGAAGGACTTCTTCGACTATCTGGACAACAAGGATTTCTGGGGCATCAACAAGGCGGCCTTCGGTGCCACCGTGACCGCCCACAGCCAGAAGCTGCCCTGCCTGATCCTGAGCGTTCCCCATCTGGATGCCTACAATTTCGGCCAGTTGTTCTATTTCTTCCAGTTCGCCTGCTATGTTTCGGGCGAGATCCTTGGCATCAACCCCTTCGACCAGCCCGGCGTGGAAGCCTATAAAGCATGGATGTTCAAGGCTCTGGGCAAATAAAACCAACTGCCGCCTGCCACGGAAACTGCGGCGTGCGACACAGTCTTTCTGTTGAGATTGAAAGGAGTCTGTATTCCCCCTATGAGTGAGCTGCTGTTTTTCGTGGTCAGTTTTCTGGCCTCCATCGCCGGCGCGATCTGCGGCATCGGCGGCGGTGTCATCATCAAGCCGGTGCTGGATATGTGCGGCCTTGCCAGCGTATCCACCATCAGCTTCCTGTCCGGCTGCACGGTGCTCTCGATGAGCTGCTATTCGGTGTTCAAGAACATCTCTTCCGGTGAGAACAAGGTCGATTTCAAGATCGGCACTCCGCTTGCCATCGGTGCCGCCGTGGGCGGCGTGGTCGGCAAGCAGACCTTCAGCATGGTCAAGGCCATGTTCGAGAACCAGAACACCGTCGGCGCGGTGCAGGCTGCCTGCCTCGCCGCCCTGACCGTGATGACCTTCGTCTACACCGTCTTTAAGGCCAAGATCAGGACCCACCATGTCACCAATCAGGTCGTCTGCCTGCTGATCGGCTTTGTGTTGGGCATCTTCTCCAGCTTCCTCGGCATCGGCGGCGGCCCCATCAATCTGGTCATCCTCTTCTTCGTGTTCAGCATGGACACCAAGACGGCCGCCCAGAACAGCCTGTACATCATCCTGTTCAGCCAGATCACCAGCCTGATCACCACCCTCATCACCCACAGCGTGCCGGAGTTCAAGATCCTCGCGCTGGTCCTGATGGTCTGCGGCGGCATCGGCGGCGGCATGGTGGGCCGCATCTTCAACAAGAAGATGGACAACAAGGCCGTGGACAAACTCTTCCTCTGCCTGATGGGTGTCATCATCGCCATCAGCGTCTATAACACCATCAAATACCTCGGCTGATTTCCCCCTCAGCTAAGATTGAAAACTCCCCTCAGAGCGGCTGTAAGGCCCTCTGGGGGGAGTTGTTTTGTTTAGGATACGCACACACACACTTGGCTCCCCCTTTGGGGGAGCTGGACGCAAAGCGGCCTGAGAGGGCGAGGACGCTGACAAAGAGCAGAAAACACAGCGATACAATGCAGCTTCAGAAGAGCCATCGTATCGCTGCGTGCACTGCTCAGCCTTTGCCGAGCTTGCCCTCTCAGTCAAAGCCTGACGGCTTTGCCAGCTCCCCCAAAGGGGGAGCCAAGAAGCACAAAACCCCGCCGTCTTGGGAGCAATCCCGGACGGCGGGGTTCTTGTGTTAAAATACAGTCAAGCAGCAGCTTGCGGATCTCTTAGAGCTGGCTCTGGTACTCCTTGCGGTAGCCCTCCAGCTCTTTCTGGTTGCCATAGACGAAGTGACCGTTGGCGATCTCTTCCCAGACCGGCTTATCCACGCTGTAATCGTGGATGGACGAGTCGTAGACGAGGAGCTTCTTGTTCTTCTCGAGGCCCGGGTCGGGGATGGGAACGGCACTCAGCAGAGCCTTGGTGTAGGGGTGCAGCGGGTGAAGGAACAGCTCTTCAGCCTCTGCCAGCTCCACGATACGGCCCTTGCTGATGACGGCGATGCGGTCCGAGATGAACCGGACGACCGACAGGTCGTGGGCGATGAACAGGTAGGTCAGGCCGCGGGACTTCTTCATATTGTTGAGCAGGTTCAGCACCTGAGCACGGATGGAGACATCCAGTGCAGAGATGGGCTCGTCGGCCACAATGAACTCCGGCTCCATGATGAGGGCGCGGGCAATGCCGATACGCTGACGCTGGCCGCCCGAGAACTCGTGCGGGAAGCGGGAAGCGAACTCGGGCAGCAGGCCGACCTCGTGCAGGGCGTTCATGACCTTTTCGTGCAGGTCATCCTGATCCTTGTACAGGTGGTGGTTCAGCAGGCCCTCGGCCACGATATACTCGACCTTGGCGCGCTCGTTCAGCGAAGCCATGGGGTCTTGGAAGATCATCTGGCACTTCCGGATGACCTCTTTATCGAGGTCTTTGGAAATCTTGCCGTTGATCTTCTGGCCCTTGAAGAAGATGTCGCCGCCGGAAGTCGGGTTGATGCGGCAGATGGCACGGCCAATGGTGGTCTTGCCGGAGCCGGACTCGCCAACCAGCGAGAAGGTCTCGCCCTTGTAGATGTCGAAGTTGACATGGTCCACTGCGACGAATTTCTTTTTGCCTGAGCCAAAGGTGATCTGAAGGTCTTTCAGCTCAATCAGCTTTTCACGTTCAGCCATTTAAGTTGGAACCTCCCATCTTTCCCATTTTCTCACGCAGGTTCTGGATCGAGTGCGGACGCTCGATCTTGGGCGCACGCGGATCCAGATACCAAGTCTTGGCCGCGTGGGTCTCGGACACTTGGAAGAACGGAGGTTCTGCCACGAAGTCGATGGCCAGCGCGCGCTTGTTGCGGGGTGCGAATGCGTCACCCTTGATCTCATTGAACAGGTTCGGCGGCGTACCGTCGATGGTGGGCAGGGCCTCGCCTTTGGTGCCCAGCTGAGGCAGAGCCTGCAGCAGAGCCCAAGTGTAGGGGTGCCATGCGTCGTAGAAGATCTCTTCGACGGTGCCGTACTCGACGATCTGGCCGGCGTACATGACGGCCACGCGGTCAGCAACATTTGCCACAACGCCGAGGTCGTGGGTGATGTAGATGACCGACATACCCAGTTCCTTCTGCAGGTCGCGGATCAGCTGCAGGATCTGGGCCTGAATGGTCACGTCCAGAGCGGTGGTCGGCTCGTCGCAGATCAGGATCTGCGGACGGCAGGCCGCTGCGATGGCGATGACGACACGCTGGCGCATACCGCCGGAGAACTCGTGGGGGTACTGCTCGTACCGACGCTCCGGCTCCGGGATGCCGACCTTGGCCAGCATCTCAATGGCAGCTTTCTTGGCGGCCTCGCCCTTCAAGCCCTGATGGTGCTCGATGCTCTCCTGAATCTGTTTGCCGATCTTTTTCAGCGGGTTCAGGCTGGTCATCGGGTCCTGCATGACCATGGCGATCTTTTTGCCGCGGACGCCCAGCCAGTCCTTTTCGGTGAACTTGGCCATATCGCGGCCTTCGTACATGATGGAGCCGCCGGTGATCTTACCGTTGACATCCAGCATACCCACAAAGGTCTTGGTAAAAACGCTCTTGCCGGAGCCGGACTCGCCGACGATGGCCAGCGTCTCGCCCTCGTACAGGTCGAGGGAGCACTTGCGGATGGCGTTCAGCTTCTTACCGCGCAGGCTAAAGGTGATCTCCACGTCTTTGGCAGAGATGATCGGTTGTCTATCCATTTCCTTTTTCTCTCCAATCTATCAAACGTGGTTGCGCGGATCTGCTGCATCCGAGAAAGCGTTGCCCATGATGTAGAAGGAGATGGAGATGATGGACACGATGGAAGCAGGGAAGATCAGCAGGTAGGGATAATCGAGGAAGAAGCCGCGCACCTTGCTCAGGATCAGGCCCAGAGACGGGGTCTCGATGCCCAGACCAATGCCCAGATAGGACAGGGTGGACTCGAGGTTGATGGTGGCGGGGATGGACAGTGCCATACGCAGGATGATGACCGAGACCAGATACGGCAGGATGTTCTTGGTCAGCACGCGCCACAGCGGGGTGCCGAGGCACCGGGAAGCGAGGTTGTACTCGCGGTCACGGTACATGAACACCATGTTGCGGACGCGGCGGGCCATGTTCAGCCAGCCGATGGCGATCATGGAGATGGCCATGATCCAGAAGCTCTGACCAACGATCAGGGCGATCAGGGTCATATAGATGATATACGGCACATTGTCGATCAGGTTGTACAGCTCGGTGAAGAAGCGGTCCAGCTGACGGACGTAGCCCCAGATCAGGCCGATGACGACGCCGACGATGCTCTCGCCGACGGCAACGATCAGGGCCAGACGGATGGAGACCTGCGTGGCATACCACACTTGGCACCAGTAGTCACGGCCGAGGTTGTCGGTACCGAACCAGTACTCGCTGTTGGGACGCTGGAAGGCCAGAGCCGAATCGCTGACCAGCGTTGCGTAGTCGTACTTGCCGATGGCCAGCGCGATGAAGGAGAAGATGACCAGCGCAAGGAACAGGAACAGGCAGACGACTGCCACCTTGTGCTTGAGGAAGTTCTGGACGACAGAACCCCAGTAGGAATAGTTGGAGTAGCCGATGCGCTCAGCTTCCTCGGGAGAGTAATCGACGAAGTAGAAAAGATCTTCCTGCTTCTTGCCCTCAAAATCAGATGCCTTAGCCATCAGCGAGCCTCCTCCTTTCCAGTCAAAGTAATACGCGGGTCAACGACCATCATCAGGATATCGCCCAAGAACACGCCTGCAATGCCCAGTGCGGCATACAGGATGACCAGCGTCTGAACCACGTTCAGGTCGTAACGCTGGATGGCGTCGGTCAGCAGCGGGCCCATGCCGGGAACGGAGAAGAACCGCTCCACCAGCAGGGAGCCGCCGACGGTCAGCAGGATGGACTGAGGGATATACTGCACCATGGGGACCATGGCGTTGCGAAGAACGTGCTTGAACATGATCTCGCTGGAGCTCAGGCCCTTGACACGGGCCAGCTTGATATAATCGCGGGTCAGCTCATCGACCATGTAGCGGCGGGTCCACAGGGCATAGCCTGCGATGGATGCCAGCGACAAGCAGGTGATGGGCAGCACGCTGGACGGGCCGACGTTGCGGGTGGAGTACAGGGTCGGGAAACCCAGATACTTCGAGCCGAACACCAGCACCAGCGAGTACGAGACCAGCGACGGGACGGCGTTGACGAAAACGGTGTAAGCCGTGCCGATCCAGTCAAAGACCTTGTCCTTGAAGGCGGTCTGCAGGATGCCCAGCAGCACGCCGATCAGCAGGGAGATGCCGGAGGCGATCAGGCCCAGACGCATCGAAACGCCGAACTTTTTGCCGATGACCTTGACGACGGGGGCACCGTTCTGGATACGGCGGGAAGTGCCGAAGTCCAGATGGAGCAGGTCGCCGTAGAAGTTGATGAGCTGGGTGCCGATGGGGTCGGTCAGACCGGCGGCATCCAGTGCTGCTTCTTTCTGCGCATCGGTAAACTTCATCAGCTGTTCTTCGGTGAAGTAATAGTCCGTGGGCAGGCAGCGCATCAGCAGGAACACGAGGGTCGCTACCAGCAGGATGGTGACAAGCGACTGTGCAAGCCGTTTAACTGTATATTTTAACATTATAATCGAACCTTTTTAATTTATTATGCCTTGGTTGCTGCTTCTTCAAAGGCTGCTGCGAAAGCCTCATACTGCTCGGTGGTATAAGCCTCTTCGCTGGTCTCCCAGTTGACAGCCTTATAGTTGCAGGGACCATACATTGCGTTGATCTTGCTGTACTCGTTGGCATGGGTCAGGCACCATGCGACCTCATAGTAGCAGGGGCAGACCAGAACCTTATCCA
>CAVKZS010000090.1:0-32630 GCA_963660925.1 Eubacterium sp. CAG:38 | reverse complement strand
CTCGGATTTTAGAATTTTTCTCAAATCACCCCTTGACTTTTATTAGCAGGTCTTTGTTTGAAAGAGCGGAGAAATTCTTTCACGTCCGGCTCTTTGTGAAAATAACCGCAAGGTACACCCGTTATTGTAGTGGAGGGCAGCGCAAAAGTCAATGAACAGCAGGTGAAAATTTACTTTTTGGCGGCTTCCTGTGCGGCTTTTTCGGCGGCGCGCTTGGCTTCCCGTTCGGCCTGCCGCTCCTTGGCGCGGGCAAGGGCTTCCTCCTGCCGTTTTTTGGTGCGGGCTTTGATCCGGCAGACCGAACAGATGCCGTCCACGCTGCCGGGCGCGATGGGCTTGCCGCAGGTGGCGCAGACGGTCTTGGTGAACTTGCAGATGCTCACCGGGCCGAGACTGGTCAGCTGGCGGAGCTTCATCCCGTCGATGCCGTGGTTGGAGCAGGCTGCGGCGCAGACGCCGCACTCGCTGCACTTCCACGGGGTGATGACCACGCGGGTCTGGCCGTCGGGCAGGTCTTCCAGCTTGAGCGCACCGGCGCGGCAGGCTTTCTCACATTTGCCGCAGCCGAAGCACTTGTCGGTGAAGTTGGGCAGGTAATAGCCGTAGTGCAGGGGCGTTTCCATGGCGGCTTTCAGCTGCTTGGTGCGCTGGTGGAGCATCAGGCGGAAGTCCACGCCGGCGTCGTCCTCGCTGCGCAGGCCGGGAAGCATCTGAAGCAGTTTCTTGGTGCCGGTCTTGGAGCCTTGGGTCATGTGGCTGAACATCTCCCGGCGGGAGAGCTCCTGCACATGGAAGGGGGCGTCCTCTTCTTCATAAGCCAGCGTGAACCGGGCCTCGAAGAGGGGCTGGCCGAAGAACTCCACCAGCCGGGTCAGCTCTTTGCGGAGCTGGGCGGCGCAGAGGTCGTTCTCGCACTCGCCGCAGGGGGTCAGATCAAGGACGATCTTTTTGTTCAGTGCGAGGTAGGCCAGCGTCTCCCACGAGAGGGCCGCGATGCAGGAGCGGACGACGGTATTTTTCCGGTCGCTCTTCTCGCAGCCGATCCAGAGGGTATCGTTGTCGGTGTCGGCCGGGGAGGTATCCCGCTGCACCTGCTCGGGCGAGGGGACGATGCACCCGCTGCGGCAGGCCGAAACGCAGAGGCCGCAGTCGGTGCAGGGGTCCCAGTCCTTGACCAGATTGGGGCGGGTGAAGATCTGCTCCCCGAAGGGGCAGATGTCCTTACAGGCGGTGCAGGGAGTGCGGTGGGGGTGAAGGTTCCAGCACTGGCGGCGGTTGACTTCCGGGTGCGAGGTCTTCATCAGGGCATCCATGGCGTATCTGGTAAAGATACTCATTCAAGCTCACTCCTTTTCGGCGGGGTCCGTCACCGTGGTGACAACGGCGTTGTCCAGCAGGAACTTCTGCACTTTCTGGGCGGCAAGCGCGGTGGCAATGGCTTCCTCGGGCAGAGCCTTGCGGATCTCGGCCACGGGGGTATCCTGCATCTGGGACAACCGCTGATACTCGGCGTTGACCTCTTCGGGCCGCACTTCAATGTGCTCGGCGTCGGCGATGGCGCGGGCGGCCAGCATGACCCGAATGCGCTTTTCGGCTTCGTCGCGGTAGCCCTTCTCAAGGGCTTCGGGGGTGGTGTTCTGCTTCTGGCAGTGCTGCTCGAGGGTCATCTTGCTGCGGGCCAGCTTCTGGCGCAGGGTGTCCATTTCCTTGGCGGCGGCGCGGTCAAGCATGGCGGCGGGCAGATCCACGGTCAGGTTGGCACCGGCCATCTCGAGCAGCTGCATCCCGGCGGTGCGGTCGGCACCGGCTTCGTGGATGGCCTGCTTCTTGGCGCGGACAGCCTCTTTCATGGCCTCGAGGGAGTCATAGCCCTGTGCCTTGGCGAAGGCCTCGTTCAGTTCCGGGGTGGATTTCTCCGCCACGGTGTGCAGGTTGATCTCGAACTGCGCGGTCTTGCCGGACAGCTCTTCGATGCGGAAATCCGCCGGGTAGGTGAAGTCAAACCGGAACACTTCACCGGCCTTGTGGCCGTAGATGGCGTTCTCGGCGTCGGGCATCAGCTTGCCATCGCCCAGCACCACCATGACGTGCTCCATCCGGCTGTCGGGGATCTCCTCGCCGTCCATGTAACCGGCGAAGTCCAGCAGGACCCGGTCGCCGGCCTTGGCGGGGGCGTTGGTGTTGTGGTAGACGGCGTGGGTGCGGGTCTGGTGGACCAGCTCCTGCTGGAGGGTCTGCTCGGTCACCGGGCGGACATGGCGGGTAACGGCCAGACCCTTGTACTGGCCGAGTTTTGCTTCGGGAAGGTTGTTTCTTTTGGTTTCCATGATCGTATACTCCTTTTGTCTATCCTCTCTTATTCAAAACACAGGCTTCTCCTTGAGGAGAAGCTGTCGAGCGTATGCAAGACGGATGAGGCGTCTTTATAACCCGTGTTCTGCCATCCAAGCTTCGGCCACCTCCGAGAACATCTCAGGGTACTGGGCGTCCTGCTCGGCGAAGGCGGCGAGATAATACTCGATCTCCTCCCGGGTGGGGGCGACGCTCCGCCGCCAGATGGTAAAGGTGGTGCCGTTCCCCATATCGAAGCTGGTCACCGGCTCAAAATACTGATCCCGCACGGCGAGGAACTTCTCGTTGAACACATGGGATAGTTCACCGTCAAAAACGTAAGTCTGAGGGAAGGGGTCGGCGGTGATCACAAACTTCGCCTCAAAGAACTGCATCGGGAAAGTGTGGGTGCCCGGGATGGAGAAGGGGTCCGACAGTTTGCCGGTCAGCCGCAGGTCGGGCAGATCGCAGTATTTGAAGTGGTCGGGGTTGTACAGCATATCGTTGGGGATCATGTAGGCCGTCTCGCCGGGGGTCAATGCTTCGTCCAGCCAGTCGGTCAGGGCTTCGATCTGCCCGGCGTCCTTCCGGTCGTACACCAGCTTGTCCATGGTGGTGAAGTATTCGGTGCTGGGGAGCGACAGATGATCCAGCACAAAATCCGGCAGGGCCAGCACGGTCAGCGGCGAGCAGCGCACCGACACGGCAAACGCGATGGTGAAGCCCCAGTAGCCCAGCTTGAGGGCTTTATGGCGGTTGATGCCCTCGGCCAGAGCTGCTGCACCCACAAGGAAGAGCAGGATCCAGCCCGGCACGAACAGGAGCATCTGGTGGGAGCCGGTGTTCTGCACCCGGGTGAAGAGCACCATGCTGACCAAGATCTCGCACCCGGCCAGACAGGGCAGGGCGGGCAGCTGTTTCTTCCGGCAGAAGCCGAGGCCCAGCGCGATCAGGATAAAGTTGAGCAGGCCCACCCGCATCAGGTGATAGCGGATCTCCTCGGCCATGCCGCCCACATTATAATACGCGTAACGGCCCGCATAGTCAAAGGACAAAATTTTGCTGACCATGGGCCAGAGCAGGATCACCATGGCGATCAGACAGATCACGCCAAACACGAGGATGTTCCGCACCCGGCGGAAAGCCGCGGCTTTGTCGCCCTGCTTTGCCTGCCGGACGCTGCTGAAAAGCACCAGAAGTGCATACGCAAAGTAATATCCGACCACAAAATACAGATACCAACGCCGGGTCAGGATGATGGCGGCGGTAGCAAAGAAGATCAGCACGAACCGCGCGGGTTCCAGCCGGTCGAAGCGGTAATCCAGCGTCAGCAGCAGGATCGCAAAGGCGAACACCAGCCCCAGCCAGTCGGGTTGGGCCAGCATCGCGCTCATCCGCAGAAACGGATAGGTGAACGCCCACGACAGCCCGATCAGGAAAAAATAGAACCGGTGCTTCACGTTCAGCATCTGGCCGACCTTGACCACGGTACCGGCCAGCACCACCAGCAGAGCAGGCACGATGCAGAACACCTGCGCGAAAGCGTAGCTGTCGCCGGTGCGGGCGGTCAGGCAGAAGGGAAACTCGGTGAACAGGGAGATGAAGTTGGTGTAGTCCTCCGCGAAGGAGCCGAACACCGCCGCAAAGCCCTCCTGCGGGCTGGCGGCAAAGGCGGATTCGACCTGATATTGCTTTAAAATGTAGTTGACGTAATCCCACGCGTAGATAAAGGTGCGCTTGTTCAACGCCCAGAACGCATAGAGCACGGCCGCGGCCCAGAAGCCGACCAGAACGGCCCGGTGGAAAAAGTCCAGCT
Source organism: Eubacterium sp. CAG:38 (assembly GCA_963660925.1). Lineage (GTDB taxonomy): Bacteria > Bacillota > Clostridia > Oscillospirales > Ruminococcaceae > Faecalibacterium. Next base: position 28,483 of record CAVKZS010000090.1, on the reverse strand, counting down.
CGACACCGGCCACCCGCAGCACCCAGCAGGCGCAGACGAAGAGTGCAACGCTGCACCACAGGCCCACCAGCGGGAAGTAGGAGGCAAACCCGATGTTGGCAACGCCCAGCAGCGCGAGGACAAGGCCGGAACCCAGCAGGGCGATACCGGCCCACCCCAGCGGGGTGAACTGCCGTTTGGTAAGTACATTTGGCATATCGAAAACCCTCTCACGAGAACAGAATCATTCACGATACAGTATACCAAGAGGAATCCCGGCTGGCAACCCTGCGGCGGCGCAGAAATGCAAAATATCCCGCTGCATTTTCTGCATACGGGATATTTTGCAGGAAATATTACTTTTTGGCGTTGCTGGCAGCGGCTTTTTTTGCGCGGGAAGCCTGCCGCTTGGCCTTTGCTTCGCTGGCCTTGGCCGCATCGGGGTGCAGGGCCTCGGGCGAGAGGCGGAACATCCGGCTGCCCATAGCGGGCAGGTCGAGTGTGAGGGTGTAATCGCGGCCATACACACCGCCGTCGGTGGTGTGGAAATTCTTGGTCCGGCTCTTGTCGGCACCGCCCCAGACGGCCGCCTCGGTGTTCAGGAGTTCTTCGGCTCCGCAGGGGAACTTGAGGTAGAGCGGGAACTTCTTATGCGTGGTGTTCTGGGTGTTCATGACGCAGAGCAGCACCTGCCCGGCACTCTGCCGCAGCCATGCGTAGACGCCTTCCTTCCGGCTCTCGGAGGCCACCCACTCGAAGCAGTTGGGGTTGTACTCGCCGTCGTAGAGGGCCGGTTCGGTGGCGTAGAGGCGGCTGAGGGCCGCGAAATACTTCTGGAAGCTGTCGTGGAAGGGATACTTGAGCAGATCCCAGTCCAGCTCCCGCTTTTCATCCCACTCCCGGAAGTGGCCCAGCTCGTTGCCCATGAAGTTGAGCTTCTTGCCCGGGTGCGCATACATATAAAAGTACAGGGTGCGCAGCTGGGCGCATTTTTCCTCGTAGGTGCCCCAGAGCTTGTCGATGATGGTCTTTTTGCCGTGGACGACTTCGTCGTGGCTGAGGGCCAGCAGGTACAGCTCGTTGTAGAAGTAGTGCATACTCCATGTGATCTTGCCGTAGCTGTCGGGCCGCTCGCCAAACGGGGTGGCGAAGTAGTCCAGCGTGTCGTGCATCCAGCCCATATCCCACTTGTAGTCAAAGCCGATGCCGTCGTACCGGGTGGGGGCGGTGACTTTGAGGAAGTTGGTGGAGTCCTCGGCGGTGTAGATGCCGGTGGGCCAGCGTTCGTTCAGGCCGTGGTTCAGGTTCCGCAGGAAGGTCACGGCCCCCTCGTTCACGCCCCGGTTGGGGTCGCCCTGCCAGTAGAGGGCGCGGGAGATGGCGTCCATCCGGATGCCGTCGCAGTGGTAGACATCCATCCAGAGGGCGGCGGCACTGTTCAGGAAGCTGCAGACCTCCCGGCGGTAGTAGTTGAAGTTGCAGGTGCCCCACTCGCTGTGGCCCACGTCGCTGTCGTATTCGTAGAGGTGGGTGCCGTCGAACATGGCCAGCGCGTCGGCGTTGGCCGCAAAGTGGACGGGCACGAAGTCCATGATGACGCCGATCCCCATCCGGTGGCAGGCGTTGACAAAGCTGGCAAACTGAGCGGGCGTTCCGTACCGGCTGGTCACCGAGAAATACCCGGTGGTCTGGTAGCCCCAGCTGCCGTCAAAGGGATGCTCGGCCAGCGGCAGCAGCTCCACATGGGTGAAGTGGTGCTCCAGCAGCCACGGGATCAGCTCCCGGGTCAGCTCCTCGTAGTTGTACCAGCCGTCCGAGCCGTCGGCCTGCTGGGTGCCCGGCTTGTGCTTCCAGCTGCCGGCATGGAGTTCGTAGATGTTCAGGGGCAGGTTGCGGCACTTGTCGCGGCGGCGCATCCACTCGCTGTCGTCAAATTGGAAATCCAGCTTGGCCAGCTTGCTGGCGGTGCCGGGCCGCAGCTCGGTAGAGAAGGCGTAGGGGTCGCTGCGCATCACCACGCTGCCGTCGGCCCCGTGGATGCGGTATTTGTACATCTCACCCTCGGGCAGGCCGGCCACGAAGCCGCTCCACACGCCGGTCTCGGCACGCTCCATCGGCACGCCCGGGCCCCAGCCGTCAAAGCCGCCACAGATCTCCACTGCCGTGGCACTGGGTGCCCAGACCGCGAACCGCCAGCCCTCGGCACCATTGTCGGCTCGGCAGGGGTGCGCACCAAGAGTGCGGTAAGCATCAAAACATTCGCCCGCAAAAAACGAAGGACTGATCGCTGGAAAATTCATCCGAAAAACTCCTTTATTTATGTTTTTGGCGGCGCGCTCCTCGGCACATCCACCAAGAAAATCAAAACAATATAGGCAAATCCGCTGATTTTACTGGAAACTCTGAAACAAAATTGGCATAAATTCACACTTCTGCCGGATTTTGTGTTATACTAAACCTGCCGCTGCCGAACCCGGCGGCATATTTTGGAAAGAATACAGGAGCGGATCAGACAATGGCTTGGTATGACAATGCAGTTTTTTATCACATTTATCCTCTGGGACTCTGCGGCTGTGCGCACGAAAACGACGGCCAGCCGGTGCCCGGCGCGTTCCAAAAGCTGAACGACTGGGCGGCCCACGCCGCAGCACTTGGATGCAGTGCCATCTATATCGGCCCGCTGTTTGAGAGTGGCTCCCACGGATACGACACCATCGACTACCGCCTTGTGGACCGGCGTCTCGGGACCAACGCGGAGTTCAAGCAGTTCGTGGCCGACTGCCACGCCCGGGGCCAGCACGTCATCGTGGACGGTGTGTTCAACCATGTAGGCCGGGATTTCTTCGCCTTCAAAGAGCTGCAGGAGCACCGCGAAAACGCCCGGTACAAGGACTGGTTCTGCGATGTCAACTTCTGGGGCAACAACGAATACAACGACGGCTTCTCCTATGGCAACTGGGGCGGCTTCAACCTGCTGGTCAAGCTGAACCAGCGCAACCCGGAGGTGCAGCAGTATCACTTCGACACCATCCGCTTCTGGGTGGATGAATTTGACATCGACGGCATTCGTCTGGACACAGCCGATGTGCTGGACTTCGATTTCATGAAGGGCCTGCGCCGCCTTGCCAACGAGATCAAGCCGGAGTTCTGGCTGATGGGCGAGGTCATCCACGGCGATTACAGCCGGTGGGCCAACCCCGAAATGCTCCACTCGGTGACCAACTACGAGCTGCACAAGGGTCTGTGGAGCGGCCACAACGACCACAACTATTTCGAGATCGCCCACACCATGCGCCGCCTGCAGGGGCTGTGCCACGAGACGCGGCTCTACAACTTCTCGGACAACCATGACGTGGAGCGTCTGCCCAACAAGCTGCGGAACCGGGACCACATCCGCCATGTTGCTCTTCTAGTATATACGCTTTGGGGCATTCCGTCCATCTATTATGGCTCGGAATTTGACATTGAGGGCAAAAAAGAGTGGGGAAGCGACTGGCCGCTCCGCCCCTGCCTCGCATTGGAGGACTTCAAGGACGCCGTGACCACCAACCCTGTCACCAGCGTGTATGCCGCCCTCGGCAAGCTCAAGGCCGAATGCCCGGAGCTGACGTGGGGCGAGGTGAAGGAACTTCACCTGACCACCCAGTGCTATGCCTATGCCCGGGTGCTGGACGGTGAAGCCATCGTCGCGGTGCTGAACAACGGCGATTCGCCCGCCCAGCTGGAGTTCCAGCTGCCGGTGGATGCTTCTGCCGCCGAAGACCTGCTGGCCGGCTGCGTAGGCAGCCAGCCCATCCTGACCAGCATCGAGTGGGGCCGGATGAAGGTGCAGCTGCCCTCCAACTATGCGACCCTGCTGCGGCTGAAAAAGTAACGCCTTGCACAAGGGCCGGGAGTCTGCTATTATAAAGTAAGATTTGAAAAGCAGGGGAGGCATTCGGGATGAATGCAGCGCAGCGGAGAGAAAAGATCTTATCACGGTTGACAGGGGCCGCCGAGCCGGTCAGTGCCAGTGCCTTGGCCGGAGAATTGGGCGTATCCCGCCAGATCGTGGTGGGCGATGTGGCCCTGCTGCGGGCGGGCGGCACCCAGATCGACGCGACCCCCCGCGGGTATCAGCTCCACCCGGAAGCCAAGGGCTACACCGGCATTCTGGCCTGCGTCCACAGCACTGCTGAGGAAATGCGCACCGAGCTGTATACTGTGGTGGATCAGGGCGGCGTAGTCGTGGATGTGGCGGTCGAAAACCCGCTCTACGGCGAGCTGCGCGGCAACCTGAACCTTGCCAGCCGGTACGATGTGGACAACTTCATCCAGCAGGCGGCCCAGACACCCGAGTGCCTGTTGAGCCGGATGACCGGCGGCGTCCATCTGCACACCCTGCGCTGCCCCGACGAAGCGACCTTTGTACGGGTAAAGGCTGCACTGGATGCCCGCAGCCTGCTTTATAAAAAGGAATAAGCTTCCAGTCCTATTGTAAGAAAAGCGTCGGGCCTTGTCCATCGACGAAACAGGAAAACCGTTGGATAATCAACGAAAAGACAAAAGAGGTGGTTTTTCTTGGACATCCGGATCGAAAAGACCGAGCGGGCGATCAAACAGGCGTTCCTTGACCTGCGGGCACAGAAACCGCTGGAAAAGATCAAGATCAAAGAGCTGTGCGAGCGCGCCTGCATCAACAAATCGACCTTTTACGCCCACTATCAGGATATCTACGCGCTGGCCACCGCCATGGAGGAAGACCTGATCCGGGAGATTCTCGAGATCCTGCCGGCCATTGAGCTGACCGACCTGCGGGAGCGGACCGAGTGGCTGACCCGGACGCTCTTTGATGCGTTTGTGGCCAACCAGAACGAGGTGAATATCCTCTTTGCAGACTCGCGGCAGGGCCGGTTCATCAACCGGATCGAGCAGGAACTGCGCCGCCGGCTGGAAGCCTCCGACCCGTCTTTTGCGGACGACCCGGTGCGCGGCGTGATCCTTTCCTTCTGCGTGCAGGGATGTTATTACACCTTCTCGAACAACGTCGGAAAAATGGACGAAAATGAGCTGGTCCACCTGCTGGCCGCCATCGCACGGGCTGCGCAGAATATCGAGCTGGAATAAGTTTTAGAGTAAGCACAGAACCCTCGCCAAGATGAACTGGCGGGGGTTCTCTCTATATATGGTATTGCTATTCAGAAATTTCGGACAGCGCGACGGTCTGTTATGGCAAAAAGTGGTCGTACTGTCCATGCTTTTGGGTGTGGTTGCCGTACTGAATAGCAAATTTGGGGCAATGGTGAAGACAAGAAAGGCACATGACACACTGCTCCTTGACCCAGACGGGCTTTTTATCCTGAAGCTGGATGGCCGAAACCGGACAATTCCGGGCGCACAGACCACAGCCGATGCAGCTGTCCCCTATATGGAAATGGCGGGTCTGGCGCATGGAAGGATATTCGATGGCATAAACAGGTTTTGCAAGCAGAAGGGGCATTTTGCGCTGCATGAAATCGCCGGATGCACGATTCTGGATCTGCTGGATGATGCGGTCGATTTGAGGTTCTGCGGCGGCGTTGATGGGCTGTACTTTTTCTTTGTTGCTCAAATCAAACAGCGGCGTCCATGTATCGGGCATTCGGACGCTGAATTTTGCCGAGACAGTCAACCCGTTGTGTTTTAGGATGTCCTCAGCAAAGTGCCCGGTCTGTCCCGGCGTTGTGCCATAGGTAGCGACAAACCACAGATAAGACGGCTTGCTGTGTAGAGTCAATTTTTGCAGAAACTCCTGCACGATGCTCGGTAGTCCCCATGCGTAGGTAGGGCTGATGATTCCAACCGTTTGAGCCGTGTATTCAAAGCATCCTTTTTTGCAGCAGTCCGTGATGGAAAGTGTTTCGTCGCCAGTCACGGCGGCAATGCGTTCGGCAACATAGCGGCTGTTGCCGGTGGCAGAAAAATAAAAGATCATAATGGTGCAGCTCCTTTTCAGCCCAGTCCAGTGAATTTGATGAGGAGGGTGTGTGGCAGAATTTTGGCAAGCAACCGATAAAATTTGTAAAAAGCTCCGGTAGTGTAGACAGCCCGGCCGCGCTTTGCGGCGTTCAGCGATTTTACGGCGGCGGTTTTTGGGTTCACTACGGGCAGACGGCTCTGTCCTTTTGTCAGATGGGGATTGCCGTTTGTCTGATTCATTTCGGTCAGCATCAGGCCGGGGCACATTGCGCAGACATTGATGTTTCGGTGTCGCAGTTCTTCGCGCAGACCAAGGCAAAAGGACGATACGTAAGATTTCGATGCACAGTAGACGACCAGATTGGTATTGGGAACGAAGGCAGAAGTGGAGGATACTTCCAGAATCGTGCCACCATCCACGATGTAGGGCAGACAGATTCGAGTAACAGCGGTGGCACCGATGCAGTTCAGGTCGATGATGCGCAGCATTTTGTCCAGTTCCATCGTTTCAAAAGGCGAACCGCCGGCGATGCCGGCATCGTTGATGAAGACTTTGATCTGCGGATGTTCATGCTGCAACTTTTCTGCAAGGATGTCATAACTACGGCGGTCGGCAAGGTCCAACGGCAGAATGACATAGCGTTTGTCTGGGTAATGCTGGGCGATTTCGCGCAGTCGTCCCTCACGCCGTGCAATCAGCCAAAGTTCCTCGACTTCCGGAAAGACCTTTGTGACTGCATCCACGTAACACCGGCCAAGCCCGGAGGATGCACCTGTAATGACTGCTGTATTCATGAAAAACTCCTTTTTCATCTGTCTTATATTGGACAGTTGCAAAATTTCTGCACTTATGATAAAACAGAATCATCCGGAAAGCAATCTGCGAATCGGAATTTCCGTCCAAAGATAGACAAATTTTCAAAAATGCAAAGGAATCACCATGAAATACGATGTATCGCGCCCGATGACACGCGGAGCAAAGCGCACATTGACAGCGTTCAGCAATGGGATGCTGCTGCTCCTCACAAAAAAGCCGTTTGAGGAAATTACCGTGGGAGAACTCTGTGAGGGAGCACAATACCCGCGCGCAACATTCTATAACTATTTTGATGATAAGTATGATCTGCTGGAGTATTGTTGGCAGACGCTTGCGGCACAAATTGGGCTTTCGGAGTATCACCATGCGCCGGAAAACGAGATGCTCTATCTCTATTTTGACCGGATCTATGATTTTACACGGGAAAACAGGAGCACGGTCTCACAGATCCTGCTTCATAACCCGGAGAACGGATATATGCTTTCGAGCTTCCGCGGCTTTCTGAACGGACAGATGCGGGAGATTTTTCAAAAGTGTACGGAGGCTGCGGAAAAGGATGTCCCCAAAGAGCTGCTTGCCGACCATTACAGCAATACGCTTTTTCTGGTATGGCAGTGGTCGGCATTGAAAGATTCTGCCTGCACAAAAGAAATGGGAAAAAGATATTTACAGATGCTTTTAGGTAATATAAGATAATAAGCATACGAAAACCCCGGCTGTTCAGGAACGAGCAGCCGGGGTTTTGCTGTGGGAATAGGAAGAGAAACTCAAAATTCAGGACGTCTTACACACCCGATACGCCATAGTTGGCGAGGACGCGGGCGGAAGGATCGTTGACGTTGCAGTTGGGCCATGCCTTGTTGGGCATCCAGAAGCCCACGATGGTGCGGCTCTGGTCGTAGTAGTATTTCTCGAAGATCTCGCGGTAGAGCAGGCTCTCCTTGGTGAAGGGCATACAATGGGCCGAGTAGTTGGCCCGGCGAAGCTGGAACTCCTCGTCGGTGTACAGGCCCTCGGCATACTCCTTGATGTCATCCACCATGCTGTGGCCGACGGCATCCGAGAAGGCGGCTTTTTCACGCCACAGGATCTCCGGCGGCAGCCAGTCGCCCTCGAAGGCCTTGCGCAGCAGATATTTGCCCTTGCCGTAGCTGTTCAGCTTCTTTTCGGGGTCGATGGCCATGACGTACCGGACAAAATCCAGATCGCCGAAGGGCACGCGGGCCTCGATGCTGTTGGCTGAGATGCAGCGGTCGGCGCGGAGAACGTCGTACATATACAGCTCGCGGATCCGCTTCTGGGATTCCTGCTGGAAGGCGTCGGCGGTGGGGGCGTAGTCGGTGTACTTGTAGCCGAACAGCTCGTCGGAGATCTCACCGGTCAGCAGCACGCGGACGTCGGTCTGTTCGTGGATGGCCTTGCAGAGCAGATACATTCCCATGCTGGCGCGGATGGTGGTGATGTCCCAAGTACCCAGCAGCCGGATGACCTCTTCAAGGCTGTTGATGACCATATCCCGGTTGATGATGATCTCGTGGTGCTCGCTGCCGAGGTATTCGGCGGTCTGGCGGGCATATTTCAGGTCGATGGCATCGGTGTCCATGCCGATGGCAAAGGTGCGGATGGGCTTGCCCAGCTTCTTGGCGGCGATGGAGCAGACCAGCGAGGAATCGAGGCCGCCCGACAGCAGGAAGCCCACAGGAGCATCGGCGTCCAGACGTTTCTCGACGCCGGCGATCAGCTTCTCCCGGATGTTCTTGAGGATGTCGTCCATGCTGTCCTCCATGGGGGCGGGCACGTCGGCGATGTCCTCATACCGGACAAAGCGGCCGTCGCAGTAGTAGCTGCCGATGGGGAAGGGCCGGATGTCGTCGCACCAGCCGATGAGGTTCTGCATCTCGGATGCGAATGCGATCTGGTGGCTGGATTTGGAATAGCCGTAGAAAAGCGGCCGGATGCCGATGGGGTCCCGGGCGGCGATCAGACGGTCCTTGCGGGAATCGTACATGATGAGCGCGAACTCGGAATCCATGTGGCGGAACATATCCAGCCCGTACTCGTAGTAGAGCGGCAGCAGGATCTCGCAGTCGCAGTCGGACTGGAACTTGTACCCGGCCCGCTTCAGGATCTCTTTCTCAAAGCGGAAGCCGTACAGCTCGCCGTTGCAGACCACGCAGTCGGCACCGCGGTAGAAGGGCTGCATTCCCTCGGGGGTCAGGCCCATGATGGCCAGACGGCCGAATCCCATCAGGCCGAAGGGCCCTTCCACCACACGCTGGTCGTCCGGCCCGCGCGCTACGGTGCGCATCAGATACTCTTTGAACTTGTCGGCACTCAGATCGTGCCCGGTATAGCCCATAACACAACACATACTTCTTACCCCTCTCGATCTCTCTCAGAGATTTTCCAATAAAAAAATACGGCAGCGTTCATCCCATTTGCTAGGACGAATGCTGCCGTATCCGTGGTGCCACCTAAATTACCGGCGCAAAATGGGCCGGTCACTTTTGTGTACTCTCCCCGTTGAAAGCACTGCCGCGATAACGAGCGGCTGCCGTCTGGCCCTACTGCCAGAGCAGACGGCTCCGGGTTCAGGGAGAAACTCGCGGGTGTTCGTTCGGGTCCGGCTCTCTGCGCGGCTTTCACCTGCCCGCGCTCTCTGCTAGGGAACGGTTGGACCTTACTTTTCCCGGTCAACGCTTTTCTTGTCCGAATTGTATCACGGCTTTTTCTCCGTGTCAACATCCGGAGCCGAATTTTCCGCACTTTGTGCAGACTGACTGGTTTGCGCGTTTTTTGCGGCGCAGGCACGGCACAAACCGTACAAAACGCTACCTTCGCACTGCAGGGTGAAGCCGTGGTCGGCCATCAGATGGCTGCGCACCTCGTCCATGAAGTGGCAGTCGAGGTGGTAGATGCAGCCGCACTGGACGCACTTGAGGTGCAGGTGCTCCCGGCAATGGCTGCCCTCGTCCACATACTGGAACACGGCCCGCTCGCCTTTGTCGGCAACATATTTCATGATCCGCTGCTCCCCGGCCAGCTTGTCCAGATACCGGTAGACGGTGGTGGGGTTGGGGCTGGCACCCTCGGCCTCCAGATGCTCGAGGATGTTGGACGCACTGACCGCGTGCTGGCGGTTGTTGATGAGGTAATCGAGGATCAGCTGTCGGGTCTTGGTGTTATAACCGTCGCTTCGTGCCATGAGGTATCCTTCCTTTCTATGGCTAGTTTACCACAATTCGCTCTTGGATGCAAAAGAAGTGCTTTGCATTGTCTACAAGCACAAAAATCGTTGTCAAAATATGCAAAAATAGGGCGAGATATCTGGTTAAAACAGAAAAGCTACCAAAGTTTTTGAAAAAGTCTTGTAATAAATGACCGAGTATGGGATAATGACACTAGAATATTAGTTGGATGGTTTCAGGGATACAAGCATGGACGGTTTGTATCCCTGAAATGCCCGCTACGACTTGGACGAAATTAGGGAGCGAAAAAGATGAAAGACATGGAACCTCAGGCAAAACTGAGCCTGAAACTGCAGGCTTATCAGTATCTGAAAACCAAGATCTTGAACTGTGAGTACCGTCCGAACGAGTTTCTCAACGAGCAGAAACTCTGCGCTGAAATGGGAAATATCAGCCGCACGCCCATGCGGGATGCGCTGGGCCGGCTGGAACAGGAGGGCCTGATCACCATCCTGCCGAAAAAGGGCCTGATGGTCTCGGGCATCACCGAAGACGATGTGCACAGTATGTTTGAGATGCGCCTGCTGGTGGAACCCTACGCCCTGCGCACCTACGGCAACGAGATCCCCCACCAGTATCTGGAAAACTTTGCGAATCTGATGCACCACCCCGACCAGATCGAGGATTTCTGCAAGGCGGACGACGACTTCCACGAGATGCTGATGAGCACCCTGCCCAACAAGTATCTCCGTTCGGCTTACGACCGGATCACCGGCCTGAACACCCGGTTCCGGATCATGACCGGCAAGGTGAGCATGATCAACCGGGAGCAGACCTGCGAGGAACATCTGCAGATCCTCGACGCTGCCCTCAAAGAGGATTGGAACACCGCCGCCGACGCCCTCCAGCAGCATCTGGAGATCGCCCGCGATAAGGCCGAAGGCGTGATCAAAGTGATCCGCCTCTGGTGACCTGCCAGAACGAAAAAAGCTGTGCCGCGGCACAGCTTTTTTCGTTCTTATAGGTTATCCAGTTCCTTCTGCAGCTTTGCCAAAGACTCCCGGATGGGGAGCTTCTGGGGGCAGACGGCCTCGCACTTGCCGCAGCGGACGCAGTGGGACGCTTTCTCGGCGTCGGGGAAGCGGGCTGTCCACTGTTTTTTCACGGCGTCCGGCTGGCCGAACATCCCCAGCTTGTTCCAGATGCTGAAATTGTCCGGGATATCCACCCCCATGGGGCAGGGCATACAGTACCGGCAGCCGGTGCAGCCGATCTTGATCCGGCTGTGGAGGATAGCGGCGGTCCGGGCCACAGCCTGTTCCTCTTCGGCATTCAGCGGCTCAAAGTGATCGAAGGTGTTCAGGTTGTCGGCCAGCTGATCCTCCGCGCTCATGCCCGAGAGGATGATGTGGACGTTCTTGTGGCTGCCGACCCAGCGCAACGCCCACGAAGCATCGCTGGCCTCCGGCCGCAGGGCCTTGAGGGGGGCTTCGGCGTCCGGTGGGAGCGTCGCCAGCGTGCCGCCCTTGATGGGTTCCATGATGATGAGGGGAACGCCCAATTCCTCGGTCAGCTGGTAGCCCCGGTCGCCCGAGATCTCCTCGGCGCGGTCGTCGGTGTCGAGGTAGTTGTACTGCAGCTGGCAGAAGTCCCACGGCTGATCCCGCAGGATGTGCTCGAACCCGGCAAAGTTATCGTGGCAGGAGAAGCCGAGGTTCCGGATGGTCCCGGCGGCTTTCAGCTCCCAGAGCCAGTCCACGATGCCAAGGGCCTTGGCCTGATCGTACCGGGCCTTGTGCAGGGAGTGCATCAGGTAGAAGTCGATGTAGTCTACGCCCAGCCGTTCCAGCTGCTCGGCAAAAATGCGCTTGGCATCGTCGAGGCTCTTGCACTGCCAGAGCGGAAGCTTGGTGGCGAGGTAAAAACTCTCCCGGGGCCACTGGGCGATGACCCGGCCTACAAAGGGTTCGCTCTGCCCGCCGTGGTAGGGGTAGGCGGTGTCGAAATAGTTCACGCCGGCGTCCCGGGCGGTGTTCAGCAAGGCAGCGGCGCGTTCCTCGTCGATGCTGCCGTCGGCCTTGGTCGGCAGTCGCATACAGCCATAGCCCAGCAGGGACGTGCGGGCGGCGTTCTTGTTCCAGTTGCGGTATTCCATAACTCTCTTTCTCGCGGCGGGGATTGACCTGCTCCGCCGCGCCTCCTTTGCCCCAGTATAACATGACCACTGCCCGGGAACAAGGGAAAATCCTGCCGCAGAGAAACACTTATAACCGGAAAAACACCGCGAAATATTGATTTTGACAGTTATACCTGATAAAATTGAAAAATTGCGTTGAAAATAAGATATAACCGTGATAAAATAAAGCTGGGAGAAAGGAGAAGGTGCTGCAATGATCAAACGCGAAACCTATATGAGCCGGATCCGGCCCTTTATCGGGGGCGACCTGATCAAAGTGATGACCGGCATCCGCCGCAGCGGAAAATCGGTGATGCTGGAATTGATCCGGCAGGAGTTGGAAGGATCCGGCGTCAGCCGGGAGAATTTCATCTCGATCAACTTCGAGGATATGCGGTATACGCATCTGCTGACCGCACAGGCACTCCACGATGAGATCTTAAAGCGGAAGGAAACGATCGACGGAAAAGTGTATCTCTTCTTTGATGAGATACAGGAAGTGGACGGATGGGAACGGTGCGTGAATTCCTTCCGGGTGGAGTTCGACTGCGATATTTACATCACTGGCTCCAATGCGAAGCTGCTCTCCGGTGAACTGGCAACCTATCTGGGCGGGCGGTATGTGGAGTTTGTGATCTATCCCTTCTCGTTTGCCGAATTTTTGGAGATGTACCGCACGGTGTTCCCGGAGGCGACGCAGGCGCAGGGATTCCAGAAGTATCTGCTCTGCGGCGGTATGCCGTATCTGTCCAACCTGCGCTACGCCGAAGAACCGTCGCAGCAATATCTGACCGATGTGTTCAACTCGGTCCAGCTGAAAGACATCGTCAAACGGAACAACATCCGGGACGTTGATCTGCTGGAACGGATCATTGCCTATGTGATGGCCAATGTCGGCGCAACCTTTTCGGCGTCGTCCATCTCCAAATTCCTGAAGAGCGAAAAGCGGAATGTGGCGTCGGAGACGATCCTCAACTATATCAAATACTGCACAGACGCCTACCTGTTCTATCAGGTCAAACGGCAGGATCTGCAGGGAAAACAGATTTTGACCACCAATGAGAAATACTACATTGCAGATCACGGGATCCGGCAGGCGGTGTTCGGCGGAAATCTGCGGGACATCAACCTGATTCTGGAAAACATCGTGTATCTGGAACTGCTCCGGCGGGGATACCATGTGACGGTCGGCAAGGTGAAAGATCTGGAAGTGGACTTTGTGGCGGAAAAGCGGGAACAGAAGTTTTATGTACAGGTCTGCTACCTGCTGGCGTCCGAAGACACCATCCAGCGCGAATTCGGTGTGTACCAGAATGTGCGGGATAATTTCCCGAAGTATGTCGTTTCGCTGGACGAATTTGACATGAGCCGGGACGGGATCCGCCATTGGAACATCCGGGATTTTCTGCTGAGTCGGAATTGGAACTGAGAACGGAAGAAATACGAGGGACCCTCATGAAAACGATCCAAATCGGAAACATCACCCTGCCGCACCGGGCGGTTTTCGGCCCGATGGCAGGGTTTACAGACGCGCCCTGCCGCCGGCTGATGGCCCAGCACGGCGCGGGCTTCACGGTCAGCGAGATGGTGTCCAGCCGTGCGCTGGTCTACCATGACCACAAGACGGTCAGCCTGCTCAAGGCCGAACCCAACGGTGTGCCCTACGGCGTGCAGATCTTCGGCGAAGTGCCCGAGATCATGGGCGAGGCAGCGGCGGCCATCGAGGAATACGACTTTGATTTCCTCGACATCAACATGGGCTGCCCGGCCCCCAAGATCGTCTCGGGCGGGGCGGGCAGCAAGCTGATGCTGGACCCCGACCTCTGCGGCAGGATCGTGGAGCAGGTCAAGGCCCACACCTCCCGGCCGGTGACGGTCAAGATGCGCAAGGGCTGGGATGCCGACCACGTCACGGCGGTGGAGTGCGCCAAAGCCTGCGAGCAGGCCGGAGCCGAGCTGATCGCCGTCCACGCCCGCACCCGGGAGCAGATGTACACGCCCGGCATCGACCCGGAGATCATTGCCCGGGTAAAGGACGCCGTCAAGGTGCCGGTGCTGGGCAACGGCGACATCCGTTCGGCGGAGGATGCTGTGCAGATGGTGGAGCAGACCGGCTGCGACGGCGTGATGATCGCCCGCGCTGCCCTCGGCGACCCGTGGCTCTTCGAGCGGGTGAACGCGGCCCTTGAGGGCCGGCCTGAACCCAAGGAGCCGAATCTGCAGGCCCGGATGAACGCCCTGCGCCGTCAGGTCGAGGAGATGGTGGAGCAGAAGGGTGAGTTTGTGGCCATGCCGCAGGCCCGCGCCCAGACCATGCACTATATGAAGGGCCTGAAAGGGGCGGCTTCTCTCCGGCGGTACTGCTGCGAGCTGACCCATCTGGAGGACCTCGACGAGCTGATCGCGGCTGTCTTTGCCGAGCAGCGCAAGGCCGGGCAGGAGGACGACGCCCGGGAGGTGCCCTTCCCTTAAAATAGTCCTTTTTTTCAGCAGGGGCCTGTGCTATACTGAGCACAAAGTAAAATTCTTCCCGGGCGGTTCCGCGCAGGGAACGCCGGGCGGGGAAAAGAGGAAACGATGCAATTTCTGGGTTCTGCCGGGTCTGCAAGGCACCACCTCCGCAGACAGCCGCAGGAGAAATTCTGGCTGACGGTGGGGCTGTGCGCCCTGACTGCCGCGCTGATCTTCCTGCCGTTCTACATCTTGGACGGCGGATTTTTCCACTATGCGGGCGATTTCAACAGCCAGCAGATCAGTTTTTACCGCTACATGAACGGCTTCATCAAGGGCGCGGGCTACCCGGACGGCCTGACCAGCGTGAACGGCCACAGCCTGCCGACCAACACCTTCTCGTGGGCCACCGACCTTGGCAGCGGCGCGATGAACGCCTACTCGTTCTATCTGTACGGTTCGCCGTTTTTCTGGTTCTCGCTGCTTTTTCCGCAGAATTGGCTGCCTTACCTGATGGTGCCGCTGCTGGTGCTCAAGTTCGCGGTGGCGGGCGGCGGCGCGTACAAATACCTGCGCCGCTACGTCCAGAACGTCAATTATGCGGTGCTGGGTGCCTGTCTGTATGCCTTTTCGGGTTTCACGGTCTACAACGTGTTCTTCAACCACTTTGTGGACGTGGTGGCCCTCTTCCCGTGGATGCTCTGGGCCTTGGACGAAGCGATTTACGAAAAACGCCACGGCCTGTTTGCGTTCTGGGTGGCGGTCAATCTGCTCAACAACTACTTCTTCTTCGCCGGGCAGGTGGTGTTCCTTGTCATTTATTTTGTCTGCAAGGTCAGCACCGGCGAGTGTAAACTGACCCCGAAGCTCTTCGGCCATCTGGCGTTCGAGAGCATCCTCGGTGTGGCGATGGGCTGCCTGCTGATCTGGCCGGCATTGCTGTCGCTGCTGCAGAACCCGCGCACCATCGACCTTTCGTCGGGCTGGGGCTTTCTGACCTACTCCCACGTCCAGCAGTATCTGGCCATCTTGGTCAGCTGGATCCTGCCGCCGGATTCGCCCTACATGACCTCCATCTGGTCGGAGGGCATCATCAAGTGGACCAGCATGAGTGCCTACCTGCCGCTGTGCAGTTTGGCCGGTGCACTGGCCTACTGGCGCGCCAAGAAGGGCGACAGCAAGAAGCGGATCGTTGCTACCTGCGCGGTCTGTGCACTGGTGCCGGTGCTCAACAGCGCGTTCTATATGCTCAACTCCAGCTATTATGCCCGCTGGTATTATATGCCCGTCCTGATCCTATGCGCCATGACCGTTCAGGCTTGGGAGGACCCGGAAATCGAGCTGGACGCACCGGCCAAGGGGATCGGCTGGCTGATGCTGGCCACCCTTGCTTTTGCGGTGGTGCCGGTACTGGACAATAGCACCGGCGAGTGGTCGCTGGGCGTCCTCAAGAATCCGGGGCAGTATGCTGCCGTGCTGGGCTTCGGCTTGGGCGGTCTGCTGGTCTACCGGTTCATCTGCACCAAATGGCGGGGCAAAAAGGTCTTTGCTCGCCGGATGCTGGCGGCGGCGCTGGCTTTTGCCTGCCTGTTTAGCATCGTCCACATCGGCATCGGCAAGTTCGGCCAGTGGTACACCGACAGCGACCTTGTGGAGCAGGACAACAACGCCCTCAAGCTCAAGGCCGACCTGCCGGAAGGCGACTGGCGCATTGACACCTACAAGACCCATGACAACCTTGGTCTTTGGCTGGATAAGAGCTGCTTGCAGTACTTCGGCAGCACCGCCGCCCCCAGCATCCTCAGCTTTTACCCGGCACTGGGCGTCAAGCGGGACGTTCGGAGCGAGCCGGACATCTCCAACTACGCCCTGCGGGGCCTGCTGAGCGTGAAATACCTCATCACCACGCCGGAGCATCAGGAAGAGTTCGAGAATGAGGCGGATTCCGGCTGGGAGCACTACGAGACCATGGACGGCTTCGTGCTCTACGAGAACACCAACTATGTCCCGATGGGCTTTACCTACGATTACTACATCACCGAGGAGACCTACGAGAACAGCATGACCTCCACCCGCTCCAACCTGCTGATGCGGGCACTGGTGCTCTCGGATGAGGACGTAGAGACTTACGGCAAGTACCTGACCGAACTGCCGGACGACAAGCTCTACGACCTCTATTACGAAACCTATGTCAGCGATTGCAACGACCGCCGCGCCAATGCGTGCAGTGAGTTCCAGATGACGAATTCCGGTTTCTCTGCCGAAATTCAGCTGGACAAAGACAACCTCGTGTTCTTCGCGGTGCCCTACGACGACGGCTTCACGGCCTACGTCAACGGCGAGGAGAGGGAGGTCGTCGAGGTCGATAAGGGCCTGATGGCTGTTCTCTGCCCGGCAGGGTACAGCACCATCGACTTTGTGTATCAGGCGGACGGCCTGAAGCTGACCAAGACCGTCACCCTTGTTGCCATCCCGGTCTGGGTCGTCTACACTGGATATTTTGTGTGGGCCGACAAGAAAAAGAAGCGGCACTGATCCGCCGATAAAAAGCAAACAAAAAGGGCGTGCATCCCTCCGCATGGTGCGGAGACGATGCACGCCCTTTTGTGCTGTCAATTACTGAACGTACTCGACGGTGTACTCGAAGCCGTACTCTTCCTGCAGCTTCTTGACCTCTGCCTCGCAATCCTCGATGAAGGTAGGAGCATAGACGGAAGCACCGTTGTGGGCCTTCTTGTAGTCCTCAACGATCTGCTGCAGCTTTGCCCAGCCCTCGTTGGCCTTGGCCTGATCGACGCTGTCGGGGAAGTTGATGATGAATTCGCGGTGTTTGGGAATACGAGCTTTCATAATAATTCTCCTTGATGACAAGTTAAAGTTTGATTTATAAGAAGCGAGCTGTACTCGCTGCTTGCATTAGATCTGATACACAGCCTTTGCGTTCTCCGTGGTCTGCCGGAACACCTCTTCGGGCGAGATGCCCTTGACCGAAGCGATATACTCGCCCACATAGCGGATCAGGGAGCTGTCGCAGCGGGTGCCGCGCACCGGCTCTGGGGCCATGTAGGGGCAGTCCGTCTCGAGGACGATCTGTTCCAGCGGCAGGGCGGCGATAGCTTTGGCGGCGCGCTTGGCCCCCTTGAAGGTGCAGGCACCGCCGAAACCGAAGTAAAGCCCCTGTTTTGCCAGCCAGAGCGCGTCGTCGGCACTGCCGGAATAGCAGTGGACGATGCCCTTGGGCCGATATTGCTTGAGCAGTGCATAGACGTCGGCGTGGGCCTGCCGGTCATGGACGATGATGGGCTTGTCCAGCTCGAGGGCGAGTTTGATCTCGGCCTCGAAGAGGGCCAGCTGCGCGTCCTTCGGCACGGGCCAGTGGTAATCCAGCCCGCATTCGCCCACGGCCACCACCTTGGGGTCGTCGTAGTAGGGCGCAAGGGCACGCATCTCGGCCTGCCAGTCGCCGCCGTAGACGGAGATGGTCGGGGCCGGGCCGTCCTCGCCGCAGTCCTCGGCGGCCAGCAGGCTTTCCGGGTGGATGCCGATGGCGGCGTAGACCCATGGATACCGGTGGGCCAGTTCGAGGCAGCGGGGCGCATCGCCCGAGTGGGTGGCCTGCTCGCAGACGTCCACCACGCCCTGTGCGGGCAGGCTGTCCAGCAGGGCATAACGGTCGGCGTCAAAAGCCTTGGAGCTGTAATGAGCATGGGTGTCAAAAATGGGTCCGGTCATACGCGCTCCTTTTTCGGGGCCTTGTTGACCAGCCAGATGCCGACACAGACCAGCGCAAGCGCGGCGAGGTACTGCCACTCGAAGAGCGGTTCGCCGTTGAGCACCGCGCTGAGCAGGACGTTGACCACCGGGTTGACAAGGCCGAACACGGCAATGCGGCTGACTGGGTTGTTCTTCATCAGCAGGGCCCAGAGAACGTATCCCGCGCCGCAGATGAAGGCCAGATAGAGCATGACCACCACGGCCAGCGCACTCTGAACGTGCAGGCTGCCGCCCAGCACAAGGCCGATGACCAGCAGGGCCAGACCGCCCACAAACAGGTTGAGGAAGCAGACCGCAAAGCTGTCGGCCTTTTTCGTCACCGATTTGTTCCACGGGCCGGAGAGGGTGAAGATGACCGTCGCCAGCAGCATACAGAAGATGCCCCATGCGCTGCCGCTGCCGTGGTTGCCGATGGTGGCTACCAGCACACCGCCGAAGCCGACCACACAGCCCAAGGCCTTGGCCGGGGTCATCCGGTCGGCGTCGCCGTAGATGAAGTGGGCGAAGATGACGCCGAGGAAGCTCTGGGTGCTGTTCAGGATGCCGCCAAAGGCACCGGTGAGCAGGGCGACCGCCGAGTAGTAGAACGCATACTGCGCCGTGGTCTGCCACAGGCCCAGCGCGCAGGATTCCAGCGCAACTTTGCCGCGGGGAAACTTCGGGAGCTTGCCCTGAAGCAGAATGCTTCCCAATAAAACGAGGAAGCTGCCCAGCATGAACCGGACACCGGCAAAGCAGAGGATGGACGGCGTATCGGCCGAGTCAATGGAGAAGAGCCGGTAGCCCATCTTGATGAAGGGGAACGCCGATCCCCACAGACAGTTGCAGAAGATCGCCAGCAGCACGGCCAGAGCCGGTGTGCCAAAGACGCGGTCCAGCTTCTCGGCACGGTTTAGTGTTTTCTCCTGCATGATACTCAGTGGATGCGTGCGCCCACGGGCGTATCATCGCTGTAGAAGGGGATGAAGCAGCCGCCGTCTGCGGTATCCGCCGCGAAGATCATGCCCTCGCTGACGTACTTGCCCTTCATCATGGGGCGGGGTGCGAGGTTGGCAACGATGCCGATCTTCTTGCCGATCAGATCCTCTGGCTTGAACCACTTGGCAATGCCGGACAGGATGCAGCGTTCCCGCTCGCCGTCAAAGACGGTCAGGTGGAGCAGCTTCTTGCTCTCCTTCAGGTTCTCGCAGGCACGGACCTCGGCCACGCGCAGCTCGACCTTGCAGAAGTCGTCATAGCTGATCTCTTCCTCGTGGGTGAAGTCCACACCGGACTCCTCAGAAGCGGGAGCAGCCTTTGCCTTCTCAGCCTCTTCCTTGGCCTTGTTTGCGGCGGCTGCAGCGGCCTTCCGCTTTTCGTCCTCTTCCTTCAGGTGGGCGATCTCCTTGGCTACGTCGATGCGGGGGAACAGGGCATCGCCCTTGTGGACGGTGTAGGTCTCCTGTGCGCCGTAAACGGTCTTGGTCAGGTCGAGGGCCGAAGCGTCCAGACCCAGCTGCTCCATCATCTTGGGAGCGGTGGAGGGCAGGTAAGCGTTCAGCAGGATGCCGCAGACGCGCAGGGCCTCGCACAGGTGATACAGCACGCTCTCCAGACGCTCCTTGTTGGCTTCGTCCTTGGCCAGAGCCCAAGGTGCGGTCTCGTCGATGTACTTGTTGGCGCGCTGGATGACGGCGAAGATCTCCATCAGAGCTTGCGGGATGGTCAGGTTGTCCATGTCGGCAGTGACCTTGCCGGTCAGCTCGTTGACCATAGTCTCGAGCTCGGTGTCGATGGCCTCGCTGCCGGCAACGTTATGAACGGTGCCGCCGAAGTACTTCTCGCACATGGCGACGGTGCGGCTCAGCAGATTGCCGAGGTCGTTTGCAAGGTCGCTGTTGATGCGGTTGATGAGGGCTTCGTTGGTGAACATGCCATCGTTGCCGAAGGGAATCTCACGCAGCAGGAAGTAGCGGATGGCGTCCACACCATAACGGTCGCAGAGAATGACGGGATCGACGACGTTGCCCACCGACTTGGACATCTTGCCACCGTTCATCAGCAGCCAGCCGTGGCCGAACACGCGCTTGGGCAGGGGCAGATCCAGAGCCATCAGCATGGCCGGCCACAGGATGGTGTGGAAGCGCAGGATCTCCTTGCCGACCATGTGCAGGTCTGCCGGCCAGAACTTGTCGTAATCGTGATACTTCTCGTTGCCGTAACCCAGTGCGGAGATATAGTTGCTCAGGGCATCGACCCAGACGTACATGGTGTGCTTGGGGTCGAAGGGAACGGGAATGCCCCACTTGACCGAGGTACGGGACACACAGGTATCCTGCAGGCCCTGCTTGATGAAGGCAATCATCTCGTTCTTCCGGCTCTCGGGCTGGATGAACTGAGGGTTCTCCTCATAGAGCTTGAGCAGGCGGTCGGCGTACTTGCCGGTCTTGAAGAAGTAAGCTTCCTCGTGGGCGTCGTAGACCTCGCGGCCGCAGTCGGGGCATTTGCCGTCCACCAGCTGGCTGTCGGTCCAGAAGCTCTCGCAGGGCTTGCAGTAGTGGCCGATGTACTCGCCCTTGTAGATATCGCCCTGCTCATACAGTTTGGTAAAGATCTTCTGGCAGGTCTCCATGTGGTAATCGTCGGTGGTGCGGATGAAGCGGTCGTAGCTGACGTCCAGCAGCTTCCACAGATCCTTGACGGTGGCGACGATCTTATCGACGTACTCCTTGGGGGTCACGCCGGCGTCGGCAGCCTTGTCCTGAATCTTCTGGCCGTGCTCGTCGGTGCCGGTCAGGAACATGACGTCGTAGCCCTGCATCCGCTTGAAGCGTGCCAGCGCGTCGCAGGCAACGGTGGTGTAGCTGTGGCCGATGTGCAGCTTGTCGCTGGGGTAGTAGATCGGCGTCGTGATATAGAATGTTTTGTGCTCGCTCATGGATTTGTCTTCCTTTCTATCGTGGCAGCAAAAACGCTCCCGCCCCGGACGGGTCCAAGCCCGCCAAGGACGAGAGCGATTGCTTTCTCAGGGGCAGAATAATCCCTTGTCTCTTCTACCTATAATACGCAAAAATTGTGGGTTTGTCAACTGAAAAATAAACTGCGTATCGCTGCGCTGTGTGCTCGGCCTCCGCCGGGCTTGCCCTCTCAGTCTGCTTCGCAGACAGCTCCCCCAAAGTGGGAGCCGAGTCTTGGCTCTCCCTTCGGGAGAGCTGGCGGAGCGGAGCGACGCCTGAGAGGGTCAGACTTCGTAGTCGAGGCAGACACGATTTTTGTAATAAGGCCGCACTTTGCTGTTGGCGACGGCGACATGAGCTGGATGGGTGGAATAGCCCTTGAGAGCCTCAGCGGTCTCGAAGGTGGTGTCCAGCATCAGGTCGGCGTTGGAAGAGGGCAGACCATTGGTGTGAACTTTGATCTCGACCAGCCCCGGGATCTGGCCGGCCAGACCTTCCAGCCCTGCCTTGATGCCCGCCTTGATCTCGGACTTTTCTGCGTCGGAAAGCTCATCCTTGAGCTGCCAGAGAATGATGTGTTTGACCATGATAAAAAATCCTCCTGTCGTTTTTCCTCATTGTAACATGAGGGAACAGGAGGTGCAAGGCATTTTTGAAATTCAGTCGTTGCTGTGTTCCCACGATTCGTAGGCGACGGCATAAAGGATATTGACCGCAAGGCCGATCGTGAGGAAAACCATGCTGAACCGTTCATTGATAAAGAGAACATACAGCACAAAGAGGATGCAGCTGATGATCTGACGAAGGCCGTCTTTTTTCTGCCACATAGCGCGGTATTCCGGGTCGTTCAGGCAGCGGTCATTGCTGCGGCGGATGATGGGGTCTTTGTCCATCAGGTCACGAATGCCCTGAAAAAGACCGAAGGCAAGAGCGACCAAAGACAGGCCGATAAAAAGAAAATAGGTCATATCTGTCATTTTACATTGCACCTCCTGCTTTTTGTCAATTATAACATAGAAAAGTGCAAAAACAAGGACGAAAGATAAGCAGGAGAGGGGAGAACTGCAAACAAAAAACCAGCCGGATGAGGCGGTTGCAAGCCCTCATCCGGCTGGATACTTACTTCTTCGGAGTCATAAGCCTCTTCTCCTCGGTTCGTCATTTTTCGGTCTTTACCAGACGTTTCATAGAAATCGCTCCTTGAAACGATGAAGAACGGGGATCTTGTTGCAGAAGAACTTATTTTACCTGTACATTGGTCTGACCCTTCTCTTAACTGTTGGACTGCGGCACACGAATCATGAGGATGAATTTCATATTACCACATTCTTTCGAGTTAGATTTGCGGGGGATCATTGCTTAGTACATTGGAGTAGCTCCTTTTTGGTTATTCAAATATCTTGCTCCGTACAAAAGTTTTCATCATCAGAATCACCTTCGGCGGATCTATTTGAATTGCCAGAGGATTTATCTTTGACAGACTGTTCTGTGATACGCGTTATTTGATGCTCAAGACTGGCTCAATCTTCTTTTGCGTTTTTATACGGGGGAAACATCCCGTTTGTGGTGAGCCTCTGTTTTGCTTCTCAGCGATCCCCGACAGTCTGTCCACACTGTGCGGGTTCCATATCAACCATCGGTCTTCGCTCCTTTCTTCTTAAAGTCAGCGGGGTGAGATCTCTTTTGATCTTCTGCTGTACTTGTCTGGTTTCTGACTTTATTATACCCGGCAAATGCAGTTTTGTCTATTCGCAGACTGCACAAAGAAATAAACAGTATTTTTCAATATATCACTAAAAAACTGTGAAAATGCAACGTCTTTGCCCTGCGGATGGCGAACTGTCCAGAATTTTCGGGCCGTGCGTGGATGGTTTCTGGAAAAATGCGAGAAAATGTCCGTCGGTACTTACGGGCGGTGAAGTCCTGTGGTATAATCCGGGGCAATCAATGGTAGTCGCAGCAGGAAGATCGGCGAGACGAAAGTTCGCGCCGGTCTTCTTTTTTTGTGCGATGAAAGTTCAGACACCACACAAAATAAAGGAGTACTTCACAAATGCCGAAAACATTACTGGAAAAAATCGTCTTTACCATCGTTATGGCGACCATCATGGTCTATGGAATGATCGTCTACAACGTCGCGCTGAACACCGGCGGCGTCACCAATGCGACCTTTGCAATGGCCCTGCATGAAATGCCCATTATGGTACCGGCAGCTTTTATCCTCGAGTTCTTTGTGGTCGAGAAGCTGGCGACCAAGCTGGCATTTATGTTCATGCGCCCTACCGACCGGCCCCAGTTCATCACCTATGCCATCTCCCTGATGATCGTCTGCATCATGTGCCCGGTCATGAGCCTGATCGCAACGGTGCTGTTCAAGCAGCCCAGCTTCGGAATGTGGGTCCATACCTTTGGCTGCAACTTCCCGATGGCTCTGTGCTGGCAGATGTTTTACTGCGGCCCGCTGTCCCGGTTCATTTTCCGCCTGCTCTTCCGCCGCGGCGAAAAGGCAGAGAAGGCCGACTGATAGCGGCGGCGTTATATAAAATAGGTATAGAGGCTATCGAAACCCGGTATGCTGAAGGAAATTTAAAGGGTATGACGGCCCTTTGCCCCATATAAATTTTATATGGCCGGTATACAGATAGTGTATACTGCACGGAAAACAAGCCGATTTTCTTCCGTAAAAACCTCAAAAAACGGAAGAAATGGCTAAGAATCGGCAAAGAGATTGTGCAACAAGCCCAGAGAAACGGGCTGGATTTGCGCAAAATGCACAACATTTTTGAAACGCCTGCGGAATGGAATATAACAAAAAGTAGAATGTTGGGAAAGGGACTATCCAATCCGCGGGAATCGTGCTATGATAACAGCCGCAAACGACAGCATTCGGGCTGAAACGATGGGAGGGCGCAAGATGAAAATCAACCGCCTTCCTTGCTTTTTTCGGCGGGAAAACGTCGTTTCGGTAAGAGTTAAGAACGAAAGGAGAGCGAGTGAAACGGTATATTCACCTGTATTTCCAGACACGACGCGGCTTAACGGAAAGGGGGCAGAACGATGAACGCATTGACGGCGGCTCTGAAAGAAGAGCTGAACGTTGAGATGATCTCCATCGGCGGGCTGCAGATCCCGGAATCCGTGGTCGTCAGCTGGGGCATCATGGTGTTTCTGGTCGTCGGTTCCATCCTGCTGACCCGGAACCTGAAAGTCGATCACATCAGCAAGCGGCAGGCCATTCTGGAGCTGGTCGTGACCACGATCAACAACTTCTTTGTTGGTCTGCTGGGCGAAAAGGGCAAGCGGTATGTGCCCTACCTGATGACGGTGGCTCTATACATCGCCTGTTCCAACCTGATCGGCGTGTTTGGCATCAAACCTCCCACAAAGGATCTGAACGTGACGGCGGCACTGGCCCTGATGAGCATTGTGCTGATCGAGTATTCCGGCATCCATGCGCAGGGCGGCGTAGGCTTCCTCAAGAGTCTGGCGGCCCCCACCCCGATCATGACGCCCATGAACATCCTCGAGATCGCCATCCGGCCCACCAGCCTGTGTATGCGACTGTTCGGCAACGTGCTGGGCGCATTCGTCATCATGGAGCTGATCAAGCTGGTCGTGCCTGTGTTCGTCCCGGCGGTGTTCAGCCTGTATTTTGATTTGTTCGATGGTCTGATCCAGACCTATGTGTTCGTGTTCTTGACGTCGCTGTTCATGAAAGAGAGCATCGGCGGAGAGGACTAAGCCCTCTCAGGCGCATTCGCGCCAGCTCCCCCAGAGGGGGAGCCAAGAATTATAACTACAAAAGGAGATAATATTATGAACGGATTGGTAGCTCTGGGTGCTGGCATTGCAGCACTGACTGGTATTGGCGGCGGCATCGGCATCGGCATCGCAACGGGCAAGGCAACGGAGGCCATCAGCCGCCAGCCCGAGGCAGCTGGTAAGATCCAGACCAACCTGCTGCTGGGCGCAGCTCTGGCAGAAGGTACTGCAATTTTCGGCTTCGTTGTTGCACTGCTGATCATCCTGTTCTTGGGTTGATGACGGAGGCATGACGAATGCTGACACTGAACATCAATCTTCTGTATACAGTCGTCAACGTTCTGGTTCTGTTCCTGCTGCTGCGGAAGTTCCTGTACAAACCTGTCATGAACATCATCGAGCAGCGTCAGAAGCAGGTGGACGACGCAATGGCCGCCGCCGAAGCCTCGAAGACGGAAGCAAAGACGGCCTTGACTGCTGCGCAGGACAAGCTGCGCAATGTGGACGCTGAGGCAGCTCAGCGTCGGGAAGCCTACGAGAAGCAGGCTGAAAAGGAAAAAGAGCAGCTCCTTGCCGACGCACAGCGTCAGGCCGATGCGATTCTGGCCGAGGGCAAGGCTGCGGCAGAGGCCGAGCGGCAGCACAAGCTGCGCGAGGCCGACGCCCAGACCACCGCACTGGCCCGTGCAATGTGCGAGAAACTGCTGGAGCGCAACCTGACCCAGCAGGACGATGCACGGATGCTGGACGATCTGCTGCAGAAAGCGGGTGTTGGCGATGGCAACTGAGTTCAGCAACGAATTTTTCGCGGCCAACCGGATCGTCAAGGCCGACCTGCGTGCGGCCCATCAGCCCCGCGAGGAAGACATTGTCCGCATCAAAAACGAGATCAAGAAGCTGTATGACGCCACCGAGGTGCTGCTGGACGTTGCCGTAGACGAGAGTCTGCTGTCCGGATATGTGCTGCAGGTGGGCGACCGGGTGTTCGACAACTCCGGCCGTCATACGCTGGATAAGATGATGGAGGGCAAGCCTTCGCTGGCCACCCTCAAGACCCGCATCGAAGACTACAAGCCCGCGGCCACCAGTGCCGAGGGCGGTGTGGTCATCGCCTCTGCCGACGGCATCGTGCAGGTCGAAGGCATGGATCGTGCTGTGTACGGCGAGATCGTCACCTTCGAGAACGGTGCCAAGGGCATGGTCGAGAGCGTCGAGCCGGGCCGTCTGGGAATCATGCTGTTCGACGGGGCCGAGACGGTCGGCGTCGGCACCATGGTCACCCGCAGCGGCAAGCGTGCCGGTATCCCGGTGGGCGAAGGCTTTCTCGGCCGTGTCATCGATCCGCTGGGCGAGCCCATCGACGGCAAAGGCCCCGTTGAGGCCGTGGGTTACAACCCCATCGAGAAGCAGGCCCCCGGCATTCTGGAACGCCAGAGCGTCGATACCCCGCTTCACACCGGTATCCTTGCCATCGACTCGATGTTCCCCATTGGCCGCGGCCAGCGTGAGCTGATCATCGGTGACCGCCAGACCGGTAAGACCTCCATTGCAACTGACGCCATCTTGAACCAGAAGAACACCGGCGTCCTCTGCATCTACGTCGCCATCGGCCAGAAGGCTTCTTCTATCGCCCGCGTTGCCGAGGATCTGAAGAAGCACGGTGCCATGGACTACACCACCATCGTGGCGGCAACGGCCAGCGACAGCGCACCGCTGCAGTACATCGCACCCTACGCCGGCACCGCACTGGCCGAGTATTTCATGGATCAGGGCAAGAGCGTCCTGATCGTTTACGATGATCTGTCCAAGCACGCAGTGGCCTACCGTGCCATCTCCCTGCTGCTCCGCCGTTCTCCCGGCCGTGAAGCTTACCCCG
Organism: Eubacterium sp. CAG:38; assembly: GCA_963660925.1. Taxonomy (GTDB): domain Bacteria; phylum Bacillota; class Clostridia; order Oscillospirales; family Ruminococcaceae; genus Faecalibacterium. Next base: position 1,587 of record CAVKZS010000090.1, on the reverse strand, counting down.
GCGATGTGTTCTATCTGCATTCCCGTCTGCTGGAGCGTTCCTGCCGGATGCGGGATGACCTTGGCGGCGGTTCCATCACCGCCCTGCCCATCGTGGAAACGCAGGCAGGCGATGTCTCGGCTTATATCCCCACCAACGTCATTTCCATCACCGATGGTCAGATCTTCCTCGAGAGTGCACTTTTCAACGCAGGCAACCGCCCGGCCGTCAATGTCGGCCTGTCGGTCTCCCGTGTCGGCGGTGCGGCCCAGACCAAGGCAATGAAGAAGGCAAACTCCAACCTCCGTATTGAGCTGGCTCAGTACAAGGATATGGAGTCCTTCGCCCAGTTCAGCTCCGATCTGGACGCGGAGACCCGCCGCCAGCTCGAGCACGGCAAGGCTCTGATGGAGATGCTCAAGCAGCCGCTGTATCAGCCCAAGTCTGACGCCGAGCAGGTCGTCATTCTGACCCTTGCTTCGCACGGCGCGCTCGATGAGATCCCTACCGCAGAACAGCGGGCGAAAACCTCCGCATTTGTGCGTCAGTTCCGCACGGATGTATCCGGCACGATGGATGAGATCCAGAAGACCGGAAAGCTTGCTCCGGAGCAGGTTGATACCATCCTGAACGCATGGAAAGCATTTGCGGGAGGCGACAGCCATGCCGTCCAGTAAGCTGCTGAAAGAGCGTATCGAGAGCATTCAGGACACCCAGAAGATCACCAACGCCATGTATCTGATCTCCTCGTCCAAGCTCCGCAAGGCACGCCAGAATTACCAGAACGTCCAGCCCTATTTTACCCGCATGAGAGATACCATCTCCCGCGTGGTGCCCCATCTGCCCGATGAACCGGTGCATCCCTTCTTCCATGAGCGGAACACCGCGACCCCAAAGCGGGCCTACATCGTGCTGACGGCGGATAAGGGTATGGCCGGTGCCTATAACCAGAATCTGATCAAATTCCTCAAGGCGGAGGCCGGCGACGACCCCAACGCCAAGTTTTACGTCATCGGTCAGACCGGCTACCGTGCACTGCTCCACAAAGACCCCCGTCTGGTGGAGGAGTTTCAGTACGGTGCCACGGCTCCGACCCTGCAGCGCGCCCGCGACATCACGGTGGACGCCATCGACGACTTCAAGGCCGGCAATCTGGACGAGATCTACCTGATCTACACCAAGATCCAGAATGCGCTGACCAGCGAGCCGGTCATGGTGCGTCTGCTGCCGCTGGACCGGGAACATCTGCAGCCCGCCCCGAAGGGTCTGGGTGACCCCCGCGGCGAGGTGGAGATGGTGCCGGATGCGTGGACTGTGTTCGAGCAGACCGCACCCATCTATATGCACGGCATGATCTTCGGTGCTATGACCGAGAGCTACTGTGCCGAGCAGAGTGCCCGCATGACCGCCATGGACTCCGCCACCAAGAGCGCGAACGATATGATCCGCGACCTGCAGCTGGAGTACAACCGCACCCGGCAGGGCTCCATCACGCAGGAGATCACCGAGATCATCGGCGGCGCGGCGGCGGTGCAAAGTAATGAATAAATGAGAGGCAATTGTATGATACAGGGAACTATTATTCGCGTAGCGGGCCCTGTGGTGGAC
>CAVKZS010000089.1:0-6701 GCA_963660925.1 Eubacterium sp. CAG:38 | reverse complement strand
GGATGTTGACTTCGACAAGAAGCGCATCAGCCTGTCCATGAAGGCTCTGCTGAACAACGACGCTGAGTAATCAGCCCGCTTGCAAGGCAAACGCCTGACACAATGCAATCAGAACAGCCCCGTTGCCGGGTAACGGCGGCGGGGCTGTTTTTATAAACTACTATGATAAAATGGCTTAAATCCCACTGGGAAGTCCTCTCCTATCTGATTTTTGGCGTGCTGACGACCCTGCTGAACATCGTGCTCTACGCGCTGTTCAGCCGGATCTTCGGGTACGAGGCGGCCAATAGCTGGGGCAATGTGCTGGACAATGTGCTCTGCATCCTGTTCGCCTATGCCACCAACCGGGCGTTCGTCTTTTCCAGCAGGACGAAGGGCAGAGCGGCCCTCTCGGAGTTCGGCAAGTTCGTCACCTGCCGTCTGGGGACGCTGGTGCTGGATGCCGTCATCATGATGGTGGGCGGCAACCTGCTGGCGGCGCAGGGCACGGCCCTGATGGAAGGTCTGCTGAACGGTGTCACGGTCGTTGCCACCGGGGGCGGTTCGCCCGCGGCGGCTGTGATCGGCGGTGCCGACGGCCCGACCGTCGTCTATGTGGCGGGCGTCTCCGGTGCCATCACCGCCCAGAGTCTCTGGGGCCTCGCCGTCAAGCTCTTCTCGAACGTGATCGTCGTCGTGCTGAACTATGTGTTCAGTAAGTGGATCGTGTTTAAAAAGAAGTAACGACACCTCATCAGTCTGCTTCGCAGACAGCTTCCCCTCGAGGGGAAGCCTTTTGGACGAGCAGATATGCCTTCCCCTTGAGGGGAAGGTGGCACGATCGTGCCGGATGAGGTGGAAAGTTGCAGGCAAGCTTCATCTGGAGCTTCATAATAATATTGGAGGTACAGTTTTATGAAACGTGGTTTGAAAGGCTTCGCATTTCTGGTTTCCGGTCTGGTTCTAGGCATCATCGGCGCGACGGTCTCGGCAACGGCCATCGCACTGAGCGCAGTGGGGATGGCAAAAGTCCGCCATGCCAGCAAGAACTGAACCATCACAGGAGGAAAAAAGAATGACCCGTGAAGAAATCCTGTCTCATGTAGACCATACCCTGCTCAAGCCGGAGGCCACTTGGCCCCAGATCCAGACCCTGTGTGACGAGGCCATTGCCAACCACACCGCTTCGGTCTGCATCAACACCTGCTACGTCAAGCAGGCGGTGGAGTATATGGCCGGCCGCATTCCGGTCTGCTGCGTGGTCGGTTTCCCTCTGGGTGCCATGGACACCAAGAGCAAGGCATTTGAGGCCAAGACTGCCATCGAGAACGGTGCCGCCGAGGTCGATATGGTCATCAACATCGGCCGCCTGAAGAACGGCGAGTACGACGCCGTCCGTGAGGACATCCGTGCCGTCAAGCAGGCTGTGGGCGACAAGGTCCTGAAGGTCATCATCGAGACCTGCCTGCTGACCGACGCTGAGAAGGAAAAGATGTGCGACATCGTCTGTGAGGCCGGTGCCGACTACATCAAGACCAGCACCGGCTTCTCCACCGCAGGTGCCAACTTCCACGATGTGGAGCTGATGGTCAAGGGTGTGCATGGCCGCTGCAAGGTCAAGGCCGCCGGCGGCATCTCCACCGTCGAGGACATGGAGAAGTTCCTTGCGCTGGGCGCAGACCGCCTCGGCACCTCCCGCGCCGTCAAGATCCTGAACGGCGAGCAGGCAAAGGGCTACTAAGCAAAAATTTTCAATCGGCTGTTATCAATCTTCAATGGCATCGCGTTTTTTCGGCTTGCCAAGGGCTCTCCTATCAGGAGAGCTGTCGAGCGAATGCGAGACAGAGAGGTTGATAGCAGCCTTTTTGCATCTTGTGAAGTGAAGCATTCTGTGCTACAATGAGTTTGATATGACAAACCAAGAGGAGGGCACAGACATGGGCTTTTTTCAGAATACCCGCAAGCCGGGCGGATTTTCGGAGCGGAGTGCTATTGAAGAGGACAAAAAGCACTGGATCTGCATCCTTGCCCGGAAAAACTGACTTTTGGTCAGGAAGCGCTTCATCAATTCGGGAAAAATGTAAAAATAAGTGCGACTTTCCCTTGACAATCTGACGGAGCAATGATAAGATATCTCTCGAAAACAACTGAATACCGACTTATCAAGAGCGGCTGAGGGGACAGGCCCTGCGAAGCCCGACAACCTGTGCGAAAGCATAAGGTGCCAAATCCTGCGGGAAAACCGAAAGATAAGAGTGCAACGCTCAGAACTTCGGTTCTGGGCGTTTTTATTGCGCAAAATCTTGATGGATGGGTATGAAGCTGGTATCCACATACACACACCCGAAACCAAGGAGGTTCAACCACTATGGCAAAACATCGTCTGTTCACCTCGGAGTCTGTCACCGAGGGACATCCCGACAAAATCTGCGATCAGATCTCCGACGCCATCCTCGACGAGATCCTGACCCACGATCCCGAGGCCCGCGTTGCCTGCGAGACCTGCGCTTCCACCGGTCTGGTCCACATCATGGGCGAGATCACCACCAACTGCTACGTCGATTTCCAGAAGATCGTCCGCGAGGTCGTGGCCGACATCGGCTACACCCGCGCAAAGTACGGCTTCGACGCTGATACCTGCGCCGTCATTTCCAACATTGACGGCCAGAGCCCCGATATCGCACTGGGCACCAACGATGAAGTCGGCGGTGCAGGCGATCAGGGCATGATGTTCGGTTATGCCTGCGACGAGACCCCCGAGCTGATGCCCATGCCCATCAGTCTCGCCCACAAGCTGGCCAAGCGTCTGACCGAGGTGCGCAAGAGCGGCGAGATGGATTACCTGCGTCCGGACGGCAAGAGTCAGGTCACCGTCGAGTATGTGGACGGCAAGCCCGTCCGCGTGGATGCCGTCGTCATCTCCAGCCAGCACAGCGACAAGGTCCCGATGGAGAAGCTGCGTGCCGATGTGATGGAAAAGGTCATCAAGGCCACCATCCCCGCCGAACTGCTGGACGAGAACACCAAGTACTATATCAACCCCACCGGCCGCTTCGTCGTGGGCGGTCCTCAGGGCGATACCGGTCTGACCGGCCGCAAGATCATCGTCGATACCTACGGCGGCTATGCCCGTCACGGCGGCGGTGCCTTCTCCGGCAAGGACCCCAGCAAGGTGGACCGCAGCGCGGCTTACGCTACCCGCTGGGTCGCCAAGAACATCGTCGCTGCGGGTCTGGCCAAGCAGTGTGAGGTTCAGGTCGCTTACGCCATCGGCGTGGCAAAGCCTGTCTCCATCATGGTCGATACCTTCGGTACCGGCGTCGTGGAAGACGAGAAGATCGAGCAGGCCGTCGAGAAGGTCTTTGACCTGACCCCCGCTGCCATCATCCGCGACCTCGACCTGCGCAAGCCCATCTACCGCAAGCTCGCTGCTTACGGTCACATGGGCCGCGAGGATCTGGGCGTGAAGTGGGAGAACACCGACCGCGTGGAAGAGCTGAAGGCTGCTGTGGCTGCCCTGTAAGCTTCGCATAACAAAAAAGCCTGTTGCGCACAGCGCAACAGGCTTTTTTGTTTATTTATGACTTTGCTTTTTTGTTGAGGTAGAGGTAGTAGCAGACGCTCAGGAGGACACCCACCGCCGTGGAAACGGGAGCGGCAAGACCAATTTTCGTCAGGCTGGCGTCTGGCTGGATGCTCATGAAGTAAGCCAGCGGCAGACGCACCAGCAAGGTCTGGATGATGCCCTGCAGCATGACGAAGAACGTCTGATTGATGCCGTTGAAATAACCGCTGAACGTGAACAGGACGGCAGCGAAAACCGTTTCAAGGGCAAAGCCCTTCAGATAGGCATAAGCACTCTGGATCACAGCAGCGTTGCTTGTAAAAATGCTGGAAAGCAGGTCGCCCTTGAGCATGACGAGGGAGAACACTGCCGCGCCGAACACCAGACCGATGCCGATGCCGGTGAAGAGGGTCTGCTTGGCCCGCTTGGGCTTGCCGGCACCCACGTTCTGGGAGACGAAGGAGGCCAGCGACTGCATCAGGGAGCTGGGGATTAGCATGGCAAAGTTGACGATCTTGCAGGCAACGCCGTAGCCGGAGGACGCTTCCAGACCCAGCCGGTTGACGAAAGCGCAGAGGGCAAGGAAGGAAATCTGGGTCAGGAACTCCTGCAACGCCAGCGGCAGGCCGATCTGCAGGAACTTCTTGCACTGCGGGTTCAGGCGGAAGTCGGCCTTTTTGATTTTAAAAGGCAGATCTTTCTTGAGGAGCATGACAATGGCGCAGACAACGCTGACAGCCTGCGCAAAAACGGTGGCAATGGCGGCACCGGCGGCGTCGAGGTGGAACCCGGCCACCAGCAGCAGGTCGCCGAAGATGTTGACGATGCAGGCCACCAGCACAAAGATCAAGGGCGAACGGCTGTCGCCCAGCCCGCGGAAGATGGCCGACAACAGGTTGTAGGCCACGATGAAGAAGATGCCGGCACCGCAGATCTGGATGTAGCGGGAAGTCAGGTCCACGGCCTCGGCGGGGGCCTGCATCAGCACGGCAATGGGCCGGGAGAAAAAGACCATGACCACGAACAGCACCAGCGAGATCAGGGCGAACACCACGCCGGCACCGCCGATGACCGAGCCAATCAGCTCAGGGCGTTTTTCACCCAGATAGCGGCCGATCAGGACGGTGATGCCCATCGCTGTTTGGGTGACTACGAAGGTCACGAGGTTGAGCACCTGACTGCCGGTGGAAACGCCGGACAAGCCGGAAGTGGTGCCGAAATGTCCCACCACCAGCAGGTCTACGGCACCGTAGGCGGCCTGCAGAACCAGTGCGCCCAGCACCGGGAGCATGAAGAGGACCAGTTTTTTCAGGATGCTGCCTTGGGTAAAATCGCTTTTGTCGGTTTTCAAGAGTCGTCTCTCCTTTCACACATGACATGATAGAGTGTTTCGATGGTGCGGATCATGGCTTCGGCATCCGCGTCGGGGATGTCCTCCAAGGAGGGGAGCAGATGGGCAAAATACTGTGCATCGTACTTCTCCCAGAGCCGCCGCCCGCTTTCGGTGATGGACAGGTAGGTGACCCGCCCATCGGCCTCCGAGGTGGTCTTTTTCAGGTAGCCTTTGGCTTCCATCTCCTTGACCGTCCGGGTCACACCGGGGCGGGGCAGGTTCAGCGCGTCGCTGATGTCCGAGACTTTGGCCTGCAGGCCGCTGTGCTCCAGCTTTTGCAGGACATCGAGATACTGGATGTAGGACGAGTGCACCCCGGCGGGCAGCGGCGGGAGCAGATCCCGGGCACGTTTGCCGAGGTAGCAGGCGTCCATCATCCGTTTGATGAGTTCGGCTGTCATAAGGATTCCTTTCAAATGATTATCAAAAGTAATTACAACAAATAACTATTATAGAGAAAATCCAGAAAATGTCAAGCCTTTGTGCAAATCCGCCCGCTTTTTGTAAAAAAGTCACAGAGTCCGGTCGCAAAAGGAAAAACAGATGTGCAAGGCGCAGAAAATACCCCTGTGGATGAAGTTTCTAGTGTCGAAAAGGTAAAATTGTGATAGAATAAAGGCGGATAGGTATGTCCACGTTTGAGATATCGGAACATGAAGGAGTTGCAATTATGGCTGATATTAATCCCAAGGATTGTTTTCTGCAGAGTCAGGTCGCGGATCTGCGCCTCATCGCCTGCCCGGGTGCCGAGGAACTGACCAACCTGATCGACAAGCATCTGGTGCGCTGGGCGGCCGATGCAGGTCTGAACGAAAAGACCTTCATCATCCCGGCTGAGTGCCCCCGCTTCCAGAGCGGCGACGCCAAGGGTCTGGTGCAGGAGTCGGTGCGCGGCGATGATATTTTCATCGTGGTCGATCCCGGCAATTACAGCGTGACCTACAAACTGTTCAACTATGTCAACCATATGTCCCCCGACGATCACTTCGCCAACCTGAAGCGCATCATTCAGGCCGTGGCAGGCAAGGCGCACCGCGTGTCGGTCATCATGCCCAGCCTGTACGGTGGCCGCCAGCACCGCCGTGTGGTGCGTGAGAGCCTCGACTGCGCCGTAGCCCTGCAGGAGCTGCAGAGCATGGGCGTGCGCAACATCATCACCTTCGACGCACACGATCCCCGCGTGGTCAACGCTGTGCCTCTGATGAGCTTCGACAATGCCATGCCGACCTATCAGGTGCTCAAGAGCCTGCTGCGCAAGAACCCCGAGATCTCCTTCGACAAGGAAAAGTTCATCGTGGTCAGCCCGGACGAGGGTGCTATGAACCGCAATATGTACTTCTCCAGCGTGCTGGGCTGCAACCTCGGTATGTTCTACAAGCGTCGTGACTACACCCGCGTGGTCAACGGCCGCAACCCCATCGTCGCGCATGAGTATCTGGGCGACTCCGTGGAAGGCAAGACCGTCTTCATCGCCGACGACATCATCGCTTCCGGCGAGAGTATGCTGGAAGTTGCCACCAACCTGAAGGAGCGCGGCGCAAAGCGGATCATCGCAAACGCTACCTTCCCGCTCTTCACCAGCGGTCTGGAGAAGTTCGACGCTGCTGTTGCTGCCGGCAAGCTGGACTACGTTGTGGGCACCAACCTGACCTACCGCCTGCCCGAGCTGCTGACCCGCGACTGGTATGTGGATGTGGATGTTTCCAAGTATGCCGCATACTTTGTGGTGGCCCTGAACCACGATATGTCTGTTTCCAGCATCAT
>CAVKZS010000088.1:0-9481 GCA_963660925.1 Eubacterium sp. CAG:38 | reverse complement strand
TGTAGCCGCAGCGGGTGCCGGTGAAGCCTGCGATCTTGGAGAAGGAGCAGATCTCAATGGCGCACTCGCGGGCACCTTCGATCTCGAAGATGCTGCGGGCCAGATCACCGTCGGAGATGAAGCACTCGTAAGCGGCATCGTACAGGATGACGGCGTTGTTCTTCTTGGCGTAGGCCACCCACTCTTTCAGCTGGTCACGGGTATATGCCGCACCGGTGGGGTTGTTGGGGCTGCAGATATAGATGATGTCGGCCTTAACGTTCTCATCGGGCATTCCGAGGAAGCCGTTCTCCTGACTGGTGCGGCCATAGATGATCTTGCGGCCGTCGGTCACATTGTCATCGACATAGGTCGGGTAGACGGGATCGGGAACGAGAACGGTGTTGTCCACATCGAACAGGCCCAGCACATTGGCCAGATCGCTCTTGGCACCATCGGAGATGAAGATCTCATCCTCGGCGATCTTGGTATTCCGGGAAGCGTAGTAACCCTGAATGGCCTGCTTCAGGAAGGGATAGCCCTGCTCGGGGCCGTAGCCGTGGAAGCCCTCTTTGGTGCCCATCTCGTCGGCTGCGGCGTGCATGGCATCCACCACGCACTTGGCCAGCGGCTGGGTCACATCGCCGATGCCCAGACGGATGATCTCTTTATCGGGGTGTGCCTCCTGATAGGCGGCGACCTTGTGGGCGATGTCCACAAACAGGTAGCTGGCCTTCAGCTCGTTGTAATGTTTGTTCATTTTCATGGTAACTTTCCCTCTCTTTCAAACTTCTGTAGTGCCCTCACACACCGTCTCGGTGGGGCCGGTCATGAGGATCTGATTGCCGGGCAGGAGCCGGATCACCAGCTCGCCGCCCCGCAGGGTGACATGGATCTCTTCTCCGCGCGGGCAGACGCCCAGCTCGGTCAGGGCCGAAACGGTGGCGCAGGTGCCGGTGCCGCAGGCCCATGTTTCGCCGCTGCCCCGCTCCCAGACCCGCATTTTCAGGTGGGTGGGGTCGGTGACCTCGACGAACTCGGTGTTGATCCGCTCCGGGAAATTCAGGTGATGCTCAAAATCCGGGCCGATTTCTTCCAGTTTCAGGCCGTCCACGGCGGGCACGACGGTGACACAGTGGGGGTTACCCACATTGATGCAGGTCACCTTCCACGCCTTGCCGTCCACTTCCAGCGGAACGTCCACCAGCGGGCCGTCGCCCATGTTGACAGCAGGCAGGTCGGCGGGCAGGGTGCTGTATGCCCCCATCTCCACCTGCCAGCAGCCGCCGCCCTGATACCGGACGGTCTTGGTGCCGCTCTCGGTGTCGATCGTCAGCACCGGCTTGTCGGCGCATTCAGGGGCGTGGTCCCGGAGCCACTGCGCCACGCAGCGGATGCCGTTGCCGCACATCTTGCCCTCGCTGCCGTCTGCGTTGAAGATCCGCATCCGGCCATCCGCACCGGCCGTCACCGGGGCGCAGACGCAGATGATGCCGTCGGCACCAATGGAGAAATGACGCGCCGAGAGCTTTTCGGCCAGAGCCGAAATGTTCTCCGGCACGCCGGAGGAACGGCAGTCCAGATAGATATAATCGTTGGCACAGCCGTGCATTTTGGTAAAGGATAATTTCATAACAGTCAGTCCCCCAAAACTCTTCTATATTATCATAAGAAGCAAATCGGGTTCTGTCAAGCGAAAAAACGGGGTTTGGGGGATTTTTCCGGTTAAAATTCTCCGGAAGTCCACTGGATTGCAAAACAGGGCTTGACAACGGGCAGGGCTTGGGATATAAAAAAGAAGAGGAACTTGTGCGTGGTGGAACGCCACCGCCGGATCTTGGCAAAAAGGCACATGGTCATCGCTGCGCGTTTCCGGCTTGGCCGCCGCACAATGTTTTTGAAGTAACAGCATAAAAAGGAGACCGCACAATGGATACGTTTGAGAAAATTCGCGCACTGCTGGCGGAGCAGCTGGACATCGACCCCGCTAAGATCACGATGGACAGTGACATCATGAGCGACTTTGAGGCCGACAGCCTTGACATCGTGGACATGGTGATGACGCTGGAGGACGAGTTTGGCATCGAGGTGCCCGACGACGCCATCGAGAACCTGCGCACCGTGGGCGATGTGGTAAACTTTGTGGAGAGCCACCAGAAGGGCTGATTTCAACACTGCAAGAAGCCCCGCATTCCAGCTCTGCAATCCGGCAGAGCTGATGTGGGGCTTTTAATATAGGTTCGTGCGGAACGCAAAGCGCATCCCAGCGCACAAGACCGTTTGGCGCACGGCCTTAGGAGGAAAAAATTAAAATGGCAAAAGACAACAAGAAGCTTGTGCAGGCGATCACCAGTCAGGAAGAAAACTTTGCACAGTGGTACACCGACATCTGCGTGAAGGCAGAGCTGGTCGAGTACTCCAGCGTCAAGGGTTTCATCATCCTGCGCCCCTACGGACAGGCCATCTGGGAGCTGATCCAGAAGGACATGGATGCCCGGTTCAAGGCCACCGGCCACGAGAACGTGGCGATGCCCGTGCTGATCCCCGAGAGCCTGCTGCAGAAGGAAGGCGAGCTGGTCAATGGCTTCGCGCCGGAGGTGGCGTGGGTCACGATGGGCGGTTCGGATAAGCTGGAAGAGCGTCTGGCCGTCCGCCCCACCAGCGAGACCATGTTCTGCGACCACTGGTCCCGCGTGCTGCACAGCTACCGCGAGCTGCCCATGAAGTACAACCAGTGGTGCAGCGTCGTCCGCTGGGAAAAGACCACCCGCCCCTTCCTGCGCAGCCGCGAGTTCTGGTGGCAGGAAGGCCACACCATCCATGAGACCGCAGCCGAGGCCGAGGCCGAGACCCAGCAGCAGCTGAACTGCTACGCCTCCGTCTGCGAGGATGATCTGGCGATCCCCGTTGTCAAGGGCCGCAAGACCGATAAGGAAAAGTTTGCCGGTGCCGAAGCCACCTACACCATCGAGGCGATGATGAAGGACGGCAAGGCCCTGCAGAGCGGCACCAGCCATTATTTCGGCGATAAGTTCAGCAAGGCTTACGACGTGACCTTCACCGGCCGCGACAACCAGCTGCATCACCCGTTCCAGACCAGCTGGGGCGCATCCACCCGTCTGGTGGGTGCCATCATCATGACCCACGGCGACGATGACGGTCTGATCCTGCCCCCGGCCGTGGCCCCGATTCAGGTCGTGGTGGTTCCCATCGCCGCCCACAAGCCCGGCGTCTCCGAGAAGGCTGCTGAGCTGGCTGAGAAGATTTCCAAGTACGCCCGCGTCAAGCTGGACGACAGCGACAACGCCCCCGGCTGGAAGTTCTCCCAGTGGGAGATGAAGGGTGTGCCTCTCCGCCTCGAGATCGGCCCCAAGGATCTGGAAAAGAACCAGTGCGTGCTGGTCCGCCGCGACACCCGCGAAAAGACTTTCGTTTCTCTGGACGAGCTGGAGACCGCGATCCCCGCACAGCTGGAAGCTCTGCGCAAGGACCTGTACGAGCGTGCCCTCAAGAACCGCGAGGAGCGCACTTGGTCCGCCACCACCATGGACGAGGTCAAGGCTCTGGCCAAGGCCAACACCGGCTACATCAAAACCATGTGGTGCGGTGATCTGGCCTGCGAGATGAAGATGAAGGAAGAGGCTGGCCTGTCCAGCCGTTGTATGCCCTTCGAGCAGGAGCACCTGAGCGATGTCTGCCCCTGCTGCGGCAAGCCCGCAAAGACCATGGTCTATTGGGGCGTAGCGTACTAAACAACCGTATAAAAATGGCGATACGATGCAAGTCGTATCGCCATTTTTTGTTATCGTTTTGCTTCCGCGAAGATTTTCCCCAGCTCCGGGAACAAATCGTGCGGGAGCATTCCATATTCGCCGTGGATCTGGGCGGCGCGGTCAGCGGCGGCCCCATGGAGGCAGACGGCGGCACCGGCCGCGTCGAAGGCCGGGAGTTTGCAGGCCAGCAGTGCAGCGGTCATGCCGGCGAGGACATCGCCGCTGCCGCCCCGGGCAAGGCCCGGATTGCCGGTGGTGTTCACCCGGACCCGGCCGTCGGGTGCAGCGATGATGGTTCCCGCGCCTTTCAGGACCACGACGGCGTTCCAGCGTCTCGCGTAGTCCTGCGCGATCTTTGCACGGGATTCAGTGGAATGGTTGAATTCTGCGGTGGAAATCCCGGTCAGCCGGGCCATCTCGCCCGGGTGGGGCGTGACGATGAGTTCCCCCGCCGGGTGCGGGAAGTTTTTCCCCTCGCCCAGCAGCAGTGCGGCGGCGTTCAGACCGTCGGCATCGAGGACAACGCTGCCGGAAAAGCCGTTCACCAGCGTTTCCACCAGCTGTTTGCTCTCCTGCCCCCGTGCGGCCGATTGGCTGGACGAGCCAAGGCCCGGCCCGAGGAGCAAGACCGTCGCCTTCTGGCGGCGGATGCGGTCAAGATTGCAGGGGGTCGGGGCCATGCCGCCGTCGGCCCCCATCTCACAGGGACAGAAACAGCATTCGGGCAGGCGGGCAGCGACGGCGGAAAGCACCGGCTCCACGCTGGCCAGCGTCACGATGCCGGCCCCGGTGCGCAGGGCACCTTCGACGGCCAGCGACGCCGCACCGCGGTACCATGCGCTTCCGGCTACCGTCAGTACACTGCCGAAGCTCCCCTTGTGGCTGTTCCGATCCCGGACGGGAAGCAGTTCAAAGACCCGTTCCAGCGTCAGTTCTTCCATCTCATTCTTCCCCCTGCACATAGCGGCGGATCTCTTTCTCGACCTCCTGCACTTCCTGATGGAACATCCGGGCCGAGACACGGAGTGCACCGTGGCCAAGGATGATGATCTGCTCCATCCCGTCGGAGGTCGCCACCCGGACGCGGCGGCCTTTGCCGATCTCGTGGGTGACGTGCTCGATGAACATATCCGCCGTCTCCGCCTCTTTGGTGTAGACGATGTGGATGTTGTGGTACTGCTCGATGCTGCCCGGGCTTCCCGGCACCCGGTAGGCGTCGAACACGAGGATCAGGACGCACTTTTTGAAGCCCTGATAGTTGCAGAGGATGTCCGCCAGTTTTTTCCGGGCGGCATCAAGGCTCTCTTTGGCGAGGGCGTTCAGCTCATCCCACGCGAAGATGATGTTGTAGCCGTCCACCAAAAGATATTCGGGCGCGATGGTCCACTGCTCGGCGGCGAAATCCGGACGCTCGGTTTTCTGCACCGGCCGGAACGCCGCCAGCGGGTCCCGTTTGATGGGGCCGTAGGTCTGCTCGAAGATCTTCATCAGTTCGGCGTCCTCTTCGAGGGTCGCCCGGTATGCCGCCATCCGCCGCTGCCGGGGTGCAGCTTCCTCTTCGGGTGCGGGGCGGGTCTTGCCCCAGCCGCTGTCAACGTGCATATAATTGCGCACCTGACTCCACGGCACCACAAAACCGGCCCCGTGGGAGCAGAACACCGAGTCTGCCGGGTTGTCGAGGTCGTGTTCCGGCTCGTAGCCCACGGCCTCGATGACTTCCTGCGTGTTGTGGCAGGGGCGGTAGCCATCCAGCGTCAGGCTCAGCCGCCCCCGGCCGCGGGTGTAGCTGACCACTTCCATCGGGTAGCTCCGCATGGTGGTGACCGGTGCCGTACCGGTCAAGGTGGCGGTCTGCCCGTCGGCCGAAGTCTCGGGCGGGTCGAAGCTTCCCTCCATCCGCTGGATATCGTTCATGGCACGGCCCAGATTTTCTGCCGGGACTTCCAGCCGGAAAGCATACCACGGCTCGAGCAGCTGGCATTTTGCCATCATAAGCCCCTGTCGGACGGCCCGGTAGGTCGCCTGCCGGAAATCACCGCCCTCAGTGTGCTTCTGGTGCGCCCGGCCCGCAATGAGGGTGATCTTCATATCGGTCAGCGGCGCACCGATCAGAACACCGAGGTGCTGCTTTTCTTCCAGATGGGTCAGCACCAGCCGCTGCCAATTTTTGTCCAGAGTCTCTTCCCGGCAGTCGGCCGCAAACTGCATTCCGCTGCCCCGGGGGAGCGGTTCCAACTTCAGATGGACTTCGGCGTAGTGGCGGAGGGGTTCGTAGTGGCCCACGCCCTCCATGGGTTCGGTGATGGTCTCCTTATATAAAATACCGCCCGGGCCGAACTCCACGTCCAGCCCGTACCGCTCGGCCAGCAGGCTTTTCAGCACCTCCAACTGGATTTCGCCCATCAGCTGGACATGGATCTCGCCCAGCGTCTCATTCCAGACAACGTGAAGTTGGGGTTCCTCTTCCTCGATCCGGTGAAGCTTGCCAAGGGCCGCATGGACGTCCGCGCCTTCGGGCAAAAGCACCTGATAGCTCAGCACCGGTTCCAGCACCGGCAGATCACTGTCCCGTTCTGCGCCCAGACCCTCGCCGGGCTTGGCTTTGGTCAGGCCGGTGACGGCACAGACCTGACCCGGGTAGACGGCATCCGCCATCGTGTATTTTGCGCCCGAGTAAAGCCGCAACTGGTTGGCCTTTTCGCTCCACGGTTCGCCGTCGGTCTCCCCGGTGAGCTGGGCTTTGACTTTCAGTTCGCCGCCCGTCACCCGCAGCCATGTCAGCCGGGTGCCCTGCTCGTCCTGCGAGACTTTGAAGATCTTTGCGCCGAATGCGTCCAGTGCCGGTGCCGGGCGGGTGTACTCGTCCAGACCGGAAAGCAGTTCATCCACGCCATCCAGACGCAGGGCCGCGCCGAACCAGCAGGGGAAAACGTGCCGCCGGGCAATGGCCGGGATAATGTCCTCTGCGGTCAGTCCGCCGTTTTCCAGCATCGCATTCATCAGCCGCTCGTCGCAGAGGGCCAGTGCCTCGTCCCGGTCGGCAGGGTCGGCCCCGAAATCCGCAAAGCCGTCGCCGAGGCGGTGGCTGAGCTGGGCGAGGATGGCCTCCCGGCCCGGGCCCGGCAGGTCCATTTTATTCACGAACACAAAGGTCGGGATGTGATACCGCCGCAGCAGCCGCCAGAGGGTCTCGGTGTGGCTCTGCACGCCGTCGGTGCCGCTGATGACCAGCACCGCATAATCGAGCACCTGCAGCGTCCGCTCGGTCTCGGTGGAAAAATCCACATGGCCGGGGGTATCCAGCAGAGTGATAGCCGTGCTGCCGGCGTTCAGCAACGCCTGTTTGGAAAAGATGGTGATGCCGCGTGCCTTTTCGAGGCTGTCGGTATCGAGAAAGGCATCCTTGTGATCGACCCGGCCCAGCTTCCGGATGGCACCGGAACGGTAGAGCATGGCCTCGGAAAGGGTAGTCTTGCCCGAGTCCACATGGGCCAGAATGCCGACCACCAGCCGCTTCTGTGTTTCCTCCATCACGCCGCCCCCTTACAGCATCCCAGCCACGATGCCGACGATGACCAGCGGCAGGCCCAGCACCAGACTTGAGAGCATACTGCAGTAGATCCGCTCCTCGGGTTCCAATTCCTCAAAGGAGACGATCTTCTCGTCCGCATAGTCCACAATGGACTTGGTGGCGTAAAATTTCTTTTTCGGCTTGACGCCCTTGAACTCTTCCAGCAGGTGGTGGATGGTCACGCCGTCGAGCCGCAGGTAGTCGATCCACGCCCATGCCAGCAGGCCGACGCCCAGCAGCAGGCCGGGGGCCTGCCACATGGTAAAGTACCCATCGCTGACATACCGATCCCACAGCAGCATCAGCACCGCCACAATGGACGTGCGGGTGACTGTCTTATATAAGATCGGGTGGAACATATAGCTTTTGTACATTTTTGTCAGCTTTTTCATCGCAGGTACTCCTTTTTTGCAGATACAGTTTATTGTAACATGATTTTGTGAAAAAAGATAGGACTCCCCCGGAGATTTTTCCCGATGGCTTGACTTTTCTGCACTGTGGCATATAATAGAGGTACAAGAGTTCAAGCACTCTGACGAATCCAAAATAAGGTTCACTGGATTCACCTCAAAAAGCAAAGCCCCTCGGTATCGTCACTACCGAGGGGCTTCTTTTAGTGTTTGCTGTTTTTGTCGTCCAGCAAGCCGCTGATCCATTCACACAGGAAGTACGCTGCTACCTGCGCAAGAATGGATCTAAGGAGTTCAAGCACTCCATTCACCGGAATCACCTCCTCCCGGTTACACATGGAGCTCTCCAGCAAACACTGCGCTCAGTATAACATGAGAATCGACAGAAAGCAACAAACGCGGGGCTTGACAAGTCCGTATCTACTGTATATACTGCGCATGTACAGACTGTGCATTGACCCTGCAAGGAGACTTGTTATGAACCTGTTTATCGACAACAAAAGCGGTGCGCCGATCTACGAGCAGCTCTATGACCAGATCAAGAGCCAGATCCTGAGCGGCGCACTGCAGACCGACGAAGCCCTGCCCTCCATCCGGGGGCTGGCGCGGGATCTGCGGATCAGCGTCATCACCACCAAGCGCGCCTACGACGAGCTGGAAAAAGAGGGCTTTTTGTACGCGATCCCGGCCAAAGGCTTTTTCGTAGCTCCCAAAAACACCGAACTGCTGCGGGAAGAGAACCTGAAAAAGATCGAGAGCCATCTGGCAGAGGCCGTCCATCTGGCGGCATCCTGCGGGCTGGGAAAAGAAGAGCTGACCGAAATGCTCGGCCTGCTCTGGGAGGATTGAGGACATGAACGCATTGGAAATTCGTGGGCTGACAAAGCACTACAAAGACTTCACCCTTGGGCCGATCGACCTGACCCTGCCCGGCGGCACCATCTGCGGCCTGGTCGGCGAGAACGGTGCGGGCAAGAGCACCACCATGAAGCTGATCCTCAGCAGCTGCGAGGCCGACGGCGGCAGCGTGACCGTTCTCGGGAAAGATAACCACAGTGCCGAATTTACCTTGACCAAAGCCGATCTGGGTGTGGTACTGGACGCCCCGGGCATCCCGCAATGCCTGACAACGGTGCAGGTCGGCAACGTCATGGCCGGCATCTACCCGGACTGGGATGCCGCTGCGTATGCCAATCTCTGCAAAAAATTCAGTCTGCCCCTGCATAAAAAATACAAGGATCTTTCCCGCGGCATGAGGATGAAGCAGGGCCTCGCCGTCGCGCTTGCCCATCACCCGAAGCTGCTGCTTCTGGACGAGGCCACCAGCGGACTGGACCCGGTGATTCGGGATGAACTGATTGACCTGCTGCTGGATTTTGTCCGGGATGAAGACCACGCCATCCTCATTTCCTCTCACATTGTCAGCGACCTCGAAAAGCTCTGCGACACCATCGCCTTCCTCCACAAAGGGCAGCTGCTGCTCTGTGAGGACAAGGACACCCTTCGGGAGGAATATGCACTCTGGCACGGCACAGCGCAGCAGTTGGAAGAGCTGGACCCCGCCGCCATCCTGCGGCAGCGGACGACGCCCTATGGCACAGAGGCCCTTGTCCGCCGGGATGCCGTGCCTGTCGGCAGCCCGCTGACGCCGGTGAGCATTGAAGAGTTGTTTGTACAGATGGTGAAGGGAGATTGAACAGCCCCCAAATTAGTAGACATGAATAAAAAGCGCCCCATGTAGGGTGAGT
>CAVKZS010000087.1:0-20711 GCA_963660925.1 Eubacterium sp. CAG:38 | reverse complement strand
AGAATAACACAAATCAGGAGAGAGGTTAAGAAGTGTTTGCCTGATGTGGCCTATGATTTCCTGCTTTTAACGGAAAATCTCACATTTCGTAGTGTTCACTCTTATGGGTACAGTTTAGTCCAACGCCATTTCCCGCACCAGCTTGGAGGACGCTGCCTTTGTTCCGGCGGCTGCTGCCAAGCTGCGGATGGACTTTTCCGTTCTGGTGCCGACCACCAAGGTGACCTGCCAGAAGCAGAGCGGCCGCTGCTGGATGTTCTCCACCATGAACGTCCTGCGCCAGCGGGTCATTAAAAAGTGCAACCTCGAGGATTTCTCGTTCTCCCAGACCTATCTGGCCTTCTACGATAAGCTGGAAAAGGCGAACCTCTTCTTCGAGAACATCATCCACTTCGCCGATCAGGAGCTGGACGACCGCGAGACCTTCGAGCTGATGGGTCATCCGCTGCCCGACGGCGGCCAGTGGGATATGGCCGTCGCCCTGACCAAGAAGTACGGCCTTGTGCCGAATTGGGTGATGCCCGAGACCGTGGCTTCCACCGGAACGGCCAAGTACCTGCCCATCCTGACCCGGAAAATGCGCGAGGACGCGCTGGAACTGCGCAAGCTGGTGCGGGAGGGCAAGGACCCCTCTGCCCGCCGCGAAGAGATGCTGGCCGAGATCTACAACGCCCTGCGGGTACTGTACGGCCAGCCGCCCAAGACCTTCGATTTCGAGTACACCGATAAGGACGGCGGCTACCACTGCGACAAGGGCCTGACCCCGATGAGCTTTATGGAGAAGTACGTCGGCAATGACTTCGACGAGTATGCCGTCATCATCTCGTCGCCCATCCATGAGATGAACCGCACCTACTGCCAGCCGTTCATGGGCGACGTAGTGGAGGAGAATATGTTCTGGCTCAACCTTTCGCAGGAGGAGCTGGAAGATCTGACCATCCGCCAGCTGAAAGCCGGCGAGGGCGTCATGTTCAGCTGTGACTGCCACCCGGACGGCGACCGCAAGAACGGCTACTGGGACCCGGATTCGTTCCAGTACGGCGAGGTGCTGGGCGGCCTGACCTTCAACATGACCAAGGCCGAGCGTCTGCTGACCCGCGACAGCACCATGAACCACTGCATGATGTTCTGCGGCGTCAATCTGGACGAGAACGGCACCGCCAACCGCTGGAAGATCGAGAACAGCTGGGGCGAGGAGCACGGGCAGGAGGGCTACTACGTCGGCAGCGAAAAGTGGTTCAAGGCCAATGTCTACCAGATCACGGTCCGCAAGAACCTGCTCAGCGATGCCCAGCGCAAGCTGCTGGAACAGGAGCCGCTGCCCATGAAGCTGTGGGACCCGCTGGCCTGAGTGCGTGCCGCAGGGCGGTAAAATTTCCGGCCGGGAGGCACACCGGGGAACCGATGGATAAAAGAAGCAAAAAAATTGAAAAAAAAATCGGTGTTTTCGCGCGAAAAAGTGTTGACAGGTGTGCGCCGGTGTGGTATATTGTTAATGAAAAAAGAAATTCCACTGAAAAAGATTTCAGAACTGAATATCAGCAAAGCAGTCGAAAGGCTGTGACGCAAAGCTATAGGGCCTGTAAAATGGCAGCCAGTTGCACTTTGAAGAGTATTGTAAACAAGCACTCTCGGTGCATTTACAATACTCTTCTTTCATTACTGACGCTTACAACGAAGGAGCAATCCCTATGCGTACCAATGTGAAGAATATCGTAAACATGATCCTCTGCATCGCACTGCTGTGCGTGGTTTCCGTGTTCGCTCTGCCTGCTTCCGCAGCATCCGGCGAAGAGATGGCTGAGCAGGAGCAGTTCCTGCAGCTCATCAATATGGAGCGCGCAAAGGCCGGCGTCTCCGCCGTGTCCATCGGCAGCGAGGATCTGAACGCCGCAGCAAATGCCCGCGCTGCAGAGCTCTCCGAGAACTACTCCTACGTCCGTCCCAACGGCAAGCGGGAGTTCACCATCCTTGGCGAGTACAATGTTTCCGATATCTCCGTTGGCGAGAGCTACTGGGCCGGCTGTGAGACCGCTGAAGAGGCTGTCTCCGCTTGGATGAACAACGATTACTTCCGTAACTGCCTGCTGAACAGCGAGGCCACCCACATCGGTGTCGGCCACTTCAAGGGCGGTGCTTATCAGAACTACTGGGTCGTCATCTTCACCTACACCGACAACACCAGCAACAGCCAGTTTGCAGAAGAGGTTCTGGCACTGGTCAACGCCGAGCGTGCAAAGGCTGGTCTGGCCGCTCTGGAAATGGGCGACGCAAACCTGAACGCCGCTGCCGAGGCCCGCGCCGAAGAGATCGCCGAGGTCAACTCCCACGTCCGTCCGAACGGCAGCAGCTGCTTCACCGTTCTGAAAGAGTTCAATGTGACCGACGAGGCCACCGGTGAGAACGCCGCTTGGGGCGAAGCTACTCCGGAAGAGGTCGTTGCCGACTGGATGGCTTCTGCAGGCCACCGTGCAAACATCCTCGATCCTGAGGCTCACAAGATGAGCGTTGGCTACTACTACAGCAGCTCCAGCGCATACGGCCACCAGTGGATTCAGCTCTTCACCAAGTAACTTCCAATCCACAGTGATTGAATCAAAGCCATCCCGAATTTCGTCATGATACAATCCAAAGCGCGAAAAACCGGCAGGTGCTCAAAGCATCTGCCGGTTTTTCCATGTCCGGATCTTGGGGAATGCCGGATGTTCTTTTTTATAAAATCATGTGATACGAATCACGGGGCTTATAGATCGTCCAATACCTTCCGTGCGGCCCGGATGGTCGCTTCGCTGGTCTGCCACAGCGCAAATTCGCTGAACCCGGGCAGACCCATGGAAACGCCCTCCCGCCGGAAGGTCATCCGGCTGTCGAGGACCTGTTTGCCCGAGAGGTGGAAAGCGTGCGCGCCGGCCTCCGCGGCAAGGGCCGGGAGATTGGCCGGGGAGACGCCCGCACCGACAAGGATCTCGATGCGGCTCCCGGCGGCTTCCACCAGCTGCCGGAGCAGGGGAGCACCCGCCGGTGCGCTGGCAGCCTGCCCGCTGGTCAGGATGGTGGTCAGCCCCAGTGCGCAGGCATCTTCCAGCGCGGCAAAGGGGTCGCGGCAGACATCAAACGCCCGGTGCAGGGTCAGGGCCACGGGGCGGCCCGCCTGCTCTGCGGCGTGGGATGCGGCGGCATAGACGGGGCGCAGGGCGTCCACATCCAGTGCGCCGTCCGGAGTCAGGACGCCGGTCACAATGCCGTCGGCACCGGCAGCGACCAGTTCGGCGGCAGACTGCTCCATCTGGGCCAGCTCGTAAGAATCATAGCAGAAATCGCCAAATCGGGGCCGGAGCAGGGCACGGACGGGGAGGCCCGTCTCTGCCTTGACCTGCCGCACCAGCGCGAGGCTGGGGGTGGTGCCGCCGATGACCAGATCGGCGCAGAGCTCCAGTCGGTCGGCCCCGCCTCGTTTCGCGGCGATGGCACTGGCAACACTGTCAACACAGGCTTCGAGGGTATAGGACATAGAAAACCTCCGTAGAAACTTGACGGAATGCCAAGGCCTCCCACTTCGGGGGAGGTGGCATCGCGTAGCGATGACGGAGAGGGTGAGGCCGTGAAAGACCGAAGAACAAACGCAGCGATACGATGACTTTTTTGAAGATACATCGTATCGCTGTGTAATCATTGTTTGTTGGCGTGCTCGCCCTCTCAGTCACCTTCGGTGACAGCTCTCCCAAAGGGAGAGCCATTGGCAAAGAGATTTACTGAATGCTTTCCAAGAACCGCACAAATCCAGCGCGTCCGGCTTCGTCCAGCTTGTAAACGCCGGCGTCTACAAGGACTTCGGCGAAGACGTGGCCGATCTCATCCTGCAGGATGGTGTGGACGTTCCCGGCGTTGAGGTCGGGATGCTTAGCCAGAATCTCACCGGCCCACTCTGCGTGTTTCTGGATGCTTTCGCCATATTCTGCAGTGGGAACGCGGTGGACCAGAGCAGTCTCCAGCTCGGCCATCTCGCCTTTCAAGCGGCTGGGAAGAACGGCCAGACCCATGACTTCAATCAGGCCGATGTTCTCCTTTTTGATGTGGTGGAGCTTGGCGTGGGGGTGATAAACGCCCAGTGGGTGCTCCGGCGTGGTGATGTTGTTGCGGAGCACGAGGTCGAGCTGGAACTTACCATCCCGCATCCGGGCGATGGGGGTGATGGTGTTGTGCGGCTCGCCGTCGGTCTCAGCAAAGACAAAGCAGCTCTCGTCGGTGTAGCCCCGCCATGCGGTCAGGATCTTGTCGGCCAGATCCACCAGACGTGCGTCGTCGGCACAGGTCAGGCGGATGCAGCTCATGGGCCAGTGGACGATGCCGGCCTCCACATCCTCATAGCCGGGGAAGACCCAGCTCTTCTCGATGGGGGCTTTGGCCATGGCGAACTCGTAGTGGCCGCCTTGGAAGTGGTCGTGGCTCAGGATGCTGCCGCCCACGATGGGAAGGTCGGCGTTGCTGCCCACGAAGTAGTGGGGGAAGAGGGCCACGAAGTCCAGCAGCTTGCGGAAGGTGGCCCGCTCGATCTTCATGGGGGTGTGCTCGTTGTTGAAGACGATGCAGTGCTCGTTGTAGTAGACATAGGGGCTGTACTGCAGGTTCCACGCGCTGTTGTTGATGGTCAGCGGGATGATCCGGTGATTCTCGCGGGCGGGGTGGTTCATCCGGCCTGCATAGCCCTCGTTCTCGACGCAGAGCTGGCACTTGGGGTAGGCACTCTGGGGTGCAAGCTTGGCTGCGGCGATGGCCTTGGGGTCTTTCTCAGGCTTTGAGAGATTGATGGTGATATCCAGATCGCCGTAGGGGGTCTTGGTGACCCACTTGAGATCCCGCTTGATGCGGTAGCGGCGGATGTAGTCGGTGTCCTGACTGAACTCGTAGAACCAGTCGGTGGCGGCCTGCGGGCCTTCGTTCTCGTACCGCTCCTCAAAGTTGGCGCGGACGATGCTGGGCCGCGGGGTCAGCACGCCCATCAGCTTGGTGTCAAAGAGGTCGCGGGCCGTGGAGTTGTCCTCACAGACGCCGCGGGCAACGGCGTCGTCCACCAGCGTTTTCAGAATGCTTTCGAGGTCGGTGTAGCAGACATCGCCCTCGGGTTCGGTAAAGCTGTCCAGCTGCAGGGTCATGAGCAGCTGGTTGCGGATGTAAATTTCATCGTCCGGCAAAATGAGGCCGGTGTCGAGGCCGTAGTTGACGAGCTGTTGAATCGCAGTGGAAATCACAGCACGGCACCTCCCTCCGGACGGATGGAAAGGACGTGGCAGCGGCCTGCGCCAAGGATGGCTTCCATGCCGGCCTTGAATTCGTCCAGCAGATCCAGCGGAACGAACGCCTGTGCGGTGCCGGCAAAGCCGCCGCCGTGGACCCGGACACCGCCGCGGCCGTTCAGCAGATGCTTGGCGGCGGCAATGGTGACGGCCACTTCCTGATGCTCTTTGTAACCGGCGGGGATGACGTTCTGCAGGTATTCCCAGCTGCTGTCGCCGGATTCGTTGAGCAGGGCAAGGAAGGCGTCAAAATCGCCCTTGCGGAGCGCGGCTACCTGCTTGGCTACACGCTCGTTGTCGGCATAGACGTGGAACGCGCGCAGCACGGCCCGGTCGCCGCAGGCTTTGCGGCATTCAGGGAGCTTGGCAATAAAGGTCTCAAAGGGAACCTCCCGCAGCACTTCGCCGCCGCAGACCGCAGCCACGGCGCGGCACTCGTTGGGGATGGCGGCATATTCGTCGGTCAGGTCGGCATGGTCTGCACCCGAATCGAGGATGCAGAGGGCAAGGCCGGCTTTGGAGAAATCGACCGCCACCGGCTCCACATCGGGATGAGCGGGATCGGCGAAATCAATGGTAATGATGTTGCCGACGCTGGATGCCATCTGATCCATCAGGCCGCAGGGCTTGCCGAAATAGACGTTCTCCGCCCACTGGCCGATCTGGGCGATGGCGATGGGCGAGACCTTCTCGGCCATGAAGCGGTCGTTCAGGATGACGCCGATCAGCACCTCAAAGGCTGCCGAGGACGAAACGCCGCTGCCCTTGGGCACATTGGACGAGATGTAAACGTCCAGACCAGACAGGACAGCACCCCGCTGGACGAAAGCAGCGCACTCGCCGCGCAGGATGGCGGCACTGGTGTTCTCCTCTTCCTTGCGGGCGGCGAGGTCGGCAAGGTCGATGACGCACAGGTCGTAGCCCTCGCTCTGGACCCGCAGCTGGTTCAGGCTGTTGGGGGCAGCGGCAGCGATCATATCAATGTTGACGCTGCCGGCCAGCACCCGGCCATGCTGGTGGTCGGTGTGGTTGCCGCCGATCTCGGTGCGGCCCGGGGCACTGTACAGCCCGGCCTCCGCGTGGGTGCCAAAGGTGGTTTCGAGACCGTCCAGTACAGCCGCATAGCGGGCGGCCTGCACGGGGGTCTGCTCGGGTGCGCAGCAGTACAGGGAGGCCAGACGGTCGGCGTGGACACCGCTGGTCAGTTCCTGTTTCCAGACAGAAATAGGCTTCATCATTGCGCGTTCCTCCTCTGAATCTCAGAATGGTGATATCATCCTCACGGTGTTGCACGAACCCGTGAGCTTCTAACCTTATAATAAAGAATCTGCTCCGAAAAAACCATGTAATATTGTTGCGCGTGGATGGAAAAGGCGGCGGAGAATGCCCCTTACTTCCCGGTGGAGAAATCGCTCCCGGTCAGGCCGTCGAGGTTGAGCATCCCTTCCAGCGCGGCGATGTCGGTGGTGATGTCCAGCGCATCGGCCTGAAAGAGCTTGTCCAGCTGGTTCTCAAAGGCGGTCACCAGCAGATCCATCGAGCGTTCGATGCTCTGCTTTGCCTCGGTGATGTTGGCTCCCTGCACGCCCTGCGCCGAGAGCTGGGCGTAGGTGTTCAGCAGCTTGAGGGCCGTCGGCAGGTAGTAATCCATGAATTTCTGCAGCTGGGCCTTTTTGTCCGGGTCTTTCTGGGCGAGGGCGAAGATGCGGGCACTGACCTCTTCCAGCCGGGAGATCTTGGCGGTCATCACCGGGTCCGGGATGGCATCGTTGACCTGCCGCAGCTGCCGGAGCAGGGTAGTATAAGCGTCCTCGGGGGCAGCAGCCTTCGACTCCGGCTTTGCCTTGGGCGGTTCGGGCGCGGCACCCCGGACGACCAGCGTGTTGGTGCGGTTGTCAATGTAGGCATCTGCCCCGAAATAACCGTGCTCGATGGCATCCTCCACCACCGGGCGGCCCTTTGCGGCCGAAATGCCGGCGGCGGCAAACAGTTCATCCAGCGGGATGCTGTCGCGGTCGCCCACGATCTTGTCCAGCAGGCGTTCCAGCTTCCGGCTGCGGTTCATCCGCAGGCCGATCCAGAGTGCCCCGCCGCCGCCCAAGATCTGCGCGATGCTGGTGAAGATCTCGTAGGGGAGAAGGCCGCCGCCTGCATCCAGAAGGGTCACGACACCGGAAAACAGGAACAACCCGCCCAGCACGGTGCAGAGGGTGGTAAGCCGCTTGTGCCACTTCTTGGCCTTTTTCTGCTCCTCAGTGGGAAGGTCGTGGCCATAGACGGTCTCGGTGTCGGCAGAGTTTGCGCGCTGCGCAGAGGCATCCGGCATGCGGGTATCCGTAGCGCGGAAGTCGCTGGAATAATCGGCGTTGGCCTGCTCTTTCCGCTCGGCATCCCGATCGATGGCACGCAGGATGAAAAACAGGATGCCGAGCCACGGCGAAAGGGCGAACAGCGCAAACAGCGCGATGGTGGGGATGCGGGCGAGATAGTGCTTGCTGCGTTTTGGCTCCATGGGGCGAAATTCCTCCTTACAGAAAAAGAACCGTGTTCCAGTATCCATGATACCAGAACACGGTTCTTTTGTTAAGAGGGAGTTTATTTTATCAGTTCATGAGGCTGCAAACGGCTTCGGCATAAGCGGCGGGGTCATCCACGGGCAGACCCTCGATCAGCTGTGCCTGTGCGTAGAGCAGGGCACTGTACTTCTTAAGCTTCTCGGTGTCGCCGGCTTCCTGTGCGGCTTTCAGCACCGCGAAGACGGGGTGGTTGACGTTCAGTTCCAGCACCTTGTCGCTCTTGACGTTCTCACTGCCGGGCTGTTTGGAGAGGACTTTCTCCATCTCGATGGAGAGCGGGCCGTCGGCAGACAGGCAGACCGGATGATCCTTCAGGCGGGTGGAGACCTTGACTTCCTTCACCTTGCCGTCCAGTGCGTCCTTCATGGCGTCGAACAGAGCCTTGTTCTCGGCGGTGGCATCCTCGGCGGCTTTCTTCTCTTCGTCGGTCTCGAGGCCCAGATCGCCGCTGTTGACGTTCTTGAACTCCACAGTGCCGTCCTTGCCCTCGGCATCCTTGCGGGGATAGGTGCGCAGGATCTGCAGGCAGAACTCATCCACATCCTCGGTCAGGAGCAGGACGTCGTAGCCCTTGTCAAGCACCAGCTCGGCGGCGGGCAACTTGGCCAGACGGTCGGTGGAGTCGCCGGCGGCAAAGTAGATGAACTTCTGCTCGGCAGGCATCTTATCCACATACTCCTGCAGGGTGACCATCTTCTGCTCCTTCGCGGAGTAGAAGAGCAGAAGGTCGCGCAGCAGCTCGGCGTGCATTCCGTAATCGGAGTAAGCACCGAATTTGATCTGACGGCCGAACTCCTTCCAGAACTCCTCGTACTTTGCGCGGTCGTTCTGGAGCATGGCGTGCAGCTCGTTCTTGATCTTCTTCTCGAGGGCGTTGTGGATCAGCTTGAGCTGGTTGTCCTTTTGCAGCATTTCGCGGCTGATGTTCAGGCTGAGATCCTGACTATCGACGATGCCCTTGACGAAGCTGAAGTAATCGGGCAGCAGGTCGGCGCACTTCTCCATGATGAGCACGCCGGACGCATACAGGGCCAGACCCTTTTCGTAATCCTTGGTGTAGAAGTCGTAGGGGCGGTGGCTCGGCACGAAGAGCAGGGCGTTGTAGTTAGCGGTACCCTCGGTGCGGCTGACGAAGACGCGGGCCGGATCGGAGTAGTCGCTGAACTTATCCTTATAGAAGGTGTTGTACTCCTCGTCGGTGACTTCGCTCTTCTGCTTCTTCCAGATGGGCACCATGCTGTTCAGGATCTCCAGCTCGGTGTAAGTCTCCCACTCGGGCTTGTAGTCCTCGGGCTTGGGATCGGGTTCGGGCTTCTGGCGGCTCTTCTCCCGCTCCATCTGGATGGGATAACGGACATAATCGCTGTACTTCTTGACGATGGCAACGATGCCGTACTCGTTGACGAAGTTGTCGTAGTTGTCGGTGTCGGTATCAGGCTTGATGTGGAGGATGATGTCGGTGCCGACGTTCTCCTTCTCGGCGGGGTTCAACTCGTAGCCATCAGCACCGCTGGACTCCCACTGCCAAGCCTGATCGGAACCGTAGGCGCGGGAGATGACGGTGACCTTATCGGCCACCATGAAGGCAGAGTAGAAACCGACACCGAACTGACCGATGATGTCGATGTTCTCGTCCTTGTTGTCCTTCTTGAAGTCGAGGGAACCGGAGTGGGCGATGGTGCCCAGATTCTGTTCCAGTTCGTCCTTGGTCATGCCGATGCCGTTATCGGAGATGGTCAGGGTGCGGCTTTCCTTGTCCAATGTCAGCAGGATGCGGAAATCGCTCTTGTTCATCCCAACGGAAGTGTCGGTCAGGCTCTTATAGTACAGCTTGTCGATGGCGTCCGAAGCGTTGGAGATCAGCTCCCGGAGAAAGATCTCCTTGTTGGTGTAGATGGAGTTGATCATCATGTCCATCAGTTTTTTGCTTTCTGCCTGAAATTCTTTTTTCGCCATAATGCAAAACCTCGTTATCTTTATAATGTGCTGCATCCGCAGGGAATTCCATACTGGAAATATACCTGCTGATTTAGCACTCATATATTACGAGTGCTAATATACACCGATAAACTTTAAAAATCAAGGGGTTTCATAAAAAGTTTAAAATTGGCTTGCAAATGGCGGGAGGAACGCTTTCCTTTACTGCACGAAAGTGCTATAATGAGTTCGCTGCAAATTTTGCGGAAAGGGGTTGGGAAGATGCAGCTGAAAACGCTTGCGCTTTCCGGCGGGGGTGTGCTGAACGTCTATCTGCGGGAAGCGGCACCGGCCATGCCGGACGCGGTGCTGCGGCCGATGGTGGTCGTGGTGCCCGGCGGCGGCTACAACCACGTCAGCCCGCGGGAGGGAGACCCGGTGGCGTTGCAGTTCGCTGCGGCGGGATACCATACCGCAGTCTTACATTATAGTGTAGGCAAGGATGCACGGAATTACCAGCCGCTGCGTCAGCTCAGCGAGGCCATCGGCCTGCTGCGGGCAAACGCGCAGGCGTGGAACATCCTGCCGGAAAAGATCGCGGTCTGCGGCTTTTCGGCAGGCGGACATCTGGCCCTGTCGTCGGCGGTGCTGGATCTGCCGGAGGGTGGACCGCAGCACCGGCCCAACGCGGTGATCCTCGGTTATCCGGTCATCACGGCGGGGGAATTTGCGCACCGGGGCAGCTTCGAGATGCTGGCGGGCAGCAAAGACCCTGCCGCCCAGCAGAAGTTCGGGCTGGAAGACAAGATCACACCCCGGACACCACCGGTCTTTGTCTGGCATACGATGGAAGACCAGACCGTCCCGGTGGAGAACACCCTGCTGCTGCTCGCGGCCCTGCGCAGAGCAGGCGTGCCCTGCGAGGCACATCTCTTCGAGAAGGGCGTCCACGGCACCAGCATCAGCACCGCCGAGGTCAACGCCGCCGACCAACACCGGCACCATTGGGTGGAGCTGGCGTTGGAGTGGCTGGACGAAACATTTGCGTTCCAGATCGGGAAATAAGTCCTGATTTAAGCATAGCTACAAAAAATTCATAAAAATCCAATTGACCTGTACCAACTTTTGAAGTATACTGGTCAGTGGAGACAAACAAGGGGGAAAAGACGCCCCTGAAGGAAAGAGGAATTGGAATTATGGTAATGGATCCGCAGCTGCCGAAAATCTCCGTCAAGGACCTGCTGATGCAGGCATTTCTGACCGGCTGGGAGCTCTCCGACAAGAGCATCTCGCAGGACGAGTATCTGCAAAGCTCGATCCAAGTGATCGAGATGCTGCAGGTGGAACCTGAAAATCTTTACGCCGAAGAAGGCCTTGGCCTGCCGGATGGCGAAGAAGTGGATCATCTCGATGATCTGCTCCGCGCCGACGGCCAGTGGCTGTACTACGGTGTGGAGGCAGAAAACTTCTTCCTGATCCAGTGGTATCCGGACGCGGCTGCCGCAAAAGCAAAGCTGGCCGAGCTGGAAGCACTGGGCGACGGCAAGCAGTACCTCGTGGACCTGAGCCTCGAGCGCGAAAACGACTCCACCGCCGAGAACTTTGGCAATTCCAATCCCGTCCAGCTCCGCTCCTGAACGAATTTGACTTTTTGCTTTGATCCGAACGGGATCGAAAGGGAAACCCAACTATGCAGCTTTCGGAAACAGAACGCGCAAATCTGACCGCCATACTGGAAAAATATGACCAGCATCCCGAAGTGCAGCGGATGCGGGAGTTCATCCAGCATGGCTCGGTCACGACCTATCAGCACTGCAAGAATGTGGTGCTGGTCAGCTTCTGGCTCAACCGCCGCCTGCATCTGGGAGCCGATGAGACTTCGCTTGCGGTGGGGGCGTTCCTGCACGATTTTTATCTGTACGACTGGCACAAGAAGAGCACGTTCCATGGCCTGCGCCGCCTGTTTGAGATGCACGGCTTCTCGCACCCGGGTTCGGCCTGTGTGAATGCGCAGAATGTGTTTCAGATCACCAAGAAAGAGCAGAACATCATCTCGAGCCATATGTGGCCGCTGACCTTCCGCCATGTGCCCGCCTGCCGGGAAGCCGTCATCGTCTGCCTTGCGGACAAGTACTGTGCGGTGGTCGAGAGTATGTTCCAGCGCACCCGTGTCGCCGATGTGGACGCACCGGACGACGAATGGTGAACTGCCGGAAGATCGAACTGCCGGCAGGAATGTGAAAAAGAAAGGGATGTTTTTCCATGAATCAGGAACCCGCATACGGCGTCAGCAAGGAGCAGATCGCTGCTTTTGCAGCTGATTTTGAATCCCAGCGTGCAAACCTTGTGGCCATGAACGCCGTGACCGCCAACGGCCTGATGGCGTCAGCCGTCAGCCGCGCCGCCGTCGAGCAGGACGTCCATGAGTATTCCATCAGCCTTGAGCAGGGTGAGATCACCAACCAGAAACAGAGCGGCCGCTGCTGGATGTTTGCGGCCCTCAACACCATGCGCTATCAGGTGATGAAGAAGTACAATCTCAAGACCTTTGAGCTGTCGCAGGCTTATCTGTTCTTCTGGGATAAGCTGGAAAAATCCAACTACTTCCTCGAGAGCATTCTCGAGACGGTGGAGCTGCCGACCAGCAGCCGTCTGGTTTCCTACCTGCTGACCGCTCCGGTGGGCGACGGCGGCCAGTGGGATATGCTCTGCAATCTGGTGGAGAAGTACGGCGTCGTCCCCAAGACCGCTTATCCTGAGTCCAAGGCTTCTTCGGGCAGCCGCGAGATGGACAGCACCCTGACCGAGAAACTGCGGGAGGATGCCTGCATCCTGCGCCGGATGCACAAAGAGCACATGGACATCGACACTCTGCGGGAACGCAAGAACGAGATGCTGAACGAGATCTATCGTCTGCTCTGCATCTGCCTCGGCGAGCCGCCCAAGACCTTTACCTTTGAGTACCGCGATGCCGACAAGAACTTCCATCGGGAGACCGGCCTGACCCCGAAGAGCTTCTTCGAGAAATATGTCGGCATTGACCTGCACGATTACGTCAGCCTTATTAATGCCCCCACCACCGATAAGCCCTACGGCCACAGCTACACCGTCAAGTACCTCGGCAACGTCCGCGAGGGCAATGCAGTGCGTTACCTGAACCTCCCTATCGAGGAGCTGAAGAAGGCCGCCATCGCCCAGCTCAAGGACGGCCAGCCCGTCTGGTTCGGCTGCGACGTCGGCAAGCACTCTGACCGGGACAGCGGTGTGATGGATCTGGATATCCGCAGCCTCGAGACCCTGCTGGACACCCAGTTCACCATGACCAAGGCCGAGCGTCTGGACTACGGCCAGAGCCTGATGACCCACGCTATGGTCTTTCAGGGCGTGAATCTCGACGAGAACGGCCAGCCCAACCGCTGGCGGGTCGAGAACAGCTGGGGCAAAGACCCGGGCAAGGATGGCTACTATCTGATGACCGACCGCTGGTTCGATGAATATATGTACCAGATCGTCGTCAACAAGAAGTATCTGACCGAAGAGCAGCTGAAAGCCTACGATTCCGATCCCATCGAGCTGGAGCCGTGGGACCCCATGGGCTCGCTGGCCATCGCATACTAAGCTTACATAACAAAAACGCAGGTGCGGCAAATCGCTGTACCTGCGTTTTTTGATATTTTGTTATAACTTTTTGTACCCGGCGGGTTCATCGTCCTTGCAGCGGTGCTCCATCAGGTAGGTGTCCAGCCAGCGGCCATGGCAGTCGCGGGCGATCCGCTCCCGGCGGCCGACCAAGCGGAACCCGCATTTGGCGTGCAGGCGGCGGCTGGCCTCGTTGTCCTGCAGGACGGTGGATTGCAGCGTCCAGTATCCGGCCTGCTCTGCCGCCTCGCAGAGGGCCGTCAGCAGGTGATAGCCCAGCCCCCGCCCCCGGAACTGCTCGCCGACGTAGATGCTGATCTCGACCACACCCCGGTAGCACCAGCGGGGGTCTACCCGGTGCAGGGCCGTCCAGCCGGCGATCACGCCGTCGTCCAGAACCACCAGCCGGCAGTCTTTGGTATGGGAGGCATCCCACGCCGTGTAAGGCGGGCAATCGGTCTGAAAGGTCGCGTGCTCGGTGGCAATGCCCTCCAAATAAATTCGGGAAACTATGTCCCAGTCCTCCGGCTCCATGGGCCGGACAGTTATCTCACTCATGATCCTTTTCCCACTCTCCGCGCGGGAGCAACGCTTCTCCCGTTCCAAAACAAACTCTTTACCCTCAGTATAGCAGAATCCGCACGCAGTGACAAGATTATTCCAGCCCGGGCAGAGTGTCCAGCAGGGAGATTCCCAGTCCGGAAAGGAATTGCCGCTTGGTCTGGATCAGCCCGGTCACGTCCAGCTCTTCGGGTGCATGGGCGTCGCAGCCGATGAGGGCCTTGACCGGGTATTCCGCCGCGATCTTCCAGAAGAAGTCGGTGGTATAGCCCAGCGTGCCGTCGCCGCGATTCTGGCAGGTGAGGCCGGCCAGATTGTATTCCAGCGGGGTGTTGGTGCGTACCGCCGCTTCGCAGATCTCCCGGCAGGCGGTCTCTGCGTCCTTGTCGTAAGCCGTCCAGCGGTTCAGGCAGATGTCCGGGTGGGCGAGGCAGGCATACAGCCCGGTCTCGAGGCCCGCAGTGACCTGTTCGGCGTACCGGCGCAGGTCTTTGCCCGATTCCGGCCGTCCGAAATAGCGGCCCGTCTCGTCGGTGGTGTCGTAGTGGCAACCAAAGACCAGATACTCGATGCCCAGCCGCTCCATCTCTTCTTTCAGCCACGGCAGATAGGCCGGGAAATACTCGGCCTCAAGCCCGATATGGATGTGGAGCTGGTCGGCGTATTTTTCCCGCAGGGCGGAAAGCGTCTGTACATAGCCGTCCAGCTCTTCCGGCAGCATCCGGATCCGGCTGACAAAGTGCGGATCGGCGTATTTCCACGGGGTATGGTCGGAAAAGCCCAGCACCGTGTATCCGTTTCGGAGCGCGGTCCGGATGTAGTCTTCCTCGGTGCCGGTGGCGTGGCGGCACCGGGCGGTGTGGGTGTGATAATTGGTGAAATGCGGCTCGGGCATAGATGCGACCTCCTGCACGCAGAATTGTTTTGACAATGGAGACGGTTGTGATACAATAAGAATATCCTACCACCCGTCTCCGGACAGTACCTTATTATAATCTTCTTTGCTGCAAAATGCAACAAAGTCCGACCCGGAGCCGGTGGAAAAACAAGAGGGAGAATACCCGCCATGAAGTTGAAACGAGCCTTGTTCTGTCTGGTTCTGCTGGTCTGCCTGCTGGCCCTGCCTGCTTTTGCAGAGACGCCCAAAGGTGAAGCGAACATCACGCCGGAGATGACCATGAAAGAGATCCGGGAGAACCCGAGCATTCAGGGTTCCGGCATCTGCACCTATATTCATGTGTGGGAGAGAGACTGCGAAAAACTGAGTACGAGCAAGGATAACTGGACGCTGGAATATACTGTTGGGCCAGAATCGGTTGAGAGCTGCGTGGCAGGGCTGAACTACCTGATCGAAACATACAATGCAGGAACACAGGTGACGTACAAACTCTATACCGACGAGGAAATCAAAGCAGATAAATCGCGCGACCATGCGGAACTGTATTATTTCCCGGCGGATAAGCCGAACGCGAAATACGCGATCGTGCTGTCCGGCAATGCGCTGATTTACAACGGAGCATTCCGGGGTGGATCATCGACCGCGTGGGAATTGCACCAAAAAGGCTATGCGGTATTTTCCCTGCGCTACCGCATTGGCTGGGAAGCAGGCGATAACGCACCGCTCGAAGATCTTGCCCGGGCAATTCGGCTCATCACGGACAATGCGGAAAAATTTGGTGTCCAGACAGAGAATTACGCGCTGGTCGGGTATTCTTCGGGGGGACAGATCGCCGGAGTTTTTGCGAACGAGGAAATTGGCTATGGCAAATATGCCGTTCCGAAACCGGGTGTTTTGCTGATGGGTTATCCCATCAACACGTTTTACGAAGCAAAGCCTGTCTATAACATCTTGCTGGATGGCGGCACCGGCTTTGACCATTACTACGATTACGATATTTCGGACTGTGTAACGACGGATTATCCGCCGACCTATTTCTGGTATGGAGAAGATGACACCGTGCTGATGCTCTTCAATTACTGGAAGCAGGGGCCTGCGTTGCAAAAAGCATTGGAAAAGAACGGCGTCCCACACGAAGTGCGCGTTTACAAAAATACGCCGCATGGAATTGGTGTGGCGGCTGGTACCGATGCCGATGGATGGCTGAACGATGCCGTGGCGTTCTGGGAAGCGCAGACAACAAATTGAATCCTACGATAAAAGGGGCGATGGTTATGAAAGACTGGAATGAAACCTTCCGGAGCCTGAATGTGGGTCTGCCGGATGATGTGGAGCGGCTGAAAGCCGCCGGCTATTACGCCGAGGCCATCGAGCGGATCGACGACTATCTGGCTGAGGACTGGGCTGAGACGCAGAATTCGCCCGCCGCACAGGGCAGGCCCGAAGAGGCAGGGGAGAAACCGGAGAATCCGACCCCGCAGGGCGTGAATGCGCTCCGGGATGCGCTGCTGGTGCAGAAAGAGATCCTGCGCCGCCTGCCCGAGGAATACTGCTGGACAGAAGAAGCTGCCGTTGCCCGGATGCAGGAACTGGTGCGGGATTTCACGGCAGAAGAGTTCCGGGCACTGGTGAAAAACGGGCAGGTGGACTGGCGGTTCGTCGAGGGGAAAAAGCAATACCTTGACCGGTTCGACCAGACCTTGATCGCCACCCACGCAGACCTTGCGGCCCGGCTGCTGGACCCGCCGGCGCAGAGCAATGCCGCCCGGGAACGCCGCCGCAGAGAGCACGAGAAGATGGAGCGGGAGGGAAAGTCCGCCGCCCGCATTACCCTCCAGACCAGCATCCGGATGTCGGACGACGCCTTTGCGAAAGCCCTCGCCAAGGCAAAAGCCGAAGGGCGGAGTGCGGTGCACGTCCGGGCATGGCTGCCTCTCCCGGCGGACTGCCTGTCGCAGAGTGATATCAAATTTGAGTCCTTCACTGAACAACCGGCCCACATTGCGGCGGAAGATGCACCCCAGCGCACGGCTTACTGGGAAGCCGATCTGACCGAGAACCGGGCCTTTGGCGCAACGTACCGCTACACCAGCACGGCCTATTACGCCGACCCCATGGATTATGTGTCTGCGCCGGAACAGCCGACCTTCGATACCGGGGAAGAAGCACCTCATATCGTCTTTACGCCCTACCTGCGGGCACTGGCCGCCCAGCTGACCGAGGGCGTGACCGACCCGGCGGAAAAGGCCAAGCGTATTTACGACTATATCACCCTGAACGTCCGGTACCACTACCAGCCTGCCTACTTTGTGCAGGACTGCCTGCCCGACAACTGCGCCCGCAACCGCCGGGGCGACTGCGGCATTATGGCCCTGACCTTCATCACTTTGTGCCGGTTGGTGGGCATCCCGGCCCAGTGGCAGAGCGGCCTGTCGGTGTCGCCCACCGGCGTCGGCAACCACGATTGGGCGATGTTCTACATCGCACCCAAAGGCTGGATGTACGCTGATTGCTCTTTCGGTGCGTCCATGGCCCGCAATGGCGACGAGGAACTGCGCCGCCACTATTTCGGCAATCTCGACACCGGCCGGATGGTGGCGAACCGGGCGTTTGAGGCCCAGTTCGACCCGCCCATGTACGGCTTCCGGAAAGACCCCTACGACAACCAGACCGGCGAGATCGAGGCCGACGGCGTGGGGCTGTACGGGGAGCAGGTCGAGCCGAAAAAGGACGTTCTGAACTACGAATTCCTATAAATAAAATCACCGGGCTTCGCTGGTTTTGCCGCGAGGCCCGGACTTTGTATCGGAGAAATGACTATGGAATTTCTGGCATCTCTTTACACCTTTTTGTTGGTGACCATCTGCCTGCTGCTGGCGGTGCTGCTCCACCGCACCGGCAAAAAGCCCGCGGAAAACAACGACGAACTGAAACAATGGCTGGCCCAGCAATTGGACGCGCAGGCGAAGGATTTCGCCAAGCAGCAGCAGGCCATGGCCGAGCAGAACTATGCCGCCATCCGGAGCGTCAGCGAGACGCTGCAGACCGCCGTGCAGACCATGAGCAGCACCCTCGCACAGGGGCAGAGCGGCCAGCAGGCCACGCTGGAACGCCGCCTGCAAAGCCTTGAACAGACCAACACCCAAAAGCTGGAAGAACTGCGCAAGACGCTGGACGAGAACATGGCCAAGCTGCAGGAAGCCAACGGCAAAAAGCTGGATGAGATCCGCCATACCGTGGACGAGCAGCTGCAGGATGCCCTGCAGAAGCGGGTCAGCGAAAGCTTCAAAGCGGTGAACGAACAGCTGGAGCAGGTCTATAAGGGCCTCGGCGAGATGCAGAATCTCGCCTCCGACGTCGGCAGCCTGAAACAGGTGCTCTCGGGCGTCAAGACCCGCGGAATCTTGGGCGAGATCCAGTTGGGCGCGATCCTCGAAGAAATTCTGGCTCCCGAACAGTACGACACCAACGTGGCGACCATCCCGGGCAGCACCCAGCGGGTGGAATACGCCATCAAGATGCCGGGTGCGGACGGCGGCACGGTCTGGCTCCCCATCGACTCCAAGTTCCCGGGCGACACCTACGCCCACCTGCAGGACGCACAGGCCTCCGGCGATGCGCAGGCCGTCGAGAACGCCCGCCACGCGCTCGAGCTGGTGCTCCGCAGCGAGGCCAAGGACATCCACGAAAAGTACGTCGAGCCGCCTTATACCACGACCTTCGGCATCCTGTTCCTGCCCTTTGAGGGGCTGTATGCCGAGGTTGTGAACGCGGGTCTGCTGGAAGTGCTGCAGCGGGATTATCAGATCAATGTGGCCGGTCCCAGCACCATGGCGGCTCTGCTGAACAGTCTGCAGATGGGCTTCAAGACGCTGGCCATCCAGAAGCGTTCGGGCGAGGTCTGGCAGCTGCTGGGGGCCGTCAAGACCGAATTTGACAAGTTCGGGCAGGGGCTTTCCAAGATGCAGCAGCGTCTCCGCCAGACCGACGAAGAGCTGGACAACCTCATCGGCGTCCGCAGCCGCGCCATCAGCCGCAAGCTCCGCAGCGTCCAGTCGCTGGACGAGGTGACGGCGGCGGAGCTGTTGGAGTTGGAAAACCCTCTCAGTCCGCCTGTCGGCGGCCAGCTCCCCCAGAGTGGGAGCCAAGAAATTTGACTTGCGCTTTCCTTTTAAATGTGCTATACTGCGAATGGTTCTTAAAAATAGCCTGCCGCAGGGCAGAACCCCATACAATCATAATATCAGAAAGGACTTTTGACCATGAGCGTAAAGAAGATCAGCAACGCCGTGCTGGGCGTGGGCGCGGACGATACCACCATTGACCTGTTCGAGAGCCAGTATCCGGTCCCCGAAGGGGTCAGCTACAACTCCTATGTGATTCTGGACGACAAGACCGCCATCCTCGACACGGTGGACAACCGCGCCACGGACGCTTGGCTGCAGAACCTCGACGAGGCACTGGCCGGCCGTCAGCCGGATTATCTGGTGGTCTCCCACATGGAGCCGGACCACGGTGCCAACATCGCGCATCTGGCCAAGCTCTACCCCGAAATGCAGGTGGTCGGCAACGTCAAGACCTTCCTGTATATGGAGCAGTTCTTCGGTGCGGACGCCATCGCCAAGGAACGCCGGGTCGTGGTCAAGGACGGCGAGAGCCTGTCGCTGGGCACCCACACCCTGACCTTCGTGTTTGCGCCCATGGTCCACTGGCCGGAAGTCATGGTCAGCTATGAGTCCAGCGAGAAGATTCTCTTCTCCGCTGACGGCTTTGGCCGCTTCGGGGCCGTGGCAAATTACACCGAAAACACCGACTGGGCCGACGGCGCACGCCGCTATTACCTGAATATCGTCGGCAAGTACGGCCCGCAGGTGCAGGCTCTGCTGAAAAAGGCTGCCGCGCTGGACATCCAGACCATCTGCCCGCTCCACGGCCCGGCGCTGACCGGCGACCTGAGCAAGTATCTGAACTACTACGATCTGTGGTCGTCCTATAAGGCCGAGGAGCCGGAAACAGTTCTGGTGGCAAGTGCATCCATCCACGGCCACACCCGGGATGCTGCTCACCTTATGGCCGAAAAGCTCCGCGCCAAGGGTGCGAAGGTGGTCGAGATGGATCTGACCCGCACCGATGTTTCTTATGCCGTCGAAGCAGCGTTCCGCTATGGTAAAATGGTGCTGGCCTGCGCCACCTACGACGGCTTCCTCTTCTCGCCGATGGAGGGCTTGCTGACCCACCTCAAGACCAAGAATTTCCAGAGCCGCACCGTCGGCCTGATGGAAAACGGCACTTGGGCACCCATGGCCGCCAAGCTGATGAAGGCTGAGCTGGAAGGCATGAAGAACATGACCCTCTGCGACAACGTCGTGACCATCCGCAGTGCCGTCAACGCCGCATCCGAGGCACAGATGGATGCACTGGCAGACGAGATCGTGGCAAAATAACCGAACAAAAAACCTGCTAACCGCTTGTCAAGAGGAAAAAGCCAAAAAAATCAAAAAGCACAAAGTAAAGAAGCGTAACTTTAACAGACCAACTGGCAGAGAGCGGTTGGTCTGTTTTTCTAAATAAAGGGTATAAAGGGTATCAGCAGTTGTAGACCGCCGACACGCGTGCATAATAAATGCGAAGGAATTTATTCAGACCAGCAATTTTTGCAACCTTAGGCGGCTTGCCTTCTACTTCTTTTTTGAGAATATAACGGTAAACTAAACTGTACCCATAAGAGTGGACACCATGAAATGTGAGATTTTCCGTCAAAAGCAGAAAAGCATAGGCCACATCAGGCAAACACTTCTTAACCTCTCTCCTGATTTGTGTTATTCT
>CAVKZS010000086.1:0-15512 GCA_963660925.1 Eubacterium sp. CAG:38 | reverse complement strand
TATAACTTTTACTGGAAAGTGGGCCGCAAGGTCCGCTTTTCTTGTTTGTTTGGAGGTTTTTATGGCGAAACAGTCTGGCGGCAATACCGCCCAGCGCGTCGAAACGCTGGTCCGCCCCGTTGTCGAGGGCATGGGCCTGCGCCTGTGGGACGTTGTCTTTGAAAAGGAAGGACCGGACTGGTATCTCCGTGTCCTCATCGACAAAGCGGACGGCTCCACCATGGACACCGACACCTGTGCCGATGTCTCCCATGCGCTGGACCCGATCTTGGATGAGGAGGACCCCATCGACCAGAGCTATTATCTGGAAGTCGGCAGCCCGGGTCTGGGCCGCAAGCTGACCCGCCCCGAGCACTACGAAGTGCTCAAGGGCCAGAAGGTCGCGGTCAAGCTCATCCGCCCCAATGCAGAGGGTGTGCGGGAGTTTGCCGGCAGCCTGACCGGCCGGGAAGGGAACACCGTCACGGTGGAGACTGAGACCGGCAGCGTATCCTTTGAAGTGAACGCAGCAAGCAGCGTCCGTCTGTGCGACGATGAAGACCTGTTTGATTAACATCGTATCAAAAAGAGAAAACTAGGAGGAACCCGAAAAATGGCGAACAATGAATTTTTTGAAGCTCTCTCCATGCTGGAGCACGAGCGCGGCATCACCGCCGAATATCTGATCGACAAGATCAAGGCAGCCATCGTCATCGCTGTCAAGAAGAACTATGAGGTCGAGGACGACAACGTGATGGTCGAGATCGACCCCGACAGCGGCAAGTTCAATGTCTCTCTGGTGCAGGACATCGTGGCCGACGAGGATTGGTACGACGAGCACACCCAGATCGGCGAGACCGAGGCCCAGCACATCCGCAAGAGCTACAAGGCCGGCGACCGTCTGGTGACCCCCCTCAAGACCAAGGACTTCGGCCGCATTGCAGCCCAGACCGCAAAGCACGTCATCCGTCAGGGCATCCGCGAGGCCGAGCGCAGCCAGCAGCTCAGCGAGATCCAGAGCCGCGCCCATGACATCGTGCAGGCTACCGTGACCCGCGTCGATCCCGAGAAGGGCATCGTCGCGCTGGATCTGGGCAAGGG
Source organism: Eubacterium sp. CAG:38 (assembly GCA_963660925.1). Taxonomy (GTDB): domain Bacteria; phylum Bacillota; class Clostridia; order Oscillospirales; family Ruminococcaceae; genus Faecalibacterium. The sequence continues at coordinate 14,432 of CAVKZS010000086.1, read as the reverse complement.
CGGCGAGGCCATCCTGCCCCGCAACGAGCAGGTGCCCGGCGAGGTCTACACCGAGGGCCAGATGCTGCAGGTCTACGTCGTGGACGTCGTCAGCGGCGACCGCGGCCCCCGCGTCATGATCAGCCGTACCCACCCCGGCCTCGTCAAGCGTCTGTTCGAGCTGGAAGTGCCCGAGATCTACGACGGCACCGTCGAGGTCAAGGCCATCAGCCGCGAGGCTGGTGCCCGCACCAAGATGGCCGTCTGGTCCAAGGATCCCAACGTCAACCCCGTTTCTGCCTGCATCGGCCCCCACGGTGACCGTGTGGCCGCTGTCGTCGAGAAGCTGGGCGGCGAGAAGATCGACATCGTGAAGTGGAGCGAGGATGTCTCCGAGTTCATCTCGGCTGCCCTCAGCCCCGCCAAGGTCGTCAAGGTCGAGCTGCTGCCCGGCGAGACCCGCTCCTGCCGTGTCACCGTGCCCGATCAGCAGCTGAGCCTTGCCATCGGCAACAAGGGCCAGAACGCCCGCCTGTGCGCCCGTCTGACCGGCTACAACATTGACATCCGCCCCGAGAGCGGCTACTACGGCGAGGACGACTCCAAGAAGGAAGAGCCCAAGGCCGAGGAGAACGCAGCAGAATAAGTTCTGCCCGACCCATCGCCGAAGGAGGGAAATCGGATGGCACAAAAAAAGATTCCTGCCCGCCAGTGCATCGGCTGTATGACCAGCCGCCCCAAAAAAGAGCTGGTGCGGGTGGTGCGCGCTCCGAGTGGAGAGATCAGCATCGACCCCGTGGGCAAAAAGCCGGGCCGCGGCGCATACCTCTGCCCGGACCCCGCCTGTTTAGCCAAGGCGAAAAAGAAGAAGGCGTTGGAACGCTGCTTTGAGCAGCCGGTTCCCGCCGAGGTATACGACGCGCTGGCCGCACAGCTGGCCGACGTCGAAAAGGAGGCTGCGGAAGATGGCAAAGAATAAGAAGAACGCGCCCGAAAAGCCGGCTCTGCCGCCGGAAGAAGCATTGTTTCAGGCGTTGAGCCTCTGCCGCAAGGCCGGTGCGCTGACCATGGGCTTTGACGCCGTGGAAGATGCCGCCGTCAAGGGCAAGGCGTGGATCGTCATGACCGCATCCGACGCCAGCGAAAAGACCGTCAACCGTCTAAACTATTCCATCGGGGATCTGGTGGATGTGATCCGGATGCCCCTGACGCAGGACCGGCTGGCCGATATCAGCCGCAAACCGGTGGCGGTGTACGCCGTGACCGACCGCAACCTCGCAAAGCTCTGCTTTGACCGCCTGAGCGACTGCGGAGCAATCAAAAATGAGGAGGATATGAGCGAATGATCGTAAAATATAAAGTGAGCGATTTTGCAAAAGACCTGAACCTCTCTGCCAAGAAGGTTCTGGATGAGCTGGCTGCCATGGGCAGCACCGGAAAGAAGAACAGCTCCAATCTCGAGGAGAACGAGCTGAACTACCTGCTGGAGAAGTTCAGCAAGGACAACAGCGAGAAGGACCTGTCTGCCTTCCTGAACAGCGCAAAGCAGCCCAAGGAAGAGCCGAAGGCCGCCGAGAAGAAGCCGGAGAAGAAGGCAGACAAGAAGCCTGAGAATAAGCCGGAAAACAAGGCTCCCAAGGCCGAGGCCAAGCAGGACAAGAAGCCTGCCGCTCAGCCCGCTGCCAACGGCCAGAACAACCAGCCCAAGAACAATAACAACAAGCACAACGACAAGAAGAACGAGCAGCACAAGAAGCGCGAGGAAAAGACCGTTTCCCTCAGCGAACTGGCCCGTGAGACCGGTGCCAAGGCCACCGCTGCTCCGGCACAGTCCGTCTCGGTCCGCCGCGAGGACCATCAGGTCACCGTCGATACCCGCACCGTCGATATGAATGTGGATCGTTTCGATGCCCGTTACGACGATCTGGCTTCCACCAAAAACACCGAGAACCGCCGCAAGCCGACCCCGCAGGGCAACAAGCAGAAGTTCACCCAGCGCGGCCAGCGGCAGCGTCAGCAGTTCCAGAAGGGCAAGCGCGAGACTGAGTTCGAGCGTCTGCAGCGCATCCAGCTGGAGAAGGCACGCAATGCTCAGCTGAAGGTCATGATCCCTGACGAGATCACCGTCGGCGAGCTGGCCACCCGCCTGAAGCAGCAGGCCGGCAAGGTCATCGCCAAGTTCATGCAGATGGGCGAGATGCACGCCATCAACGACGTCATCGACTTCGACACCGCCGCACTGCTGGCCGAGGAGTTCCACGCCAAGGTCGAGCATGAGGTCCATGTGACCATCGAAGAGCGTCTGTTCGATCAGGAGGAGGACACCGAGGAGAATCTGGTGGAGCGTCCGCCGGTCGTCTGCGTCATGGGTCACGTTGACCACGGCAAGACCAGCATTCTGGACGCCATCCGCAAAACCAACGTCACCGCAGGCGAGGCCGGCGGCATCACGCAGGCCATCGGTGCTTATCAGGTCAAGATCAACGATAGCCTGATCACCTTCCTCGATACCCCGGGCCATGAGGCATTCACCTCCATGCGTGCCCGCGGTGCCAACATGACCGATATCGCCGTTCTGGTCGTCGCTGCCGACGACGGCATCATGCCCCAGACCGTCGAGTCCATCAACCATGCAAAGGCTGCAAACGTCAAGATCATCGTTGCGATGAACAAGATGGATAAGCCCACCGCCAACCCCGAGAAGGTCATGGAAGGCCTGACCAAGTACGGCATCATCACCGAGGATTGGGGCGGCGACGTCGCCTGCATCCCCGTTTCCGCTCTGACCGGTATGGGCATCAACGACCTGCTGGAGCGGATCGCTCTGGAAGCCGAGGTCATGGAGCTGAAAGCAAACCCCAACCGCCGCGCCAAGGGTGCAGTCGTTGAGGCCCGTCTGGATAAGGGTCAGGGCCCCATCGCCACCATTCTGGTCCAGAACGGCACCTTGCACTCCGGCGACGTCATCATTGCCGGCACCGCTGTGGGCCGTGTGCGCACCATGCGCAACGACCGCGGCCAGCTGATCGAGTCTGCCGGCCCCTCCACCCCTGTGGAGATCACCGGCCTGACCGCTGTGCCCGAGGCAGGCGACCTGTTCGAGGCCGTTGCCGACGAGCGTCTGGCCCGTGAGCTGGCTGAGCAGCGCACCGCTGCCGCCAAGGAGAAGCAGTTCTCCGCCTTCCAGAAGGTCACGCTGGATAACCTGTTCAGCCAGATGGCCCAGAACGACATGAAGGAGCTGGCCATCGTCGTCAAGGCCGATGTGCAGGGCTCCGCCGAGGCCGTCAAGCAGAGCCTCGAGAAGATCTCCAACGACGAGGTCCGCGTCCGCGTCATCCACGCCGGTGTCGGTGCCATCAGCAAGTCGGACGTTGATCTGGCCGACGCTTCCAACGCCATCATCATCGGCTTCAACGTCCGCCCGGACAACGTCGCCAAGGAAGAGGCTGCCGCCACCAACGTCGAGATGCGGATGTACCGTGTCATCTACGATGCCATCAACGACGTCACCGACGCTATGAAGGGTATGCTGGCTCCCAAGTTCCGCGAAGTCGCACTGGGCGAGCTGCAGGTCCGTCAGGTCTACAAGATCTCCAACGTCGGCACCGTTGCCGGCTGCCGTGTCACCAGCGGCAAGATCACCCGCGACAGCAAGGTGCGCGTCGTCCGCGACGGCATCGTTCTGGCCGAGGACGAGATCGCTTCTCTGAAGCGTTTCAAGGACGACGCCAAGGAAGTGGCCGAGGGCTACGAGTGCGGCGTGACGCTGGCCAAGTTTGCCGACGTCAAGGAAGGCGACGTCTACGAGGCCTTCAAGATGGAAGAGTATCGTGATTGAGATTTAAGGAGAAGTTATGTCTCAGAAAAATATGGGCCGTCTGGCGCAGGACATGAAGCGTGAGCTGATCGCCATCATCGGACGGCTGAAGGACCCGCGTCTGGAGGGCGGTCTGCTGACCGTGACCCGGCTGGACGTGACGCCCGATCTGGATGTCGCCAAGGTCTATGTCAGCGTGATGGGCCGCGAGGACGGCCCCAAGCCCGCGATCGAGGCTCTGAACCGCGCTGCCGGCCATGTGCGCACCGAGGTCAGCAAGAAAATGCACATCCGCAAGGCTCCCCGTTTCATCTTCGTGGAGGATGACGGCGCAGCGTATGCGGCTCACATCAACCAGCTGCTCCGTGAGCTGAATGTGAACGGCGACTCCGAAGCCGAGACGCCGGAAACCGAGGACTGACAGCTCTGCGGAAAGGATGGATCATGGAATGACAGAACAATTGAATGTGCAGCAGATGGCCGAGCGGCTGTGCGCTGCGGAGGATATTCTGATTCTGTGCCACAAAAATCCGGATGGGGACACCATCGGCTGTGCCAGCGCACTCTGCCACGCCCTCGAAGCGTTGGACAAGAACGTGGCGGTGCTCTGCTCCGACCCCATCCCCGAGCGGTATGCGTACACCGCGGCCCGGCTGTTCAAGGGCGACTTTGAACCTCGGACCATCATTGCGGTGGACGTCGCCAGCATCCAGCTGTTCGGCGAGAACAACGGGATGCCCCAGTACACCCGCCATGTCGATCTCTGCATCGACCACCACGCAGGCAACAGCGGCTATGCCGATTTCACCCTGCTGGACGGCAGCGCGGCGGCGGCAGCGGAACTGGTGTACGAGGTGATCTTGGCCATGGGCGTTTCGCTCACGCCCCAGATCGCCGACTGCCTCTACACCGGCCTGTCCACCGACACCGGCTGCTTCAAGTTTTCTTCTACCACGGCCAGCACCCACCTCATTGCGGCAAAACTCATTGAGGCCGGTGCCCATCTGGAAGAGCTGAACACCCGGCTCTTCGACACCAAGCCCCGGGAGCGGATGGAAGCCGAGCGGATCGCCCGCAACCATCTGGAATATCATCTGGACGGCCGGTGCGCCCTCATCTACCTGACCCGCGACGAGATCGAGATGAGCCATGTGGACCCCGCCGACCTCGAGGAGCTGACCGGCCTGCCGATCAGCATCGAGGGCGTGCAGGTGGGTCTGACCCTCCGCCAGCAGCCCGGCGGCAGTTACCGGATCAGCGTCCGGACGGCAAAAGGCGTGGACGCCTGCGCCATTGCCCGGCGGCTGGGCGGCGGCGGCCACAACCGCGCCGCCGGCTGTGAGCTGCTGGGCAACCTTGACAACGCCAAGAGTGCGATCTTGGCCGAGGTCGAGGCAGAGCTGAACCAGAACGAACCGCAGGAGGACGCCGGATGCAGGGAATCTTGATCGTGGACAAACCCACCGACTGGACCAGCTTTGACGTCATCGCAAAGCTGCGGGGCATCCTCGGCACCCGGAAGCTGGGCCACAGCGGAACGCTGGATCCCATGGCGACCGGTGTGCTGCCGGTGTTCTGCGGCGGCGCGAGCAAAGCCGTGGACCTGCAGCTCGACCACACCAAAGCCTACCGCGCGACCCTGAAACTGGGCGCAAAGACCGATACCGGCGACATCACCGGCACCGTGCTGGAAACGGCACCGGTCACGGCGGGGGAGGCTGAGGTGAAAGCCATCCTGCCTCAGTTCGTCGGCCCCCAGATGCAGATGCCGCCCATGTACTCGGCGGTCAAGATCAACGGCCAACCCCTCTACAAAATGGCGCGGCAGGGCATCGAGGTGGAGCGGAAAGCCCGCCCCATCGAGATCTTGAGCATCGCGTACAACGGCAGCCCGGCGGAGAATGAATATTCGCTGACCGTCCGCTGCTCCAAGGGCACCTATATCCGGGTCCTGCTGGAGGACATCGCCGAGGCTCTGGGGCAGAAGGGCACCATGAGTGCGCTGCGCCGGGTCGCGGCGGGTGTTTACACCGAGGCCGACGCCCACACGCTGGAAGAGATTCAGGCGGCCAAGGACGCGGGCACGCTGGAAAGTCTGCTGCTGCCGGTGGAGAGCGTTTTTGTCTCTCTGCCGCTGCTGACGGTGGACAGCCGGGTGGAGCAGCACTTGTACAACGGCTGCCCCACCAGCCGGTATCCGGCGGCGGACGGCCGCTACCGGGTGCGGAACGCTGACGGTGCGTTCCTCGGCCTTGCCAATGTGGTGCAGGGCGTGCTCAAGGTCGAAAAGCTGTTCGTCGAACGAAAGTAAAAAAGGAAATAATGCCAATGCAGATCTATTCACAGCTTGCCCCGCTTGCGCTGGGCAATGCAGACGGCTCTGCCGTTGCGATGGGATTCTTCGACGGCATCCACATCGGCCACCGGGCGGTCATCGAGGGAGCCGTTGCTTGGGCGAAAGTCCATAATGCGTCTCCGGCGGTGTTCACCTTCCGGCTGCCGACCGAAAACAAAATGAAGGGCAAGCGGCTCCTCTCCACCGAGGACAAGCACGCCCTGATCGCCAGTCTGGGCGTAGAGCATTACCTCTGCCCGGATTTTGAGGAGATCAAAGCCATGACGCCCGAGCAGTTCGTGCTGGGCATCGTCCGCGACTGCAAGGCCCGGGCGTTGTTCTGCGGCGAAAACTTCACGTTCGGCGCAAAAGCGGCCGGAAATCCCGACCTGCTGCGCCGCCTGTGCGAGCCGCTGGGCGTGGAAGTGGTCGTCGTGCCGATGACCCAGTTTGAGGAAAAGCCGGTGTCCTCCACCCGCATCCGCACCGCACTGGAAGGCGGCGATATCCCGGCGGCCAACGCCATGCTCGGGATGCCCTACGCCATCCGGTTCGCCGTGCAGCACGGGCAGGGCTTGGGCCGGACGCTGGGCGTGCCGACCATCAATCAGCTCTACCCCGAAGGGTTCCAGCTGCCCCGGTACGGCATCTATATCACCCGGACGAAGATCGGCGGCAAGTGGTATCCCTCGGCCACCGGCCTTGGCACCCGCCCCACCGTCAACGACGACGCCTCCAAGGTGACCTGCGAGACCTTCATCCCCGGCTTCTCGGGCGACCTCTACGGCACCGACCCGGTGGTGGAGTTCCACGCTTACCTCAGCCCCAGCAAGAAGTTTGACTCGCTGGATGAGCTGAAAGCCTGCATCCACCATGCAGCACAGCGGGCGGAAGAATACTTCAAAGCATAAAGCAACGCAAAAAATGAGACCCCTTGTCTGTGACAGAGGGTCTCATTTTTATGTCAACTCGTTTAAAATCGTTTTCAGGCTTTCCCTTGGCTGAAACAAATCCACAAACCGTACATGGACATGAACCCCATCGGAGGCGCGAAAATCACATGGTTCCGGAGCAGGCGGATCAGCACACGGAGGATAGAGCAGGGTAACACTTTTGGCGGAATATTTTTTCTGGTAGGCGAACATCTGGTACATATCCGCCTGCGAAATGCCGCAATTGGGTTTCCGTGCGTCCAGCAGTTTCCACTTGGTGTCCAGAATAAACACAGCACCATCGGAACGCCGGGTCAGAACCAGATCGGGCCGGAGCGGGAACTTGTTTTCCGGAAAATCAAACAGCGAAAAACGGTGATCCTGTACCGAGAGAGAAAATTCCTCTGTCGGCAGAATTTTTTGCAGCAGCGCGGCGGTATACCGCTCGAACAGCACTTCCATCGGGAAAAGCAGGACGAGGGCATCCGCAGAACCGGAAAAGGCGGTGAAGCTTTTCCCGGACAGAAAGACCCGGCACCAACGAAGTGCATTGTCGCAGTCCCGGGTGTTCCGGTCGGCGGTACAGCGGGAAAAGTCTGCCGGATAATTGGTCGAGGCCGGGATGTCGGCAAAGGCGCGGAGCAGCAGCCGAAGGTCGTTCCGATTCCGGAAGGAGCCGGACAGCACCGAAAGGCGGAGCAAAGCCGCTTTCAGCAGCCGGTTTTCCGGTCGGTCTGCTGTAAACGCATCGTAGACGACGTAACTGCGCTCTTTGTGGATGCAATTCTGCCGCAATTGCTGGGAGACCAGCAGTTTTCCGTGGAAGAAATTGGCGTTCTCCTCTACCGGAGTATAGCCGCACCGCAGGCCCCGCTTGACCAGCGCAAAGACTTCCTCAAGGAACATCCGAATGAAAATTTCCAGCAGGTTCGTTTTTTGAACATCCAGTGAGGCGGTCTGGAACTGACGGAAAGGAGCATCCGGCAGAACGCGCAGCATTTCGAGCAGCAGCCGTTTGGTGCGGGCACCGTCCGAGTCATCCACCGCAGAGACGATTTTGGGAAGGATCTCAATAACAGTACCATCGCCGAGAGCCAGCAGGCCGACATAGTTCTTTGCCGAGATGACCTTTCCCAGTCCTCGCCGGATCGACAAGGATAAAATATCAGAGACCTGACTTTCGGGGGCACTCAAAAGAAACGCTTCCAGCTGATCAAAGGTTTTCTGCGGCAGCGTCACAAACCCCGGAACCATTTTTTCCGGCAGAAAAGAGCCGTATTCCCGGATGGAGTAAACCTTGTTCATGGCAAATCTCCTGTTCCAGCTCGCTTAAATGGAGCGGTAAGCATCCAATTGCCCAAATGCCGCAGGGTTGATTTGATACTGTACGCTGTCGTCCAGCCCGATCTCTGCTCCGCCAAAGAGAGCGGCATCCATCGGAACGGCCTGAATGAACTGCAGTGCGTCCGGTTTCGTGTTGTCGCCCAGCACCAGCCGGATCTTTTCGTAGTCGTCGTAGAAATATTCCTGAAGCAGGGGCAGAATGCTGTCCCGGAAAATCTCAGCCAGCGTGTCCAGCGTCGGGTCGTCAGCCAGCGGCAGGAAATAGGCGTGGCCGATGGTGTGCTCCCGGTCGTAGAGAAATGTGATCCGCCGATTCATCCGGTCCAGCAATTTCTCAATACTCAGATCCTCTACGGAGATGTCATGCAGCAGCTCCGGTTGGGGCATCATCTCCCGGAAGCGGAATCGCCGCCGGAGGGCGGTGTCCAGCAGGGCGATGGAGCGGTCAGCGGTGTTCATGGTGCCCAGCAGATAGACATTTTTCGGGATGCCGAAAGGCTTGCTGGAGCCGGGCAGCGTCACGCGCATTTCCTCGGCTGCGCCCAGCCGCTTGGTCGGCTCCAACAGCGTGAGAAGTTCGCCAAAAATCTTGGAGATGTTGCCCCGGTTGATCTCGTCGATGATGAATACATAGTTGTCGGGGGCAGCAGTGGGGATAGTGGCGGTCTGTGCAGTATTTTCTTCGATCAACCGATAGAGGTCGGGCAAAGTGATGTTCCGCATCTGGTAGACCGTGCTGGTGGTGAATGTCCCGCCGCCGGTCAGCCCCGAAATGGGAATCTTTTTCTGTACCAGCCAGCGAACCTTCCGCAGACGCTTGTAGTGGGTATATTCGTCATGCCACTCGTATTCTCCGGTGACTACGCCGATGGCGTCGATGGTGGAAGCGTTGTAGCAGGAGAGCACAAGGTCGCCCGCCTGCATCCGGTTGAGAAAAGAGTTGAGAACAATTTTGCCGCCGCAGGTGTATTGAGTCTCTTCGGTAATCGTTCCGCCGTACTCATCCCATCCGATCCGGATATGGCCGTTTGCAAGGCATTCTGTGCGGGTCTGGTTGTCGCCAGAACCTTCTAACGAGACTTTCCAGATAGCTGGGTCTTCCCGGATGCCAAATTGCCGGATGTCGGGGGCAGCAGTAGAACGAAGCTCCGCTTTTTCGCAGAATCGCTTGAACACACCCGGCTCCACCCGATACCGCAGATCGGAACCGCTGTCGTCCTCGTCGCTTTCGGTCACGGGGCGGATGCCCTCGATGAAATCCTCGTAGCCATAGGACTGGTGAAAGGTTACGAACTCCACCTGCCCGGCGGCTTTGTAGTTCCGGTAGCGGCGCAGTACCTCTGGATAGTTTGCTTCGGCTTCGATCTCGACAACACCCAGCGGCACCTCTTCAATGATCGACACCGTATAGATCACTGTGTGGTACGTCTTGCCCGTTCCCGGCGGGCCATAGAGGATGGTATTCAGGGGAACATCGGTGGAAAGGGGAACGGAAGTGGCAGCAGAAGCAGACGGCAGCGCAGAAACGGCGGTTGAAAGTTCTGATTTCAAGTCTGGATAAGAGGTGCAGCAATAGAGAATATCCGATGCCAGCAGATGATGATTGGGATCGGTGCAGCCAGCCTTCCGGATGCGTTCATTATCCCATGCCATCAGTTCGGCATCCTGACAGACGGCCGATAAAACTTCCTGACAGAGCCGGGCATTGCTTTCCATCCGCCAGACTTTGGGCATGGGGGAAGGCTTTGGGTCCGAAAAATCGACCAGCGACTTGAAATCCTCATATACACTGGACTTAAAAATAAAATGCTCTTCCGGATAACGGAAGGTCAGATAGACAGAAGCCGCATGAGTATCCTGATAGTTGTTCTTTAATCCATGAGCTTCCGCAAACTGCTGAAACGCAGCTCTGAAGGCCAGATAACGGGATTCCAACGGCTGTGCTGCATCGAACAAGGTCTGAAAGGACTGCGAGACCAATGCAGGTTCAGCCCGGTGAGCGTCTTGCAAAACACCCAGTGGATAATACATCCTGACGTCCAGAAGGTTGCCGGCCTTCCCGAGACCTTCGATGACCATGGCACCGAAATCGGGGGCATTGGGGTCCCAATGCTGTTGGAACCATGCGAGTGCCTCCCATTTGTACTGTTCGTTTGGAGAAGTCTCGTTGAAATGCTTCTTGTAAACCGCAATCGCCTGTTGTAATTTCTGCACGTTGAACATGGATGATTTCTCCTTTTACTTCCACAAACTCACATTTCCATAATGTTGGTCGATTGGCTCGCTGAACCACCGGCCGTTAAGGACATTACGGATGACTGCCGTTTTGAGGTCGGCGGAGAGGGTCGCATCCGCATCCATTTGGGCGAGAAGGGCGGCTTCGGAGATGGAAACATCCTTGACCTCGGGATAGGCCGTGGAAGCGTCTGCGTCGAGCACCATCGTCTGGCGGGCGTCGGCTGTCCATGCGGGCCAGACGGGGAGGGAAGCGGTCTGGGTGCCGTTGGGGTCGCCGCAGGCAAGGAAATTGGAGAGGTAGGAATTGAACTGCTTTGCCATGGCCTGATACCCGGCGGTGGTGAAGTCGGCATAAGCGTTGAAGCTGTTCTCGCGGGAGAGCATGGGGACGAAGATACCGTGGAAAGAGCCGAGGGGCGGCAGGGGCGTGCGGCTGTTGTCGGAGCCGTACTCGACCTGACAGCAGTAGACCGGTGCGCCGGACTGAGGCGCGACGGTTTCCGCGCAGGCCTCACTGTTGAAGCGGCGGTAAAATTCGGAGCCGTAATGGGTCGCAAAGGTTTTGGCGGCGTTCTGCTGGTCGGCAGAATAGGCTTGGGCGGCTTCGCTGCTGAACCAGCTGTCGTGGAGGGCGAAAGCACTGAACTCGGTGCTGCCGGTCAGGAGCAGGAGCGGCACCTCGTGGAGCGTTCCGGCAGCAAATCCGGCCTTGGGGAGCACCACGTCGTCGGCGTACAGGTGGGGGAACACGCTCATCCGGATGGCGGCGTGGGTCATCCGGGAACAGATGCGGGATGGTTCTACGCTGTACAGCCACTCCCGGACGGAAGGATCGGGGGTCAGCAGCCAAGCAAAAGCCAAATTTTCGTCGGCGAAGCGGCCGTCCTCCACGGCCAGCGGTGCCAGTGCCGCGGCAATCTGCCGGGCGGCGGCATCCGGGTCGGAGAAAGTGATGCCGCCCGAGAAGGAGATGGCTTTCTGGAACCGGCCCTCAAACAGCGGGCTGGTCAGGCAGGCCATGACATCCCGGCCGCCGGCCGAAAAGCCCGAGAGGGTGATGTTGGACGGGTCGCCGCCAAAGGCGGAAATGTTCTCCCGCACCCAGTCCAGAGCTTTGGCGATGTCCAGCAGTGTGAAGTTGCCGGTGTCGCCGGCCTCGGGGCAGAGGGCTGGCAGGCAGTTGAACCCGAACAGGCCGAGGCGGTAGTTGACCGAGACGAAAACGCAGCGGTCGGTTTCGACCAGATCGCCGCCCGGCAGGGAGAGGGAGCTTCCGGTCTGGTTGTTCCCGCCGTGGAGGTAAACCAGCACCGGGCGGTTATGAGCCGACGGCACCGAGTAAACATCCAGCCGCAGGCAGTCCTCAGAGCCGATGGGCGCGGAGGAAAATTGATAGGCGACCGGGGCGGGGCTGGTGCAGTCCAGCGGGTCAGACCAAACGGCCGGCTCCTGCGGGGCGTGCCAGCGGGCATCGCCGACCGGTGCAGCCCCATAGGGGATACCGTACCAGACGAGGTGGCTGTCCTGCGCCTTGCCCTGCACCGGGCCGTACTGGGTGGTGCAGAGGGTGGAGACGGCAGTGCTTTCGGCGTTGGACGCAGCGGCCCCGGCGGACAGAGGGAATGCGGCGGCAGCGGTGGCGGCGGCTCCGCCTTTCAGGAAAGTTCGGCGAGAAATGTTTTTCATGGTGAGATCCTCTTTTCGGGTGAATAGCCCTCTCAGGCCGCTTCGCGTCCAGCTCCCCCCGGAGTGGGAGCCAAGACTTGCCTCGCCCTTCGGGAGAGGTGGCATCGCGTCAGCGATGACGGAGAGGGTGGATAACGCAGAACATCAAGATTAATATTACTTTAAAGTATAACAGCTGCACCTCAGATTGCAACGCTGTCAAAACGGAAAATTGTAAAAATTTTTCTTGCTTTTTACGTTGGTTTCTGTTATACTAACCCTGTTACCGCGGTACGGGGCTGGGAGTATGCCCGTTTGTGGGAGTACCGAGTTCCCGCTGCTGTGCCGCCGGCAAATAAAATTTTAATAAAGAGGTACTGTTACTATGAACAAGCAGGAAGTTATGGCCAAAGTCGCTCTGACCGAGAAGGACACTGGCTCCCCCGAGGTTCAGGTCGCTCTGCTGACCGCTCACATCAACGAGCTGAACGAGCACCTGAAGAAGAACCCGAACGATCACCACAGCCGCCGTGGTCTGATGAAGATGGTTGGCCGCCGCCGCAATCTGCTGGCCTACCTCCAGAAGAAGGACATTGAGCGTTACCGTGCTCTGATCGCAACTCTGGGTCTGCGTAAGTAATAGAAAACAGAGGGCAGGTACCGCATGGGTGCCTGCCCTTTGCTCTTTTTTGAAGTATCCAAGATGCTCCGGGATACTCCGGTTTCCCAGTCTCTAAGAACAACAGGCCGCTGCTGCGTGTTGCAGCAGTAAATCGAACGCCTGTGCCGCCAACGGTACGGACGCTGGATTTATTGCTCTGATGCGCGGCGGGCAGCCTTTTGGAAGAATATAAACCCGTAAGAAGGACAAAGGAGGCAAAACCAATGGCAATTGAATTTGGTTCCCGCAGAGAGACCTTTGAGAACTTCAAGGTCTACGAGACCGAACTGGCCGGCCGTCCGTTCAAGGCCGAGATGGGCAAGATGTGCGGTCTGTCCAACGCCAGCGCGCTGATCCGCTACGGCGAGACCTGCGTGATGTGCAACGTCGTCATGAGCCCCAAGCCCCGCGAGGGCGTCGATTTCTTCCCCCTGAACGTGGAGTATGAGGAAAAGCTCTACGCCGCAGGCCGCATCCCCGGCAGCTTCATGCGCCGCGAGGGCCGCCCCGGTGAGCGCGCCATCCTCACCAGCCGCGTTGTGGACCGCCCCATGCGCCCGCTGTTCCCCAAGGAGATGCGGAACGATGTCTGCATCACCATGACCGTCATGAGCCTTGACCCCGACTGCAGCCCCGAGATCGCCGGCATGATCGGTGCATCTCTGGTCACTGCCGTGTCCGAGATCCCTTGGAACGGACCCATCGGCGGCGTGCAGGTCGGTCTGGTGGACGGTGAGATCGTCCTGAACCCGACGCAGGCACAGCGGCAGAAGAGCGACCTCGCCCTGACCGTTGCTGCCACCATGGATAAGATCGTTATGATCGAGGCCGGTGCCAACGAGGTGGACGAGGACACCATGCTCAACGCCATCAAAGCGGCCCACGTTGAGATCAAGAAGATCATCACCTTCATCAACGGCATCGTCGCTGAGCGCGGCAAGCCGAAGATCGACTTCCAGGTGGTCGGCCTCGACATGGACGTGTTCCATGCCATCAAGGACAAGTATCTGGACGACTTCAAGGTCGCCATGGATACCGACGACAAGAATGTGCGCGATGCCGCCCTGCTGCCCATCATGGACAAGATCGCTGCTGAGTATCCCGACCTGACGCCGGCCGACCTCGACCTCGTCAGCTACAAGATGCAGAAGTACGTTGTCCGCCGCTGGCTGCTCGATGAGGGCAAGCGCGTGGACGGCCGCGGCATTAACGAGATCCGCCCGCTGGCTGCCGAAGTCGGCATCCTGCCCCGCGTCCATGGCTCCGGTATGTTCACCCGCGGCCAGACGCAGGTGCTTACCACCTGCACGCTGGGCGGCACCAAGGACAACCAGCTGATGGATGACCTGACCGACGAGCAGACCAAGCGTTACATCCACCACTACAACTTCCCGCCGTATTCCGTCGGCGAGGCCCGCGCACCCCGCAGCCCCGGCCGCCGCGAGATCGGCCACGGCG
>CAVKZS010000085.1:0-6732 GCA_963660925.1 Eubacterium sp. CAG:38 | reverse complement strand
ACGGTGTCGGTCTCGCTGATATTGAACACAAAGTCCTTCTGCTTATCGGGGAACAGGCTGCTGACCACATCATAAGCCGAGATGTCGCCGCCGGAGGTCACCCGCACGATGAACACCACGCGGGAAACGTCGGTGGCAAAGTGCAGCTCCCGGGCCTTGGCGTAGATGTCGCCGGGCAGGATGTTGTCCAGCACCACATTCTTGATAAAGTTGGACTTGTCGAATTTTTCGTCGTGATACTGCTTGATGCTCTGCAGGCTGATGGAGAGCACTGCCGCAAACTGGCCAGCCGTTTCGTCCGCGCCCTCTACAAACACCGCATAATCGTTATGCTTCGCGCTGGAAAACTGCTGGTAGGTGTAACCGTCCCGCACAAAACGATCCCCTGCCGTCAGCCGCTCGGCCATAAAGCCTTCGCGCACTTCGCCGATCAGGTTCAGCTCCGAGCAGGAGATGACGGCACCGGTCTCATCCACCACACCGACCACACGATCGATCGCGTCCTTCATCTGGTAGATCACGCTTTGAAATACTCTGTTGGCCATAAATGGTACCCCTTTTCCTCTTTTGTGAAACCCGCGATGGCGTGGATTGTGATTTTCAACAATTTCGCCGCATTACATTTTATATTTTACACAAAAGAATTTACTTTTGCAACAGATTTCAACAAAAAAATTTCTGTTTTCTTGTCTAATTTATCTGCCAGCTCCATTTTGGGCCTAAAAAGTGCCTTTTTGCGTGGTTCTTGGCTCTATTTTAGCGGCTAAATGTGATGCTTTTTTGAAATCCGGGTGAAAAGCCGACCCTCTCAGGTGGTAATTTTTGCTATTTCTTCGTCAGAAAGCTCCCGCCACTGCCCCGGTTCCAGCGTTTCGTCCAAGGCAAGCCCGCCGATGGCATCCCGGTGCAGGGCGTTGACCCCCGCGCCGTACACGCCGAACATCCGCTTGATCTGGTGGTAGACCCCCTGTTTGAGCTTGACCCGGACGGTCAGCCCGTCCCCGGAGAGGGCTTCCACCTCCGCCGGCGACAGCTCGGTGCCGTCCGCCAGCGTCACGCCCTTCGCAAAGCCGTCGATCATCTCGGCGGTCAGCGGCGTGTCGATGACGACCGTGTAGGTCTTGGAAACGTGACGCTTGGGCGCAAGGATGTCGTGGGCGAAACCGCCGTCATCGGTCAGCAGGACAAACCCGGTGCTGGTCTTGTCCAGCCGCCCCGCCGGGAACAGCTCCCGCCGCGGGTAGGCGTCGCCGACGAGATCCACAACCGTCGTATCCCGCTTGTCGGTGCTGGCACTCACCACACCCTCGGGCTTGTTGAGCATAAGATACACAAATTTCTGATAGCGCAGCGGCTTGCCGTCCACAGCCACCGCGTCCGTTTCCTTCAGCTGGGTGTCGCCCTTTTTGCAGACTGCCCCGTTGACGGTCACTCTCCCCTTCTGCAAAAGCGTTTTTGCTTCGCTCCGGGTGCATTGGGCTGTCTCGGCCAGATATTTGTCGAGTCGCATTGTTTTCTCCTTCTTATAGCAAAGCTGCGCCCTGCCAAAACAGCAAGGCGCAGCTGCTTCTTATAGATAAAGTTATCCTTTGTCCAACCTCTCAGTCGAGCTAACGCTCGCCAGCTCCCCTAGTAGGGGAGCCTTTGGCAAATAGATCAACTAAAATCGACTGCCAACGCCTCCCCTCCATAGGGGAGGTGGCATTGCGAAGCAATGACGGAGAGGTTTTCCCCTGTCAGACGCTCAGACTTGCGTGCTGCTCCACGGCATCGGGGTTGGCATCAAAGATGGGCTGCAGCACATTTGCCACAAACTCGTCCACCTGCTGCGGCGCACGGCCCACAAAGTTCTCGGGCACCAGACCGGCGACGATTTCTTCCTTGGTCAGGCCGAAAGCCGGGTCTGCGGCGATGCGGTCCACCATGTCGTTGGGCAGGCCCTCTTCCTTGACCTGCTTACCGGCAGCGATGGCGTGCTGGCGGAGCCGCTCGTGCAGCTCCTGCCGGTTGCCGCCCTTCTCGACGGCCTGCATCATGATGTTCTCGCTGGCCATGAAGGGCAGCTCTGCCATCAGGCGGCTGCGGATGACCTTCGGGTAGACCACGATGCCGTCGGTGACGTTCAGCATGATGTTCAGGATGGCGTCCGCCGCGAGGAAGCCCTCCGCCATGGCGACGCGCTTGTTCGCGCTGTCGTCCAGCGTGCGCTCGAACCACTGGGTGCCGGTGGTGAAGCTGGGGTTCAGCACATCCACCATCAGATAGCGGGACAGGGCGCAGATCCGCTCGCAGCGCATGGGGTTGCGCTTGTAGGGCATGGCGGAGGAACCAATCTGGTTCTTCTCGAACGGCTCCTCCATCTCCTTGAAGTTTGCCAGCAGACGCAGGTCGGTGGCAAACTTCATGCAGCTCTGGGCGATGCCGGCCAGAGCGTTCAGGATAAAGGCATCCACCTTGCGGCTGTACGTCTGGCCCGACACCGGGATGACGGCCTCGGGTGCAAAGCCCATTTCCTCGGCGATGGAAGCATCCACGGCGCGGATCTTGTCGGCGTCGCCCTTGAACAGCTCCATGAAGGAAGCCTGCGTGCCGGTGGTGCCCTTGACGCCGCGCAGCTGCAGGGTCGCCAGCCGGTGGTCGATCTCGGCGAGATCCATCACCAGCTCGTTGGCCCACAGGGTGGCGCGCTTGCCCACGGTGGTGGGCTGGGCGGGCTGGCAGTGGGTGTAAGCCATGCAGGGCATATCCTTGTATTCCTCGGCGAAGCGGCCCAGCTTGGCCAGAACGCCGATCAGCTTTTTGCGGACCAGCTCAAGGCCCTGCCGCATCACGATGATGTCGGTGTTGTCGCCGACGTAGCAGCTGGTGGCACCCAGATGGATGATGCCCGCTGCCTTGGGGCACTGCTGGCCGTAGGCGTAGACGTGGCTCATCACGTCGTGGCGGACCAGCTTTTCCCGGGCGATAGCGACATCGTAGTTGATATCGTCCACATGGGCTTCCAGCTCTTCCACCATCTCGGGGGTGATGTTGGTCAGGCCCTGCTTCATCTCGGCCCGTGCCAGTGCCACCCACAGGCGACGCCAAGTGCGGAACTTGTTGTCATCCGAGAAGATGTACTGCATCTCATCGGATGAGTAACGGGTCGAAAACGGGCTGATATAACGGTCATGCTGAGACATTGGTTTTCCTCCTGAACTGACTCCCATAAACCTCTCAGTCTCGCTATCGCTCTGACAGAGAGGTTTTGCACGGCGCGATGCCGGGGAGTTTTCTTATATCATACCATCAAATCTTGAAATAGTCCACGCCGCCCTCAAAAATCGGCTGATACTTGTCGCCGGTGACGTTCTTGTACAGATACTCGCCGCTGCGCTCCGAGTGGCCCATCTTGCCGAACACACGGCCGTCCGGGCTGGTGATGCCCTCGATGGCCATCAGCGACCCGTTGGGGTTGTAGCTCAGATCCATGGTAGGCACACCCTCGAGGTTGACGTACTGGGTGGCGACCTGACCGTTCTTGATGAGGGCATCCAGCACCGACTGCGGTGCCACAAAGCGGCCCTCGCCGTGGCTGATGGCCACGGTGTGCTCGTCGCCCACCGCGCACTTGCTCAGCCACGGGCTGCCGGTGGAAGCAATACGGGTGCGCACCAGCATACTCTGATGGCGGCCGATGGTGTTGAAGGTCAGGGTCGGGTCATCCTGCGAGATGTCGCGGATGTCGCCGTAAGGCACCAGACCCAGTTTGATGAGGGCTTGGAAGCCGTTGCAGATGCCGAGCATCAGACCGTCCCGCTTCTGCAGCAGGTCGCGGACTGCCTCGGTGACGGCGGGCGAACGGAAGAAGGAGGCGATGAACTTCGCACTGCCGTCCGGCTCGTCGCCGCCGGAGAAGCCGCCGGGCAGCATGACGATCTGGCTGTTGTTAATGGCCTTGACCAGTGCGGCGCAGCTCTCGGTGACGTCGTTCGGGGTCAGGTTGCGGATGACCAGAATCTCCGGGTCGGCACCGGCGCGGGCGAAGGCCTTGGCGGTGTCGTACTCGCAGTTGGTGCCCGGGAAGACCGGGATGATGACCTTGGGCTTTGCCACGCCGATCTTGGGTGCGGCGGGCGCGGGCAGGCTGCCGTTGATCTTCTCGACGGCGGGGCCTGCCTTGCGGTAGGGGTAGACCGGCTCCAGCTTGGACTCCCAGATCTCCTGCAGCTCGGCCATATCCAGCGTATCGCCGCAGGCCTTGAACTCGTACTCCCGGGTGGTGACGCCCAGCAGCTCGCCGGCGGGTGCGTCGGAGACCATCTCGAGGATCATCGAGCCGTACATGGGTGCGAACATCTGGCTGGTGGTCATGTTGGCCGACTGCATCTTGAAGCCGATGCGGTTGCCGAGGCCCATCTTGAACAGAGCCTCTGCGATGCCGCCGTAGCCCACGGAGGAAGCAGCGACCACGATGCCCTGCTCCATCATCTGCTCGGCGATCTTGTAGTTGGCTTTCAGGGAAGAGAAGTCGGGGCAGCCGGTCTTTTCGTCGATCAGCGGGCGGAGCAGGACGACGGTGCTTTCCGGCTTCTTGAACTCGGTAGAGATGACCTTGTTGGCCTTGCCGATGGCGGTGGCGAAGGAGACCAGCGTCGGGGGCACATCCAGATCCTCGAAGGAGCCGGACATACTGTCCTTGCCGCCGATGGAAGCAATGCCGAGGCCCATCTGGGCATCCAGTGCACCCAGCAGAGCGGCCAGCGGCTTGCCCCAGCGTTCGGGCTGACTGCCCAGACGCTCGAAGTACTCTTGGAAGGTCAGGTAGGCGTCCTCATAGCGGAAGCCGGAAGCCACCAGCTTGGTGACGCTCTCGATGACGGCCAGCCGTGCGCCGCGGTACTGATCCGCGCTCATGAGGTAGGGGTTGTAGCCCCAGGCCATGCCGGAGCAGGTGTTGGTCTCGCCGTCCACCGGCAGCTTGGCGGCCATGGCGTTCTGCGGGGTCAGCTGGTATGCGCCGCCGAAGGGCATCAGGACGGTGGCCGCACCGATGGTGGAGTCAAACCGCTCAGACAGGCCCTTCTTGCTGCAGACGTTCAGGTCGCCGACCATGTCTTTCATCTTCTGGGCGAAGGTCACGCCCTTCCACTGGGGCTGCCAGACGTTCATCTTCTCGATGTGGACGTTCTGGTGCTTTTCGGCACCGTTGGAGTTCAGGAACTCGCGGCTGATGTTGACGATGGACACGCCGTTCCAGACCATATTCAGCCGCTTTTCCTCGGTGACCTTTGCCACCGGGGTTGCCTCGAGGTTTTCCTCGGTAGCCAGCGCGATGAACTTGTCCACATCCTCGGGGGCGAGGGCGACGGCCATGCGCTCCTGACTCTCGCTGATGGCCAGCTCGGTGCCGTCCAGACCGTCATATTTCTTGGTGACCTTGTTCAGGTCAATGTACAGGCCGTCGGCCAGCTCGCCGATGGCCACCGAAACGCCGCCTGCGCCGAAGTCGTTGCAGCGTTTGATCATCTTGCAGGCGTCCTCGCGGCGGAACAGACGCTGCAGCTTGCGCTCGATGGGGGCATTGCCCTTCTGGACCTCGGCACCGCAGGTCTCAAGGCTCTCGTGGTTGTGGGCCTTGGAAGAACCGGTGGCACCGCCGATGCCGTCACGACCGGTGCGGCCGCCCAGCAGAACGATCACATCGCCGGGGGCGGGACACTCGCGGCGGACATGAGAAGCCGGCGTTGCGCCGACGACCGCGCCGATCTCCATCCGCTTGGCCACATAGCCGGGATGATAGATCTCATCGACCTGACCGGTGGCAAGGCCGATCTGGTTGCCGTAGGAGGAGTAACCGGCGGCTGCGGTGGTGACCAGCTTGCGCTGGGGCAGCTTGCCGGGAATGGTCTGGCTGACCGGAACCAGCGGGTCGCCCGCACCGGTCACACGCATGGCCTGATAAACGTAGCTGCGGCCGGACAGCGGGTCGCGGATGGCACCGCCGATGCAGGTTGCCGCGCCGCCGAACGGCTCGATCTCGGTGGGGTGGTTGTGGGTCTCGTTCTTGAAGAGGAACAGCCAGTCCTCGTCCTCGCCGTTGACGTCGCACTTGATCTTGACGGTGCAGGCGTTGATCTCGTCGGACTCGTCGAGGTTTTTCAGGATGCCCTGCTTCTTCAGCTCTTTCGCGCCGATGGTAGCAAGATCCATCATGCAGCGGGGCTTGTTGGCGCGGCCCAGATCCTCCCGCATGGTCATGTAGCGGTCGAAGGCTTCCTGAATCACTTCGTCGTCGATCTGCACATTGTCCAGAATGGTGCCGAAGGTGGTGTGGCGGCAGTGATCGGACCAGTAGGTGTCGATCATCTTGATCTCGGTAATGGTGGGGTCACGCTGCTCAGAGCGGAAATACTCCTGACAGAACTTGATGTCCCCCAGATCCATGGCCAGACCCTTGTCGGCGATGAACTGCTTCAGGCCCTCTTCGTCCAGCTCATTGAAGCCATCCAGTACGGCCACGGCGGTGGGGACAGCGTACTCCATCTTCAGGGTCGCCTTGGTCTCCAGCGAAGCTTCGCGGGCCTCCACCGGGTTAATGACGTATTTCTTGATCTCGGCCACCTGCTCGTCGCTCAGCTTGCCTTCCAGCAAGTAGACCCGGGCAGAACGCACCAACGGACGCTCGCCCTGACTGATGAGCTGGATGCACTCGGCGGCAGAGTCGGCGCGCTGGTCGAACTGGCCGGGCAG
>CAVKZS010000084.1:9009-24103 GCA_963660925.1 Eubacterium sp. CAG:38 | reverse complement strand
GCTCGGATTTTAGAATTTTTCTCAAATCACCCCTTGACTTTTATTAGCAGGTCTCCGGAGTTAAAATCAGCGGCTCGATCCCCGGCAGCGGCGGCAATGCCGCCCGCACTTCTTCCGGACGATTGGTCAGAATAATGAGGCTCTGCTGTTCCTGTGGTTTCAGGTATTTCGCAAAGAACGCTTCACAGCTCCGGGCGGGCTGGCCGTTGGCACGGCCCAGCATTTCCAGCACCCGGCGGAAGTGCTCCGGCCCGTAGCCCTGCGGTGCTTCCAGCGGGGCGTTCCAATTGCTGTCCGCAAAGGCCGTGTTCATCAGCAGATCAAACGAGGTGTTCACCACAAAGCGGTAGGAAATGGCCTTGTCTTCCAGCATCCGGCAGGCCGTCCGTGCCATGGAGTAGCAAATTTCCACGGCTTCGGTCTGCCCGTCGGCATCGTCCGCATGAACCAGCACGACTACCCGCGGTTCCGTCGTGTAATCAAACTTTTTCACCATCAGACCCCGCCCGCGTGCACTCTGCTTCCACGAGATGGAGCGCATTGGGTCGCCGCTGGTATACTCGCGATACCCGGCGGTCAGGATGGGGTCTTCGTAGAGATAGCGGTTGACCGACAGGCTTCCCAGCACGCCGCCGATAGCCGCTTCTACGGCCGGCATCTCGCACTCTTTCGGGGGCACGATCAGCTCATGGAAACCGCGCTCCTGCCGTACCTGCTCTTTCAGGCCGAGGAAGTCGCCCACCACGACCCGAAGCGGCTCGAGGACATAGCGGCCCCGCCGTTCGATCCGGACATTCACGGCGCAGACTGCCTCCTGATGGGGCCGGAGCCACGTTTTGAACCGCACCGTGCCGCCCGCGCCCAGCTGGTCTTTCTCGAACCACGAGTTCGTCTCCCCGTCCGGCACGAACTCCGGTTTCAGACGGAGACGTGCGCCCACGAAAGGTTTCAACAGCTTCCCGGTGTTCCGCAGGACAAGCTCAATCCGGACCGGTTCGCCCGCTTCCACGAGAAAATCTTCCGGGATCAGTTGGCCTTCCACATCCTCAAGGCCGTGCTTTTCCTGCCAGCGTTCCAACCCGAAGCCTGCTGCCAGCAACAGCAGGACAAAGATCAGGATGGTCATTGGACGTTCTCCAACGGCACGGGGATGGTCTGGAGCAGCTTGTGCATCCGCTGCATCGACGCCTCCGCGTTCATGCTGCTGCCCAGCGAAATGCGGTGGCAGAGCACGGCCGGGGCAAGCCCCTTGACGTCCTCCGGGATAACATATTCCCGGCCCTGCAGTGCAGCATAGGCCTGTGCCGCCTGATACAACGCCAGCGCACCGCGGGTGGACACGCCGCTCAGAAATCCGCTCTGGCTGCGGGTGGCTTCCACAATGTCCATCAGATAGTTCTTCACATCGTCCGAGACCTTCACCTCCCGGTACGCCGACCGGACGTAAGCCGTTTCCTCGGGCGTGACGACGGTCTGCAATTCGCTCAGGACGGTCTGCGCCGATGGCCGGCCAAGGACTTTCATTTCCTGCTCCCGGGTCATGTAGCCCAGCGACAGTCGCATGAAGAAGCGGTCCATCTGAGCGTCCGGCAGCGGGAAGGTACCGAAGGATTCCAGCGGGTTCTGGGTAGCCAATACCATGAACGGCTCGGCCAGACGGCTGGTCACGCCGTCCACGGTGATCTGTTTTTCTTCCATGGCTTCCAGCAGGGCTGACTGGGTGCGGGGCGTGGCGCGGTTGATCTCATCCGCCAGCACAAAATTCGTAAAGAGCGGCCCGGGCCGGAACTCGAACTCGCCGGTTTTCTGGTTGTAGAAGTTGATGCCGGTCAGGTCGGACGGCAGCAGGTCGGGCGTGAACTGCACCCGCTTGAAATCGCCGCCCACCGTCCGGGCAAAGGCACGCAGCAGCATGGTCTTGCCGGTGCCGGGTTTGTCTTCCAGCAAAACATGGCCTCCGCAGAGGAAGGAGACTAAAATTTTCTCGATGGCGTCCTCTTTGCCGAGGATGACCCGCCCGCAGCTGCCGACAACTTTCTCGCGGTAGGCGGTAAACTTTTTGATATCCATAGCGCATTCTTTCCGCAAGGGCGGTTTCGCCCTGCTGTGTTTGATGAAATAAGAGTTGTTCTAATGATATCACAGTTTCGCCCGGTGTCAAATTTTGCACAAAAAAGAGGCAGAGCCTCCGGAAAGGTTCTGCCTCTGAAAAGGTATTTAACAGTATTGCTTGGCTCGCGGGACTGCGGCTTAGTACATACCGCCCATGCCGCCCATATCACCGGCAGGTGCAGCGGGTGCCGGGGGTTCCGGCAGGTCTGCAACGAGGCTCTCGGTGGTCAGGACCATCTCAGCGACGGATGCAGCGTTCTCCAGAGCGGAGCGGGTGACCTTGGTCGGGTCAACGATGCCGGCTGCGATCATATCGTCCACATAGACCTCATTCTGAGCGTCAAAGCCGTAGTTGGGCTTGTTGGCAGAGATGATCTTGTCGATGATGACGCTGCCTTCCAAACCAGCGTTCTTGGCGATCTGGCGCAGAGGAGCTTCCAGAGCTTTCAGGACGATCTTTGCACCGGTGCGCTCGTCGCCTTCCAGCGTGTCGCACAGCTCGCGGACAGCGGGGATGGCGTTGATGGGAGCGGTGCCGCCGCCAGCGACGACACCTTCCTGAACAGCAGCCTTGGTTGCGTTCAGAGCATCCTCGATGCGGAGCTTCTTGTCCTTCATCTCAACTTCGGTCGCAGCACCGACCTTGATGACAGCCACGCCGCCGGCCAGCTTTGCCAGACGCTCCTGCAGCTTCTCACGGTCGAAGTCGCTGGTAGCAGCCTCGATCTGGTTGCGGATCTGGCCAACGCGGGCATGGATGGCTTCCTTGTCGCCTGCGCCGCCGACGATGGTGGTGTTCTCCTTGGTGACCTTGACCTGACGAGCGTGGCCCAGCATCTGCAGGGTTGCGTCCTTCAGTTCATAGCCCAGATCGGAAGAGATCACGGTGCCGCCGGTCAGGGTTGCGATATCCTGCAGCATCTCCTTGCGGCGGTCGCCGAAGCCGGGAGCCTTGACAGCCACCACGGTGAAGGTGCCGCGCAGACGGTTGACGATCAGAGTGGACAGAGCCTCGCCCTCGATGTCCTCGGCAATGATCAGCAGCTTCATGCCGTTCTGGACGACCTGCTCCAGCAGGGGCAGCAGATCCTGAATGACGCTGATCTTCTTATCGGTGATCAGGACAGCGGCGTCGTCGAGGACAGCCTCCATCTTCTCGGTATCGGTGACCATATACGGGGTCAGGTAGCCGCGGTCGAACTGCATACCTTCGACGATCTCGTTGTAGGTCTCAGCAGTGGTCTTGTTCTCCTCGATGGTGATGACGCCATCGGAAGTGACCTTCTCCATTGCCTCTGCGATCAGACGGCCGATCTCGGGGTCGCCTGCAGAGATGGTGCCGACACGAGCGATGTCGTTGGCATCCTTGACCTTCTGGCTGTGTGCCTTGATGGTCTCAACGGCCTTGTTGACGGCCTTGCTCATGCCGCGGCGGATGTCCATCGGGTTTGCACCGGCGGTGACGTTCTTCATGCCCTCGGTGACCATGGCCTGTGCCAGAACGGTTGCAGTGGTGGTGCCGTCGCCTGCGGCGTCGTTGGTCTTGGTTGCGACCTCACGCACCAGCTGTGCGCCCATGTTCTCGAACTCGTCCTTCAGCTCGATCTCCTTGGCAATGGTCACGCCGTCGTTGGTGATGACGGGTGCGCCGAATTTCTTGCTCAGCACCACATTGCGGCCCTTGGGTCCGAGGGTGATCTTAACGGTGTTTGCGAGGGTATCAATACCGGCGCAGAGTGCCTTGCGAGCCTCTTCGCCCTGCTTAATCTGTTTTGCCATAATCCAATCGCTCCTTCAAAAGGCTTGTTCAGCCTGCTTTATTTTGTTCAGAGGGAAACCGCTCAGTCTTCCACGACGGCCAGAATGTCGCCCTGACGGACGATGGTGCACTCTTCGCCGTCCACCTTGACTTCGGTGCCGGAGTACTTGCTGGTGAGGACCTTGTCGCCCACCTTCACGGTCATCTTGACTTCCTTGCCGTCCACGACACCGCCGGGGCCGACGGCGACAACTTCCGCCACCTGCGGCTTCTCCTTGGCACTGCCAGTCAGGATGATGCCGCTCTTGGTGGTCTCCTCGGCCTCAACAGTCTTGATAACAACACGGTCTGCAAGAGGAATGATCTTCATAGTTCTTGCCCTCCTATAATAAATTTAATCTAAAACTTTTTGACCGCCCGGGAAGCCTATCCACTTCCGCCGGGTTCTTTAGCACTCCGTGTTCCTGAGTGCTAAGTGTATTGTACTCATCTTGCCCCGAAAAATCAAGACCTTTTAGGCATTTTTTTATGAAGAATTTGTTACATCTCAATTTTCATCCTGTCAACGCAATTCTTTATTTCTTTTCTACGCAAAAGAAATTCCCCGTCCGGAGGCGTTTTGGCCTTTCCCGGATGGGGAATGCTGTGTTTTTCGTTCTTTTATCGGAGGCTCCGTGCCGCTGCGAACCGCTCATACACCGGTTTTGGCAGAACCACCCGCCCTGCGCCCGGCTGGACCGCGGCTTCCACCCGCTCACAGGGGGCGCACTCGCCGTCGGCCGTGGCAATGATCGGGCCGCGGCCGTCGATGGGGCTTAACGTGACCTGCTTTGCCCGGCGGTAAATGAAATAGGGCTTTGCCGCTTCCACCAATGCACCATTCACGAAATGCTTGCCGCTCTTGTACATTCCCAGCAGCTTTGCGATGGTCAGGCGGCTGACCTTCCGGATGATGAACACATCCAGCCAGCCGTCGTCGGGCTGGGCCTCAGGGCCGGCCAGAAATCCTCCGCCGTAGGCCCTGCCATTGCAGATGGCGCACATCAGACAATCTACTTCCAGTGTTTCGCCGTCGATGGTATACCGGACTTTCCGCCCGATGTGCCCGCAGAGCTGCTCCACGATGGAGAGCAGATAGGACACCTCGCCGCCGCAGAAGGGGATGCGCCGGAACTTCGGGATGCCGTAGGCCACCTGTGCGTCCAGACCGGCCGCGCAGATGGTCGCCGAGAGGCCGAGGTTGGTCTGCATCAGGTCGATGACCGCCGTGCCGCCTGCGAACTGCGCATCAAGATCCAGAAACTCGTCCCGGGTGCCGTAAGTACGGAGGAAGTCGTTGCCGCTGCCGAAGGGCAGACAACCCACCGCTGCACTCGCAAAGCCGTAGGCTCCGGTCAACGCTTCGTTGAACGTCCCGTCACCGCCGGCCGTGAAGATCCGCAGCTCCTCCCCTGCCGCTTCCGCAGCTTCGGCGGCGGCATGGGCCAGCTCCCGGGCGTGGCCCGCGAACTCGGTGCAGTGGATGGACAGCATTTCCTCCGGCACACCGGCACGCGCGGCAGCGGCCTTGATCTTCGGGGTCAATTCCCCGGTACAGTCCGCTTTTCCGGCGGTGGGGTTCAACAAAAACAGATAGCGCATTCCGCTTCCTCCTGTGGGATTTTCCTTTCCTCCATGATAGTGGAATCTGCGCCCAATTGCAAGAGGCAAATTTCGCGTTCAGCGTTTCTGACGGCCCATCCAACTCCAGATGTGTTCCCCGGTGGCCGGATCGACGCACTCATTGTTGAAGAAATAGACCCAGCTCCAATGGCCTGAGAACTGCCACGGGGCACCGGTTTGCGGGTCGATCATCCCATATAGATCGTGCACATCCTCAAATTCGCTGACGTGCAGGTTTGCGCCCATGGCACGCAGCCGGGCGATGGTGGGCTTCTCGTATTGTTCGGGAACCACCACATCGTCGTTCTTGGCATAAACGAACCAGAGGGGCAGATTCTTGACCCGCGCCAGCTCTTCATCCGAGATGCCGGCATCCCGATAGGCCTCGCAGATCGGCACCACCGCCGCGAACAGCTCCGGGTACTGCATTGCCATGTTCAGGGACATATAGCCGCCGTTGGAGCAGCCGCAGAGAACGATCCGGTCGGCATCCACCGCCGAGTGCGCGGCCAGAAATGCGTCGATCAGTTCTTTCAATGTCTTGGTATACACCGAGGGCTTGCCCGGGTTCTGCGCCCAAGTATCGGGAGCGTCATACTCCATCCAGAAGCCATTCGTCTGGGGCGTCAGCAGGTAAGCCGCGCCGCCCATGGCCTGCTGGAATTCCGGGCTTGCAAGAGCCGTCGCCTTGTTGCCCATCAAAGGCAGGATGGTGTTGGTGCCGCCCTCGCCTGCGCCGTGGAGCCAGATGACCAGCGACAGTTTCTGTTCCGGGGCAGCCTTGGCTTCTTCCGGCTCGTAATAGGCATATTTCAGGGTGCGGCCATCGCTGCCGGTAAAGCTCTGTCCCATGCAGAATTTTTCCAGCTGGGGCAGCTTTGCGTGGGCCAGATCCACCGGCGGCGCAAAAGTCTGGCCGTTTACCGTATAGATCAGATGATACGGGTCGCACCAGCTGCTCCGCTGCTTGAGCATATCGAAACAGGCCGGCGTCGTGGCCGGGGTGCAGGCAAACTCCACCCGGACATAGCGATCCGGCTGCGTGCTGCGCGTTCCGTCCGGGCCGCAGACATAGGCATCCAGCACGGTGCGGGGCACCCGGACCACAATGTGTTCAGGCTTGAAGGTCGCCCAGTCGAAGCTCTCCCGCTCTTCGATGACCTGCTCAAAGATTCCGGCGTTCACAGCCTCGGGTGCGGCAGGTTCTTCCAGCGTGAGGATGGCGGTGCAGAGGCCTTTGCCCCAGTCGTAGCCCTTGACCACAACACGCTGCGGGGCATCGGGCGAAAATTTGACAGTCTTTCCGGTTTCCATGGTATAACATCCCTTCTCGTTTTTTGTTCCAGTATACCACGGTTCCCGGCGGCAGGATAGCAGTTTTCCGCTTTCGGACTATCAATTTTCCGGGTTTCTGTCTCAGCCGATGGCGGCGGGTTCGTTCTGGGAGAGGGTCACACTGCCGTCGGCGGTGCAGTCCGCCGTCCAGTGCTGGCCTGCATGGGCGGTGCCGGAAGCGATCTCGTTGGCCAACGCCTGCTCCACGGCCCGGTCCACCTGCCGCCGCAGTTCCCGCGCGCCGTAGGGCGAATGGGCTTTTGCTGCCAGCGCAGGCCCGACCCGGGCGGTGTGGGTCAAGGTATAGCCGTTCCGCGCCGCCCGCTCTTCCAGCTGGAAGAGCAGTTTTTCGGCGATGGTGCTGAGATTTTCGGTGGAGAGGGGGCGGAACACGATCATCTCGTCCAGCCGGCCCACCAACTCAGGCCGGAACCACTTTTTCGCTTCCTCAATGGCCTGCACCGACTGCTTTTCAAAAGCGGCCTCGGCCCCGGCCGCAAAGCCCAGTGGGGCACTCTGCCCGGCAAGATACCGCGCACCGAGGTTGGAGGTCAGCAGCACGATGGTGTTCCGGAAATCTGCTTTCCGCCCCATGGAGTCGGTCAGTTCGCCGTCTTCCAGCATCTGGAGCAGGACATTCTGGATGTCCGGGTGGGCTTTCTCGATCTCGTCAAACAGCACGACGCTGTACGGGCGGCGGCGGACGGCCTCGGTCAGCTGCCCGCCCTCGTCGTGGCCGAGATAACCCGGAGGTGCCCCCAGAAGCCGGGCCACGGTGTGCTGTTCCTGATACTCCGACATATCGAATTTGAGCAGAGCTTTTTCGCTGCCGAACCAACTGGATGCCAACGCCTTGGCGAGGGCCGTTTTGCCCACACCGGTCGGCCCCAGAAAGAGCATAGCCCCGATGGGTCGCCCCGGTTCGCCCAGCCCGGTGCGGCTGCGGCGGATGGCCCCGGCGACGGCGGCCACCGCCCGGCTCTGGCCCACGATCTCCTGATTGAGCCGCTCTTCTAGCCGGTCCAGACGCTCCCGCTCCTTTTCGCCCACCCGCTCCGCCGGAACGCCGCTGGCCTGCGCCACCACCCGGGCGATCTCAGCCCGGGTCAGGAGGGGTGTGCTCTTTCCTTCCCGTTCGGCCCGGATGCGCGCGGCGGCGCAGGCTTCGTCCACAAGGTCGATGGCCTTGTCCGGCAGGCAGCGGCCCGGCAGATACCGCACCGACAGCTCCACGGCCTCCCGCAGCGTCTCCTGCGGCAGACGGACACCATGATACCGCTCGTACCGGGGTGCCAGCCCTTCCAAGATGGCCGTCGCCTGCGCGGGCGTCGGCTCTTCGATCTGGACTTTTCCGAACCGGCGTTCCAGCGCAGCGTCCTTCTGGATGTGGGTGCGGAATTCCTGATTGGTGGTCGCGCCGATGAGCTGCAGCTCGCCCCGCGCCAGAACCGGTTTCAGGATACTGGCCGCGTCAATGGCTCCTTCGGCTGCGCCTGCCCCCACGATGGTGTGAAATTCGTCCACGAACAGGATCGCACTGCCATCCCGCACCAGCTCTTCGAGCAGGTTCTTGAACCGTTCCTCAAAGTCACCCCGGTATTTGGTGCCAGCCACGAGGCTCGCCATATCCAGAGCAAGGAGCCGCCGCCCCAACAGCATCCGGGGCACCTGTTTGTCGGCAATCCGCTGGGCCAGCCCCTCGGCCAGTGCCGTCTTGCCGACGCCGGGTTCGCCCACCAGACAGGGGTTGTTCTTCTGGCGGCGGCAGAGGATCTCCACCATCCGGTCCAGCTCTTTTTCCCGGCAGAACACCGGGTCCAGCTCGCCGTCCGCGGCCCGGCGGGTCAGGTCGCGGCAGTATTTGTCGCTGGCCCGGCTCCCCCGCGGCATGGCCGACGACGCCCGGGGCTGCAGCGGCAGGATGAACTGCCCCGACAGCTGGCGGCACTCCCGCACCGCGTCGGTCAGCGGCACGCCCATGGAAGCCAGCAGGATACCAGCCGTGCAGTCGGCATCTTCTAAAATCGCGCAGAGCAGGTGTTCCGGCTCGGCTTTCGGCAGACGGGCATTCTGCGCCCCGATAATGGCATAGTCCATGGCCCGGCGCAAGTCAGGAGCCAGCGCGTTCTTTTCCAGTTTGACCGCTGGGCCGGTGCGGTTTTCGGATACCTGCCGCCGCACTTCCAGCTCGGAGATGTTCCGCTGGGCCAGAAACCGCGCCGCCGGGCCTTCGTTCGTCTGCAGCATAGCCAGCAGTAAGTGGCCGGTGTCCGCTTTCCGGCAGCCCAGCCCGCCCGCCAGCTGGACCGCTTTTTCCAGCAATTGCCCCGCCTCGCGGGAAAAGCCCTTGTATTTTCCGATCCCGAACGCTTCCCAAATGCTCATTCGTTCTGCTCCTTGCTGATTCATTTTGCATACAGCAGAAGTATAGCCCCAATGGAGGAGAAAAAATCAGGAGTTTGTGTCAGACGCACGCAAAAAAGCCGCCCGACTCTGCACGTTGTGCAGAAGCGGACGGCTTTTTTGCGGTAAAACTTACATCTCTGCCAGAGCCTTCTTGAGGTTCTGTGCGATCTGGTCGGGGCAGCTGGTGGGGCGGGGGCCGCAGGTGGTGCCCTCCATCCGGGCGATGGCATCCTCGGCCTTCATGCCCTTGAGCAGACGGCTGATGCCCTTCAGGTTGCCGTTGCAGCCGCCGACGACCTCAATGGACTCGATGGTGTGGTCGTCGTTCAGGACGATGTGGGTTTCCTTGGAGCAGGTGCCTTTATTGGGATAGCTGAACGCTTTGCTCATAATCGTATACTTCCTCTCTTTTTTCACTCGGCCTGACCGGGCCTTGTCTTTTTATTATACATCAACCTACTGAAAAGGTCAATTTAGGCAGTTTTGGGCGGCCGGGGAGTTTTCCAAGCAAATGTCCGGGGAAGAGGGGCCACGCTGCCGCAGGCAGTGGGGAGGAACCGCGGGTTCCTCACTCCATTTGCGGGAAAAGCTCCCCGGCCGCCTTACCGCCCAGCTTTCCGTTTGTGTGCAAGCTCTTCGATCCGGGCGATCTGGTCGTCCGGGGTAATGCAGGTACCCACCGGATGCGGATGGGTATGGTTGGCCCCGTGAAAGTCGGTGCCGCCGGTGTGGATCAGCCCGTACTGCTCGCAGAGGGCAATGCACTCAGCGCGGTCCTCCGGGCTGTTGCTCGGGTGATCGACCTCAATGCCGTCGATCATCCCCTCTTTTACCAGTTCCCGCACCAGCGGCATACTCTTGTAGACCGTCGGGTGCGCAAAAACGACCACTGCACCGGCGGCTTTGGCCGTTGCCAGTACTTCCTGCACCGGCGGGTATTCCGGCGAGTGGAGCACGATGCCCCGCGGATTCCAGCCGAAGAGCTTGTGGTACAGGTCGGTATAGATGCCGTCGCACAGCCCCAGCTGATGCAACGCCTCCATGATGCCCGTTTTGAACAGCACACCGCTGTCCTTGGCGTACTCCAACGCCTGCTCGGTGCGGAACTGCGGATAAATGGCTTCCAGCTCTTTCGCACTCTGCAGTGCGCACTCATTCCGCCGCTGGCGCATAATGTCGCAGTGGGCTTTCAACTCCGGGCTTTCCGGGTCGGGCCAGAAGGTCAGCAGATGCACCCGGTGCTGCCGTTCGTAGTCGTAGCCGGTCAGCTCGGTGGCCGGGATCAGCTTCACGCCGTCCTGCGTCGGATGGTCATAGCAGTATTGAACACTCAAAAGGGTATCGTGGTCCGAGATGGCCATGGTGTCCAGCCCCACCCGCGCCGCCATCAGCGGCAGGCGGTGGATGGGTACCGAGCCATCGGAACAGGTCGAATGATTGTGCAGATCGCCGGGCATTGGAAACACCTCCTGTGTTTAGGGAAACGGGTCACTCTTCCGCTTTCAGGGCGCGGATGTCGTGGCCGACAAAGTTGAATGGAACAAAAGACGACAGCCGGCTGGAAATTTTCTCGGTGTAGCGTTTTTCCAGCAGTGAGCCATCGGTGATATTGGTGGTGATGATGGTCGGCAGCTTTGCGCCGAGCCGGTTGTTGAGCAAGCTGTAAAAGGTGGTGATGAAATAGGGCGTGACGAACTCCGTCCCCAGATCGTCGAGGATGAGCAGGTCGGCGTTGGTGGCCGTCTGAAGCAGGGCCTCGGCATCGGAATTGGTGTCGTACCGGGCCGCTTCGATTTTGTTGAAGAAGTCCGGGCAGGACACATAGATCACGTCGTAGTCCTTGCTCAGCACGATGCCTGCAATGGCAAGGGCCGCGTGGGTTTTGCCGAGGCCCGCGTTGCCGATGAGCATCAGGCTCTCGTTTTCGGCGGGCGAAAAGTCCTCGGCGTACTCTTTTAGCCCGGCGAGCAGCTGGCCCATGTAAGTACGGATGTTGATGCCGCTGCCGGAATCCACCACATTGGGATAATAGTCCAGCTTCATGGTATCAAAGCTGGAAATGGACAGGCTGGACAGCCCTTCGATCTCGGCCCGGCGGAGCTGCTGCATCACCTTGTGGACGCAGCTGCAGGTGCGGCCATCCACCACGCCGGTATCCTGACAGAGCTTGCAGGCAAAGCGCGGCTCCAAGGCGTCGGCAGGCCGTCCGCTGGCCGCCAGCAGAGCGGTCAGCTTCTGTTTTGCCTCGCTGAGTGCGGCATTGGCGGCGGTGCGGTCACTACCGGACGCACCGGCCAGTGCGCAGCGGATGCCCCGCACCCGCACCTCATCCTCGGCGTGACGCAGGGCGGGAATGGCCGCTTCTGCTTCGGCACGGGCGTCCTCGGCCCGGGCACGGGCCATCTGCCGCCGGGCGGCGACGGTGCGCAGGGCTTCCTGATAGAGTTCATTCTTGGTACGCATAGCGAAACCTCACAAATCGGGCCGTCGGAATCACGGCGTGGTTTTCTTCTTCAAACGGTTGAGGGATGCGGTCAGCGAGGTGTTCTTGAGGAAATCGTTTCCGCTGGGTGCCTCGCGGTCCACCCGGATGTTTCGGCTGGCACCCACGCTGGCCACCGGCCCGCGGACATCGTGGACGTTCCGCAGGCCCTTGGCGTTCCATGTTTTGAGAATGCTGTTCCAGTACCACAGGTCGCGCTTCGGCCCGGCCTGCACCGCCACTTCCTGCACCATGGCGTCGTCGTAGCCGTAAACCTCGTACCAGCGCGCAATGGCTTTCCGGCCGCCGAGGGTCAGCTCGTCCTCCGGAATGCCCAGCAGACCGCTGACGTATTTTTCCCGCTCGGCGCGGAGGGCCAGCAGCTTGAGGTGCTCGTCGGCCTGTTCGCCGGTTTCGACGCCTTCGGTGCGCCAGACTTTCAGCTCGTGATCCACCGACGCCATGGTACGCTTGCCCCGGCTGGCAACATAGGCCACGCAGAGCATGACCGTCTCGGGTGCAAAGCCGTCCTGAATGTAGAAGTTGACCAGCTTTTCCATCTCCCGGCGGGTCAACGCCCGGGCGAAGCTGTCCTGTGCACAGCTGATGAGGCTGGAGATCATCGGGTCGGTGCGGGATGCCGCCACGATCTCTTCCCACGACATCGGGGCCGGTGCGCTGGGTTCGCTGCCCGGCGCGGCGTTTTCCTCGTACCGTTCCAGCAGCCCGGCACCCGCCCAGAACGCCAACGCACTCTCGGCCGAAATGCGGCTGCGGAGCTTGAGGTCGGCGCAGATCTTGTCCGGGTCAGTGATGCCGGTCGCCAGCACATACAGGGCCACCCGGACGTTGTATTCCTCCGCGACGCCCAGCTTGGAAAAGACCAGCTGCGGCACCGGGATGGTATCGCCTTGGAGTTCTTTTAAACGGTAGATCATGCAAATCCTCGAAATTTCATCAGGTGGTTTCGGTTTCTTCCGGCGCGGGCGGCGTCCATGGGTCGCAGTCCAGAATGGAGGGCCGATTCTTCCAGAAATCCGTCTCGGCCTCGTAGGACGCGGCCAGATAGTCCGCTGCCGCCTTCCGGCCTTCGTCGCTCAGTGGGTAGACCTCTCTCCGGCGGAGGGACGGGTCGGTCTTGTCCACCGTCCACGGCCCGGGCCAGACGTCCACGGTCAGGATGCTCTCTTCCTTCTCTGCCCCTTCCCCGCCTGCCGGGTCGGGCACCTTCCGCTTGCCGGGGGTCAGCAGATACCGCATTCCCTCTTCGTTTCCGCTGTAACTGTTTTTGCACTGAAAATAATGCAGCAGAGGTACAAATATCATAAAGTGTCCTTTCGCAAATTCAGGTTTTGGTTTCGTCGATGTTCTGCGGATGCAATACGGTCAATAGAAAATCAATGTCCGTCGAAAATTGCGGATGTTTCCCTGCCGCATAGTCATCGAGGTATCGTTGACACTCCAACACGATCTGTTTTGTATTTTTGTCGATGATCTGTTGGATCAACGTTGCAAATTCGTTGCCGTCTATGCGATAACGCACCTGATATTCCTTCGTGATGGGAAACATTTTGATGTAGTGTAATCCGTGCCTGTTGCGTGGCCGTGTCGTTGGACGAGGCGGCAGAGCAAAGTATTGCTCTTTCGGTGCAGCTGCCGGGATATTGGAACGAATCGGTACTGCAAAATCATGGTTTCGCTCTTTGTATTTCAGCCGCAACACAACCACATACGGTCTGCCGGACTTTTGGAGCACCTCTTTATCCTTCCCGTACAATGACAGCAGATCGGCACGAATGGTAACGAGCTTCATAGTCTACATCCTCAAAACAAAAGACGAGAAATGCCTTTCAGCAAATCCCGTCTTACAAGTAAGCGATATTCTACGCTTTGCAGCACCCCGTCGCTTGCGGAAGTGAAACATACACGTTCATCATATTCTAGCCGTGATGACCGGCCGGATATCGCTATCCTCACCTACATTATACGCGATTTTGCTGTAAATTGCAACACCTTACGGTTTGCATTCAAAAATCAAGAAAGGCGCGCAGATTCACAACGAATCAGCGTGCCTTTTGTGAATCAACCTACAACACTCAATTTATCTCTTATTTATTGTCACAACGTGGTGATTCATTTGAATTAGTTCTTGCCCGCCTGTTTTTGCGCCTGTTCTTTCATTAGCAAAGACTCTCTGTACTGTTCCGCAGGTGCAAACTCTACAAATTCAACGGACTTGTCATAATTTTCTTTAACGACTTTCTTAATTTCGTCCAAAGACACTCGGAAAAATTCACGTCTCTGATTTACAAAATTCAACTTTCTGTCAGCAAACGCATTATGTAACGCAGCCTCAAGTTTGGGTGCATCATTAGAGAAAATCATAGCGTGAACGTCAAAATTAAACGGAACCGAAGCATCACCCAATTCATCCACACGATCTTGTGGATCAAGCCGCCGTGTCATACCAATTTTATAGACATTTTCCCCGAACGCACC
Source organism: Eubacterium sp. CAG:38 (assembly GCA_963660925.1). GTDB lineage: Bacteria > Bacillota > Clostridia > Oscillospirales > Ruminococcaceae > Faecalibacterium. Next base: position 9,848 of record CAVKZS010000084.1, on the reverse strand, counting down.
AATATTGGAAATAACATAGACATATCCAGCTTTTTGGTTAGCTTCTCTATAATCTACATCTGCGAACTCTTTATCAATTTTTTGAAGCTGCGTTTCAAGTTGCTCTTTCTTTTCTTCAATTGCCGCACGATCCGCATCAGAAGCCGTTTCCAACTGTGCATTAATCGTTTTAAGTGCATTTTTGTAGTGTGACTGTTCCTTTTCGAGCTTCTTACGCGCTTCTTCGATCTCACGAGCAAGTTTAGCAGCTTCCCTCATCTCCGCGCGTGCTTCACGCTGAGCTTCCTTCTCTTCCTGTTTTTTCTGTGCATATTCAAACGCAAGGTACAATTCTTCTAACTTTAGCTTATAGTATTGCGGCGTAATTGCCAAATCCATAATCGTACCAAGCTTTGAAATCGCTTCTTTAGAGGAAGTCATCCGCTTTTCGGAGCGTTCAATATTGCTATATGTCACGTGTTCAATAACATCATCGCATTCTGCATTGAACGCCCTTAGCAAAACTTTTTCATATCTGCAATCATTTTCTTGCCTTTTGCCTCACTACCGCTTACGGTCCACGAAGTATTGGCAGAAATTGCAGTTTTATTCGTGATCATCTCTTTTTGGCGCGCACGAATTTCGAGTAATTTTGTACGGTATTCATCAGAGTGCATAAATGAATAGCGTGGGGTGTAAAGCCCAAAACTCTGGATTTCAACCGCTTCCTCTTTGTTAATTATCAAGCTTTCCAAAGCGGCAAGTTTTTGCTGTGCTTCTGTCGTTTCTTTTTGAACCTCACAACGCTTTTGCTTACAAGCTTCCAACAACTCCTGAGCTTCAGACAGCTCCCGCTTGAT
>CAVKZS010000084.1:0-8999 GCA_963660925.1 Eubacterium sp. CAG:38 | reverse complement strand
GCTTGATACCATCTAATGTATGAACTTCATCCGGAATTTTTGCTGCAAGTTCCTCGTTTGCAACTAACAGCGTCCGAACCTTTTCCTCAAGTCGCACAATTTCTTCTTTTTCTTTTTTACCAAAAAGTGACATTGATGCACCTCATACTTTTTACAGGCCAACTCGTTCTGAACCCCTAGAAACTACAAAAAGCCAAAGATAATCTTTGGCTTTTTGTAGTTTTCGGCTTTTGTAGTTTTCAATATTATAAAACAGATAATACCGGTTTCGCCAACCATACATAATCAATGGCAGAAAACTTGATATCAAGGAACTAATATAAAATCCGCATCGCAACACGACGCGGATTCATTGTGGAGCAGGATACGGGACTCGAACCCGAAAATTCCACGTCGCATCGTACTTTTATTTTATCAAATCTGCAAAGCATCGCTTGATTTTGAGCTTTCGTATTCAGTTGTGATATCTCAAAATAAGCCCTGATTTCTAAAAGTGGGTTACTAAAGTGGGTTACTGAAGAACTTTCTGGAGCACAGATTCGAGAGCCGCAGTGGTCTCTTTTTCCTCGCCCTCGATCAGGTGCGCATAGACCCCGTAGGTGTCCATCTGGCGGGAATGACCGACCAGCGGCTTCACTGCGCCCTCCGGGAGGGTCTTAGCCATGGACACGAAAGTGTGCCGCAGATTATAGGGCGGCACATAGGTCAGGCCGTTGGCGTCGCAGTAGCGTTTCCAGCAATGCCGGTAGGTATTCTCCGAATTGATGCCGAACACCGACTCCATATCGCCGGTCAGCAGACGCTGCGCGGCAAGTATTTCCTCGGCGGTCGGCGTCAGCTGCACCGCCCGGAGCGCGTTGTCGTTTTTGCCCCGCGTCTCTTCGCCCCTGGAATTGATGGCCCGGTGGATCTGCACGACAGAGCCTTTGACGTCCTTCCAGCGCAGACCGATCATCTCGCCTGGGCGCATTCCAGTGACCGCGCTGAACCGGTAGGCGTTGATGTACGGGTCAGGCACAACGGCCCCACGCCAAAGGGTGGTGTCAATGGCAAAGAGCTTTTTCAGGTCTTCCGGCTGCAAGATGCTCTTTTCTTTGGCTCTCGCGCCTTTCGGAACGTGTAGCGATTCCGGATACAGCGTGGACATCTTACTCAGCCGCATCCACTTGCAGAAGGCCCGGAGGTCGGCACACATGGAACGCAGGTATTTCCGGCTCAGACCGCCCGAGTACCCACGGTTCACCGCCGACTGCAGCAGGGCTTCATTCAGGTCTTCGACCCGCTTCCGCCCGATGGTGGGCTTGATCCAGACCTTCCACCGGCTCTCGACCGGCTCCCAGTTGGAGCGGCTGGTGGTCAGCTTCAGCTCGCCGATCCACTGCGGATAAACCGCCTCGACCAGAACCCGGGTGTTTACCACGCCCTCGTCCAGCCACGCATCGGCCTTCTTGTTGGCCTCACGCTGGCCAGCGCGTCCGGGCTTGGTCGAGGTGAAGCTCTTCCGTTCCCCGTTCTTTTGCACTTTGATCTGCCAGCGTCGCTGATTCGGCATCCAGATCGCCGTATTCGTTCTTCTGCCCATAATGGCACCTCCGTCAGTATATATCAAACAGATACACCTTGTCAAGCCCGCCCGAAAGTGCTACAATACCCTTGTCAGTCATGGGTGGCCGCGCTTTCGAGCGAGCTGCCTATGGAACGCCTTCGGTGCTGGTTACACCGGAGGCGTTTTTATTTGTCAAATATTTCCATTTCGGCCCACCGCGCAAACCCACGGCTGGGCCTTTTTCATTTTCAGGACAAGCCAGCCGACGCCACAGGTCGGCAACAATTTTCCAGTCAGTTGCAACATTCAGTGTGCATACAAACCTGCGCAACGTTCGTATACACGGAAAAACTGAGTGTTCATGCGGGTTTTGGGGAACTTGACATACGATGTCAACGATAACTCTTATCCTGACCCTGAATAGAAGAAAATAAGAATATACACACGCGAGAACGCGCTTGTACGCTTGCGCGTGAGGGATTTATGGTATTTTCGTATTTTTTGTTACGCCGTTGTCAGCCTCCGGAAGGTCAGGCCCAATGCCACCAGCCGACGGCTCGGCCCTCGATCTGCACGTCGTTCATTTCATCCCGGCGGCGGATGATGGACTCAAAGGCAGGATTCTCTGGCCGAAGCTCGATGTAGTCGGAGTGCAGGTACACACGCTTCAGTGTAGCTTCATCGCCGATCCGCACCGCAGCGATCTCGCCGTTCTCCACCTCGGGCTGAATCCGGATATAGACCACATCGCCGTCGTGGATGCCCGCCCCGATCATGCTGTCGCCGTGGCACTTCAGCGCGAAGTCGCACCGCATATCCTCCGGGGCGTTCACATCCCCTTCCCGGTTCTGGAGGGCTGTGATCGGGTCGCCGCAGGCGATGGCACCGATCAAGGGCACCTTCTTCATCTTCGGCGGCGGCATGAAGCCCGGAGGGATGGTGGGCTTTTTGGGTTCAGCCCGTGCTTCGCTTTTGCCGATCAGATAGTCCACTGAGGTCTGGTAGAAATTCGCCAGAGCAATCAGCGTTTCCGAGTTAGGTTCACGCGTTCCCTTCTCGTAGTTCACATAGGTGGTATACGGCATTCCCAAGAGACGAGCGGCGTCTCTCATGGTAATCCCTTTTTCGGCCCGAAGCTCAGAAAGTCTATTCATGGCTGCGCTCCTTTCACTTTATGTATATAATATTACACACTTTGGGTAATTAGTCAACCAAAATTATTCAAATCGAGCAATCTGCACAAATGTGCAATATTCGATTTGGGTAATTTTTTACTTTACAATTACTCATTTTGGGTATACAATAATCGCAGTTACCCGGAACGAGTAACACAGACTTCAGGAAAGGAGGGCAGGCTGATGCCCTATCCGAATATCAACGCTGAACGCAGCCGCATGGGTCTGACGATTGGCGAATTTGCAGAGGCCCTCGGGGTTTCTCGAAAGACCATCTACAACTGGATGGCACACGGAAACATCCCTCAGTCGAAATTGGAGCGGATGGCCGAGTTATTCCACTGCTCCATCGACTACCTGCTGGACCGACAGTAACGGAGGACACCCATGACTGACATTCAAATTTTCAACAATCCAGAGTTCGGCAGCATCCGAACATTGGACACCGGCGAACAGGTGCTTTTTTGCGCCAGTGACGCAGCAAAGGCCCTCGGTTACACGAATCCGCGTGACGCCATTGCAAAGCACTGCTGGCGCGTCATGAAACGCGACGTACCCCACCCGCAGTCGCCCAGCAAGACCCTCGAGATGAGCTTCATTCCGGAGTCGGACCTTTACCGGCTGATCTTCAGCAGCAAGCTCCCGACCGCCGAGAAGTTCACCGACTGGGTCGCCACTGAGGTGCTCCCCAGCATCCGCAGGAACGGCCACTACATGACGCCCGCAGCGTTGCGGGAAGCGATTCTGAACCCGGACACGATGATCCAGCTTTGCCAGCAGATCAAGGCCGAGCAGGAGAAGAACGCCCGGCTCACAGCCGAGAACGAACGCCTGACGGCCACTGTGCAGACCATGCAGCCCAAGGCGGAGTTCTTCGACCGGCAGGTCGCCGCAAACCAGCTCACCGGCCTCTACCAGACCGCCGACGAGCTGCGCATCCCGCGCCAGACCTTCGTGCGGTGGCTGGTCGAGAAGAAGTACCTCGCCCGGAACCCCTGCGGCAAGCTGGTGCCGATCGACGCCAGCAACGATGGGCTGTTCCAACTCAGGGAGTACGGCAAGACCGGCAAGCGCATCACCTGCACCCAGACGATGGTCACGCCCAAAGGCCGCGAGACCTTCCGCCTGCTGCTGGTCGGGCCGCACCCCGGCAGGAAGGAGGGCTAAGCATGACGACCACTGCACCGCAAGGCACCTTCAAGCAGTGCCCCTTCTGGAAGCTGAGAACGCGGTTCCGGGAGTGCGGGCTGTACGACAACGAGGTCTCGCAGGCCACCGGCATCGCCCAGCCGACACTCAGCCGCCGGATGCGGGGCGTGATGCCTTGGACCTCCGACGAGATCACCGCCGTCTGCCGGTTGCTTGGCATCCCCCGGCAGCAGATCGGAGATTACTTTTTCCCGGATGTCGAACAGGAGGACGCACGATGAAACCCAAGATCTTCACCCTTTACGCGGCAGGCATTGCCCTGCTGATCGTCGCAGCCGGATGCGGCGACGGCTTTAACACCCTTCCGGCCAGCGCATGGGGCAGCAACCTCGCCGCCTGCGTTGCCCTCGCCATCGGCGGCATCGTCTGCCTCGCCTACGGCCGGGGCCTCGAGATCGAGCGGGAGTCCAGACGCCGCCGCAGCCACATCGAGCGGCCAGAGTACCGGAAGCACCGCAAGGACGCATAAGAGCATGGAAAAGGAGGATTTACCATGTTTTCTGACAAGAGACGCGGAGACGTTTACTGGCTGCTCGACACACCCCACCGCGAGGCCGACACCAAGCTGATCCGGGGCGACCGCCCGGTGGTGATCGTCAGCAACGACGTCATCAACCAGACCAGCCCGATCATCACGGTGATCCCGCTGACCACCAGCACCACCAAGCTGACCCGGGGCGATGGCTACTGCGACAACGTTCTGCTGACCGGGCTGAACATTCCCAGCGTTGCCATCACCCGGCAGGTCCGCACCATCGACGCAGGCGACCTCCAGAGGTTTCTGGGGCACCTGCCCGACCGGGAGATGGCCCGCCTCGACGCGGCCCTGCACCGGACGCTGGGCCTTTGAGATGCGCTGGTACACGGTCTACGATGCCGCCACCGAGGAAGTTCTGGCCAGCGGCACCAGCGCACAGTGTGCCAAGGCTCTGGGGCTGACCGTCAACAGCTTCCGTTGCGCCCTCTGCCGCACCCGGGCCGGAACACAGCACAAGTATGAATTTCTCGTAGAAGAGATCAAAAAGGAGGATATACCACAATGAAAACCATCAAAGTCAGGCTCACCTTCACCGAGGCCCTGCTGGGAACTTGGCCCGCCAACCCCAACGTCGCCCGGGAGTTCATCGCCAGCAAAAGCCCGGATGCGGCCACCATCGAGGACGAGGTCGCAGCTCTGGGCGCAGACGCCGCAGCAGACAAGGCGATGACCATCTTCCCCCGCGACGACGCCGGTGCCCCCATCCTGTACGACTACCAAGTCAAAGGATTTTTCAAAGACAGCTGCGGTATGCTTTCCCGCATCGGTGGCAAGGACGAGAAGGGAAAGACGCGGGCGGTCAATGAGAGCGGCAAGCTCATCGCCTACAAGAAGATCATCGACGGCCTGATTTTTGTCAGCCCCCGGCAGATTCCGCTGACTCTCAGCGGCCCCATGACCGACTGCCAGCGGCCGCTGCGCGCCCAGACCGCCCAAGGCGAGCGGGTCAGCCTTGCCAACAGCGAAGAGATCCCTGCAGGGAGCAGCTGCGAGTTTGAGATCACCTGCATGGATGACGCCCACGAGAAGGCGGTCCTTGAATGGCTCGACTACGGCAAGCTCCGCGGCCTCGGCCAATGGCGCAACTCCGGCAAGGGCCGGTTCACCTACACGATCCTCGACTGAGTGCTAGGGCATTGTTTAGCGCAGCCGTGCTACGGCACAGAGTAGCATCGCACGGTAGTGCAAAGGCACAGCTGGGAATCGCATAGCAACACAACGGCGAAGGGTCGCGTGGCTAGGCCATGGCGTAGCGCAGTGATGCAAGCCGCTGCACAGCAATGGCAGGGCGGTGAACAGCAAGGCAACGCAAAGGCAAAGCACTCCGTAGTACGGCGAAGGCAACGCATTGGACGGCTCCGCTATGATCAGCTGTGCAAAGCAACGGCATAGAAGAGCAAGGCGACGCTGAGTTCTGCAAAGGCTTGGCACAGCGGCGAACAGCAATGTGAGGATAGGCTATGCAACGGCGTTGCGAAGAATGGCAGCGACAGGCAAAGGCAGAGTAAAGCTCGGCCATGATGGGCAACGGCGACGACGCGCGATGTTACGCAATGGCAAAGGTACAGCTCCGAACTGCAAAGCGTAGATTCGACAGAATCTTTTTATAAAAGGAGCGAAACACCATGACTTTCAACCTGAACATCAGCGGCGAATCCACCGCCGAGCTGCTGGCGTTGATCCAGCAGTTGGACACCGCCCCGGACGCCGTCCAGCAGCCCCAGAGCGAGCCTGTGTCGCAGCCGGAGAAGCCCAAGGCCCAGACGTCCGCCAAGAGCAAGAAGGCCGCGGAGAAGCCCGCAGCGGCTCCGGAGAAGAAGCCGGAGCCGGAGGCAAACCCTACCACGGAAGAAGCCTCGGCTTCTACGTCGCCGGAGGCTCCCGGACAGGCCGCATCTGAGCCTGACCCTGCTGCCCTTCCCTCTTCCGAAGCCGTCACCTCTGCGGCAGCGGACATCGCCGCCAACGAAGCGAAGATCCGCAGCCTCGTCATGGCCCTTATGCAGCAGGGCAAACGAGCTGACTGCCAGAAGATCATCAAGTCCGTTTTCCCCGAAGGTGCCACCGCCTCCATCTCCAAAATCCCGCCGGAGCAGTACGCCACCGTCTGGGAGCAGCTGCTCAAACTGAAGGACGAGGTGGACGCAGATGCCGCCGATTAAGCACGCCCTGTTGGGAGCATCCAGCGCGGCTCGGTGGATCAACTGCACGCCCAGCGCACGCATCAACGAGGCCCTACCGGATGCTGAGAGCAAATACGCCGAAGACGGCACCCGGGCGCATGAGGTCTGCGAGAGCTGGCTGCGGGTGAACCTTGAACGCTGGACCTTACTGAACCGGGGTTCACTGACGATGACTGGCGGGTACGTCGGGGATTACGACGACGAAGTTCCGCCAGAGATGTGCAAAGCCGCAAACCAGTACGTCGAGTTCATCCACGAGCTGTGGATCGGCTACGCCGTCCGCCCGATGGTCTTCATCGAGCAGGAGGTCCACGTCGAACAGTGGGTGCCCGGCGGCTTCGGCACCTGCGACTGCCTGATGGCCGGCGACGGCATCCTGCACATCATCGACTTCAAATACGGGCAGGGCGTGCCGGTCAGCGCGGAGCGCAACCCCCAGCTCATGTACTACGCTCTCGGAGCCTGCGCCCTGCTGGACGGCATCGAGGACGTCTGGACGGTGCGGATGAGCATTGTCCAGCCCCGCATCAAGGAAGAGCCGGAGACTTGGGAGATTTCCCGCACCGGGCTTATGTCTTGGGCGCGGGAGGTCTTGCAGCCCGCAGCAGAGATGGCGTGGAAGGGCGAAGGCGAGCTGACGCCCGGCGAGTACTGCAAGAAGCACTTCTGCAAGGCTTACCCCAACTGCCGGGCATGGCAGGACAAATACGGTGCGCTGGCCGGGTTTGAGCCGCTGCCGGAACCCGCTACACTGAGCGACGAAGAGCTGGGCGTCTGGCTTGAGAAGCTCGAAGGGCTGGCCGCTTACGCCCACGACCTCGAGGAATACGCCCAGACCGCGCTGCTGGCAGGGCACGAGCTGCCCGGCTGGAAGCTGGTACAGGGCCGCAGCACCCGCAAGTGGACCGATCAGGACGCCGCCTTCCAGAAGATGGAGGCCGACGGCATCAACGAAGCCATGCTGTACACCCGCACCCCCATTTCCCTGACCGCAGCCGAAAAGATGATCGGCAAGAAGAAATTCGCCGAAACCATGTCGGCTTTTATCACCAAGGCCCCGGGAGCACCCAAGCTGACAAAGGCCAGCGACCCCCGGCCAGCCTACAACCGTTTAGAAGGCTTCAAGCCTATGGAGGACTAACATGAACGCAAACGAAGTTATTATCCCCTGCCGCCTGTCTTACGCCAACATCTGGGAGCCGAAGCAGGTCAACGGCACCGGCGACCCCAAGTACAGCTGCTGCCTGCTCATCAAGAAGAGCGACAAGGCCGCACTCGAGGCCATCCGCCGCGCCATTGACGCGGTCAAGCACGACCCCGCCTCCCTCGCCAAGTGGGGCGGCAAGCTGCCCCCGAAGCTCAAAGAGCCGCTGCGCGACGGCGACGAAGAGAAGGACGACGAGAACTACGCGGGCTGCTGGTTCATCAACGCCAACTCCAGCGAGAAGCGTCCGCCCAAGATCGTTGACCGCCAGTGCGCCGACGTTCTGGATCAGGATGAGGTGTACAGCGGCTGCTACGCACAGGTCAAGGTCGGCTTCTTCAGCTACAGTGCCAGCGGCAACCGCGGCATCGGCGCAGGGCTTGAGGTCATCCGGAAGGTCAAGGACGGCGAACGTCTGAGCGGCGGCAACAATCTGGACGGCTTCGAGGTTCTGGACGACGAAGACGACGATCTCCTGAACTGACCGAACACCCAACCGGAGGCTCCGCAACGGGCCTCCGGCCTTTTTGAAAGGAGAGTTCCGTGAAGAAGATCCTCACGGTGGACATCGAGACCTACTCCCCGCAGGACATCAAGAAGGTCGGTGCCTACCGATACGCGCAGGACCCGGAGTTTCAAGTCCTGCTGCTGGGCTTTGCATTTGAAGACGCAGCTACACCGACAGTGATCGACCTGACGGCTTACCTCAACCCCCGCGCCGTTCTGCGCGGACTGCCCCTGCTCTTCGACGGCACCGTCATCAAGCGGGCACACAACGCCGCCTTCGAGTGGTGGTGCCTGTCGGAGTATCTGGGGCTGAGTTGGGAACAGCGGGTGCTCTGGCTCCAGCAATGGGAGTGCAGCATGATCCACGCCCTTTACTGCGGCCTGCCGGGTCAGCTGGGTGCCCTCGGCAAGGCCCTCAGGCAGCCGGAGGACGCCCTCAAGATGAAGGAGGGCAAAGCCCTGATCGGGTACTTCTGTTCCCCCTGCAAGCCCACCAAGGCCAACGGAGGCCGCACCCGCAACCTGCCCCGCCACGACCCCGACAAGTGGGAGCTATTTAAAAGGTACAACGGCATGGACGTCATCGCAGAGCGGGCCAACGACCGCAAGCTGGCCCCGTGGCCGGTGCCGGAAGAGA
>CAVKZS010000083.1:0-30535 GCA_963660925.1 Eubacterium sp. CAG:38 | reverse complement strand
CCGGTGACCTCTTGCATGCCATGCAAGCGCTCTCCCAGCTGAGCTAATCCCCCATAATTTTCCAGAAGTGGACGCTTCTGGAAAGAGATGCTCAAACAAGAAATGCTTTATGAAGTTCAGTTGTGGGGGTGCGTGAGCGCACTGCTTGGGCTCCCAGCTGAGCTAATCCCCCATAATTTTCCAGAAGTGGACGCTTCTGGAAAAGAGATGCTCAAGCAAGAAATGCTTTATGAAGTTCAGTTGTGGGGGTGCGTGAGCACACTGCTTGGGCTCCCAGCTGAGCTAAACCCCCAGATATCAACGTCATCGCCTGACGACGTTGATTATTATACCAGCGAACAGCAGAAATGTCAAGCTGTTTTCGGCATTTTTCTGCAAATCATTTTTGATGCTTCTGACCGAAGCGGTATTCCTTGCCCTCGCGGATGCGCTGGATGTTGGAGCGGTGCATATAGATCACCATCACGCCCATGATGAGCGCACCCACCACACAGACGGCGGTGTCGCCGACGGCATAACCTTTGATAAGACAATACACCAAAGTGAGGATAGGATAGGCCGCTGCCATGGTCACACTGCCCAGCGACACCATACCGGTGGGGATGAGGCAGGCCAGAAAGATCAGGGCCAGAAATGGCAGCAAGATGGGCTGGATGGCAAGGATCGCACCGCCGGCCACCAGCACGCCCTTGCCGCCCTTGAAGCCGAAATAGAGCGGTTTCAGGTGGCCGACAACGGCGAGGATGGCGGCAAGGTAAACGCCCAGATAGGGCGATACGGAGCCTTCTGCGGGCAGATAGCTGAACAGCCAGCGGCCGATGCAGACCGCTGCCACGCCCTTGAGGACGTCGCCGGCGGCAGTCAGGGCGGCGGCTTTCTTGCCGAAAGTGCGGAGCATATTGGTCATGCCGGCCGCGCCGCTGCCGTGGTTGCGGACGTCGTCGTGGTAGAGATACTTGCTGATGAGAATGCCGGTATCAACGCTGCCCAGCAGATAGGCCTGCGCTGCCGCCGCAAGGACGATCAGGATCGTCAGCATGAAACAGACGCCTCCTTCTTACACGTCCTTGGCGCGGACTTCGCCAGCACCGCGCTCCCGGACGACCAGACGGATGGGCGTATGCTCCAAGCCAAAGTTCTCGCGGATCTGGTTGATGATATACCGCTGATAGCTGAAATGGAACAGCTGCTTGGAGTTGACGAAGGCCACGAACGTCGGCGGACGGGTGGAAGCCTGCGTCAGGTAGAAGATCTTCAGGCGGCGGCCCTTATCGGAGGGCGGCTGCATCCGGGCGGTAGCGCGGGCCAGCATCTCGTTCAGCACGCCGGTGGGCACACGGGCACCGTTCTGGGCGTCTACATCCCGGATCAGCTGCATCAGCTTGTTGACGTTGTAGCCGGTCTGGGCCGAGATGAAGATGATGGGGGCATAACCCATAAAGCTGAAGCACTCGGCGTAACCGCGCCGCTGCAGCTCCATGGTGTTGGTCTCCTTGCCTTCCACGGCGTCCCACTTGTTGACGACGATGATGCAGGCCTTGCCCTGATCGTGGGCGTAGCCGGCCACCTTGCTGTCCTGCTCGGTGAAGCCGACAGTGGCATCCACGAGGATCAGGGCCACGCGGCTGCGCTCGACGGCGGCCAGAGCACGGACGACCATATACCGCTCGAGGCCGTCGGTGATGTTGCTGCGCTTGCGCAGACCGGCGGTATCGGTGAAGATGAACTTGCCGTAGGCGTTGTCCACCGGGGTGTCGATGGCATCGCGGGTGGTGCCGGCCTCATTTGCCACGATCATCCGGTTCTCACCGAGGATGCGGTTGGTCAGACTGGATTTGCCGACGTTCGGGCGGCCGATGATGGCAACGGGGATGCGGTCCTCTTCCACAACGGTCTCGCTGAAATCGAGGTGGGCGCAGACGGCATCCAGCAGGTCGCCGGTGCCGTGGCCGTGGACCGACGAGATGCCCAGCACCTCATCGAAGCCCAGATTGTAGAACTCGTACAGCTCCATGGGGGTCTGGCCCACATTGTCGCACTTGTTGACAGCCAGAATGATAGGCTTGTGGCTGCGGCGGAGCATATGGGCCACGTCCTCATCGGCGGCAGTCAGGCCGTCGCGGACGTCCACCACCATGATGATGCAGTCGGCGGTGTCGATGGCGATCTCCGCCTGCTCCCGCATATGGGCCAGAATGCCCTCGGTGGCCTTGGGCTCGATGCCGCCGGTGTCCACCAGCAGGAACTCGTGGCCGCTCCACTCGCAGTTGGCGAAGATACGGTCGCGGGTGATGCCGGGGGTATCCTCGACGATGGCCAGACGCTGGCCGCAGAGCTTATTGAAAAGGGTGGACTTGCCGACGTTCGGGCGGCCCACCACTGCTACGATCGGTTTGCTCATGGGGGATTCCTCCTTTCACAAAGGGGTCAAATGAATCATGCTTTAATGTCTCCGGCGGGAGATGTGCAGACCGCTGCGGAGCAGGGCGCGGGCCTCGTCGCCGCCGCTGGTGGGCAGCACCTCGACCTTTACGCCCAGCCGTTCCGACAGCTGTTCCAGCGTCACATCGTCGAGGAACACATCCTTTTCTTCCCGCAGCATCACGGCAGGCACCCCCAGCGTGCCGCTGGTCAGCCTGCCCTCGCACTGGGCGATGATGTCGGTGGCGGTCACAAGACCCGCCACGCCGACGTTGCCGCCGAAGAAATTGTTTTTGATGGTGTGCACCGTGACCTCGATCATGGGGTACTGGCGGTGCAGCTCGGCCATCATATTGGTGATGAGGGGCGACGCCATGGTGCCGGTGACCACGTCCATCTTCTTGCTGCCGTAGATCCGGTGGGGCTTGGCCAGCTCTTCCAGAAATTCTTCCGCGTAGAGCCGCATCATGCCGACGCCGTTTTCCAGCTGGTCAAAATCTTCATAGAATTCGGCCGGCGGGATAGGCCGTTCTGCCTTGAGGTACCACTCATCGCTGGGGTAGATGATCCGCTTGCCGTGCCGCTTCTTGCACTCGTCGCCGAATGCTTCCATGATGTCGATGACCTCTGCGCTGGTCTCCTTATCAAAGGGAACCTGCGGATAGAGGTTCTTGCGGTAGTCGGTCACGCCGCAGGGCACCGCAGCGATGCTCTGCACCATGGGGGTCAGCTCCAGCAGGTCGCTCAGGGTGCGGCGCAGCTCGTCGCCGTCGTTGACGCCCCGGCAGAGCACCAGCTGACAGTTGACCGCAATGCCGCCCTCCACCAGACGGGGCAGATACTTCAGCACTTCCCCGCCCCGCTTGTTGGCCAGCATCCGGATGCGGAGCTGGGGGTTGGTGGTGTGGACTGAAATGTTGATGGGCGAGATGTGCATCTTGATGATGCGGTCGATCTCGTGGTCCTGCATATTGGTCATGGTGATGTAGTTGCCGAACAGAAAGCTCAGCCGCTCGTCATCATCCTTGAAATACAGGCTCTCGCGCATCCCCGGAGGCAGCTGATCGATGAAGCAGAACATACAGTGGTTGGAGCAGGAATGTTTCTGGTCGCCCAGATAGGTCTTGAAGTCGCAGCCAAAGGGCCCGCGTTCTTCGCGCCGGACATCCCACTCCCGGATGCCGTCGGCGACCTTTGCCTTCAGGTGAAAGCTTTTGCTGTCGGTATAAAAATCGTAGTCCAGCGAGTCGTTCAGCTGGTTGTCGTCCACACTCAGCAGCTCGTCGCCCGGCACAAGGCCAAGGGCTTCGGCTTCACTGCCGGGTTCGACTTTTGCGATTTTGATTGCCAAGCTTTCACTTCCCTTCAGACAGAACAAGAAGGGGAAGGCGTGCGCCCTCCCCTTCTGTACATAACACCAATTATGCCACCAATTCCGCGCAAATTAGGCCTTCTTGATGACTTCCTCGCCCTTGTAGTAACCGCAGTTGCCACATGCCTGGTGGGGGAGCTTCAGAGAGCCGCAGTTGCTGCACTTGACCAGTGCGGGGGCCTCCAGCTTCCAAACATTGCTGCGACGCTTGTCGCGGCGGGCCTTGGAAAGATGTCTCTTAGGTACTGCCATATTTTTGCACCTCCTTGATGGGTTTCTCAGTTCAGCAGTGATTTGAGGATCGCGAGCCTTGCGTCTGCGGGAGTGGCTTCATCCTCCGAGGGAGGACAGACACATTCTGCCCTCTTTTTCCCGCACCGGGGACACAATCCCGGGCAGTCGGCACTGCAGAGCAGTACCGTGGGGATCTGGAACAAAAACTCTTGGCTCAGCCATTCGTCCACATCCAGATGTCCTTTTTCGTTGAGGGGCAGGTCGAAATCCGGATCATCGAGATCCCGCTCTTTCGCCGTCCACTCCGTGTCTACCGTTTCTTCCCGGGTCACCGGGTCGAGACAGCGGGCGCACTCTCCGTGTACTAACGCCGTTGCCCGCAGGGTCATCCGGACTTCGTCGCCGTCGGTCTCTGCATCAAAGCAGGCCGTCACCGGCTGTTCGATCCGTACACCGGCAAAATCCTTGGCAGACAAATCACACTGAAACTCTGCGTGGTAAGGCTGTTTGCCGGTGGCGATAAACTTTCTCAGGTCAAATTGCATAGTACACCTCATAAAAGGCTGCTTTGTTAGTATAACGCCAACGCTGCCCTTTGTCAACACCAAAACAGGCAGAAAACCGAAAAAATTTCTTTTTGCCGGTTTCCTGCCCGTTCGGGATGGATTTTCAGGAATTTACAGGTACTTCTTCACATCGTGGGGCAGTTCTGCCTCGTCTGCGCTGACGGTGACGGTAATCTTGACGGAATCGCCGGCCACAGCTGCCATCTCGTCCAGCACAACGCCCAGACGGGTGATGTCGCGGTTCAGCACCTTCAGGATGCCGTCGATGTACAGGTCGGTGATATCATAGTTGCTTGCCAGCAGGCCGGCCACAAAGCCGTACAGCATCTCGCCGCCATCGACCTTGTACTCGTCCAGATCGATCAGACGGGCAGCAGGAGCGATGTCATAGGTCAGCTTCATGCCCTTTTCGACCACAACGACATTGCCCTTGGTGGTCTTGACCGAATCGTTGATCATGTCGATCATCGCCTTGGTCTTACCGGAGCCCTTTGCGCCAACAATCAGTTTAATCATAATTCTGTCCTCCTGTATTTTCCACGCCTTGCGGCGGGAGATCTTTGTTTTCCTCTGTTTCTTACTTCAGCTTTGCTTCCAGCTCGGCGGTCAGGTTCTCGTAACCCGGCTTGCCCAGCAGTGCGAACATATTCTTCTTGTAGCTCTCAACACCCGGCTGGTTGAAGGGGTTGACGCTCAGCAGGTAACCGCTGCAGGCGCAGGCACGCCAGAAGAAGTAGATCAGGTAGCCTACATTATAAGCAGTGAGGTCGTACAGCTCGATCACGACTTCGGGCACGCCGCCGTCGGTGTGGGCGAGGATGGTTCCCTCCATGGCCTTGCGGTTGACCACGCTCATGTTCTGGTCGGCGAGGAAGTTCAGACCGTCGAAGTTGCCCTCCAGCTTCTCAATGAACAGGTCCTGCGCGGGCTTCTGGACATCCACGATGGTCTCGAACATGGTGCGGGAGCCTTCCTGAATGAACTGGCCCATGGAGTGCAGGTCGGTGGAGAAGATGCAGCTTGCGGGGAACAGGCCCTTGTTGTCCTTGCCCTCGCTCTCGCCGAACAGCTGCTTGTACCACTCGTTCATCAGGGTGAAGTTCGGCTCGTAGCACTCGAGGATCTCGACGCTCTTGCCCTTGCGGTACAGGATGTTGCGGATGGCTGCATACTTGTAAGCATCGTTGTCGGGGCTGAGAACGGAGAAACGCTCCATGGCGTCGGCTGCGCCCTTCATCAGCTCGTCGATGTCGATGCCGGCAGCGGCGATGGGCAGCAGGCCCACAGCAGACAGGACGGAGTAGCGGCCGCCGACGTCATCGGGAACGACGAAGGTGGGCCAGCCCTGTGCGTCGGCCAGCTGCTTCAGGGTGCCGCGGGCACGGTCGGTGGTGGCGTAGATGCGCTTGTTGGCTTCCTCGACGCCCATCTCATCTTCCAGCAGCTTGCGCAGCACACGGAAGGCCAGCGAGGTCTCGGTGGTGGTGCCGGACTTGGAGATGACGTTGATGGAGAACTTCTTGCCCTTGCACAGGGCGATGATGTCGTTCAGGTAGGTGGGGCTGATGCTGTTGCCGCAGAAGTAGATCTTCAGGCCGTTGTCCAGCTCGTTGTGGTACAGGCCCTTGACGGCCTCGATCACAGCGCGTGCGCCCAGATAGCTGCCGCCGATGCCGGCAACCACCAGAACCTCGGAATCCTCGCGGATCTTGGCAGCGGCTGCCTTGATGCGCTCGAACTCTTCCTTATCGTAATCCCGGGGCAGATACATCCAGCCCAAGAAGTCGTTGCCGGGGCCGGTCTTGGCCTCCAGCTGCTTGTGGGCGGCTTCCACCTGCGGATAGATCGCCTGATATTCCTCTTCGCTGATGAAGCTCGAGAGGTGCTTCGTATTCAAAGCGAGACTCATTTTATCAAAACCTCCAAACGTTTTTCGGGCACCCTGCCCGGTGAGGATGATTCTATGGTATAAGTGTACCGTTCCCACCGGGCAAAGTCAAGGCCAAAATCTCTGGTTTTCATACAATTTTAATGATAATCTTCTGGCACATCCGACATCTTTTGTTCAGCAGTCCAACAACCGATTCTTCCCTGCCTCCGCTTTTATTCGGTAATGTGTTTCTTTTAACAAACCAGACTTTCCCACAGCAGGTCGAGGGCCGAGCGGAAGGTCAATTTCGGTGCATCTGCGGCCGCTTTCACTTCAAATTCATTCAACAGGATGTCACCGTCGTAGACCTCCATTTTCCCCACAGTCTGCCCCTGCTCCACGGGGGCGGACAGCTCTTCGGGCAGGGTCAGCGCGGTGCGCAGGCCGCCGCCGCCCTTGCGGGTGAGCACCGTTTCAGGCAGTGCAGCGTAGTCCAGCGGTACGAAGCCCTCTGCGCTCCCCTTCACCCGGAGCTGAAGCGGCCGGTCGGTCAGCTCCGGCACCGGGGCCGCCTCATAGTTGGCGAAGCCGTAGTCCAGCAGAGTGGTGGCAGCATTGAATCGGTCCGCGCTGGACGGTGCCCCCAGCACCACAGCGATCAGTTTCAGCCCGTCCCGGGTCGCGCTGGCCGAGATGCAGACGCCCGCCCCGCTGGTGGTGCCGGTCTTGAGACCGGTGATGCCGCTGTACCGCTTGAGCAGCTTGTTGGTGTTCACCAGCTGGGTCTGGCCGTTCCGCAGGCTGTCGGTCCAGATGCCGGTATAGTGGAGCACTTCCGGGTGGCGGTTCAGGATGTACCGGCTCATCACTGCCACATCCCGGGCGGTGGAAAGATGGCCTCCGGTGTCCAGCCCGCAGGCGTTGTGGAAGGTAGTGTGCTCCATCCCCAGCTCCTTGGCCCGGGCGTTCATCAATTCCACAAAAGCCGGTTCGCTGCCGCCCACCAGCTCGGCTACCGCCACGGCCGCGTCGTTGGCCGACGAAACGCAGATGGCCCGGATCATCTCATCCAGCGTGAATTGTTCCCCCGGTTCGAGCCAGATCTGACTGCCGCCCATGTGGTAGGCGTGCTCGCTGACCGGCACCAGCGTGTCCATCGTCAGCTTCCCGTCTTCCACGGCCTCAAAGGTCAGCAGCAGGGTCATCACCTTGGTGATGGACGCGATCGGCATCGGCTCGTCGGGGTTCTTCTCGTAGAGCACCCGGCCGCTCTCCTGCTCGATGAGCACCGCCGCCCGGCAGTTCAATGATAGGTCCAGTTGGCCGGCGGCGGTTTCCAGCGCGTCCGGTGCGCTCAGGGTGGGGACGGCCGTCCGCGTCTCCACCTTTGCCCCGTCGGGGGCCAATGCCGCCCGCAGCCCAAGCCCCTGTGCCGACCCGAAGGCCAGCGCGAACAGCCAGAAGCAGAGCACCGCCGCGCAGAACGCTGCAAATCTTCTCTGTTCCATCTCTCCTACCTCCCCGCATCCTTCGCAAAAAATCTCTGGTTGCAGTATATGCGGGGCGGAGATGCAAAATCACTCTTTTCCATTGAAAAAGAATCTGGTATAATAAGATTTTGTAAGCTTTTTGCCACATCGAAAGGAATCCCCCATGCGAGTTTGTTTTTACACCCTTGGCTGCAAGGTCAATTTAAATGAGACCGGCGCGCTGGAACAGATGTTCCGCTCCGCCGGGTTTACCATCGTGCAGGAAGGCGAAGAGGCCGATGTCTTTGTCGTCAACAGCTGCACCGTCACCAATTTCGGCGACCAGAAGAGCCGCAAGTGGCTCCGCCGCGCCAAGCGGGAAAATCCCGGTGCGGTCACCGTCCTCACCGGCTGCTACCCGCAGGCCTTTCCCAAGGAAGCCGCCCAGTTCATGGAAGCCGATCTGGTCTGCGGCAATGGCGACCGGAAAGCCATCCTCGACAATGTACTCAAGCTGCTGGACGGACACGAGCGGATCGTCGCCATTGCGCCCCACGCCCGGGGCGAGCAGTTCGAGGAGCTGCCCGTGGAGCGGTTCGAGACTCATACCCGCGCGTTCATTAAAGTAGAGGACGGCTGCAACCGCCAGTGCGCCTACTGCGTCATCCCCCGCGCCCGCGGCCCGGTGCGCAGCCGCGCCGAGGAAAGCATCCTCAACGAGCTGCGGCAGCTGGCAGCCTCCGGCTACCGGGAAGTCGTCCTGAGTGCAATTTCCCTGCCCAGCTACGGCCTCGACACCGGCACCAATCTTGTGGAGCTGGTGGAGCACTGCGCCGAAGTCGAGGGCATCGAGCGGATCCGTCTGGGCAGCCTCGACCCCGATATGCTGACCCCGGAGTTCATCACCCGGCTGGCGGCGGTGGACAAGCTCTGCCCCCAGTTTCATCTGAGCCTGCAGAGCGGCTGCAGCTCCACCCTGCGCCGGATGCGCCGGGTCTACACCGCCGAGCAGTACGCCGAGGTGGTGGCCCAGATCCGCGCCGCCTACGGGGAACGCCCGGTCAGCTTTACCACCGACTGCATCTGCGGCTTCCCGGGCGAGACGGCGGCCGACTTCGAGGAAAGCTGTGACTTCCTGAAAAAGATCGGCTTCCTGAAAGTTCACGTCTTCCCCTACTCCCGCCGGAGCGGAACCCCTGCCTACGACTTCCCCGATCAGGTCCACGAGCGGGAGAAGCAGGAGCGCAGCCGGAAGATGAACGCCCTTGCCGAAGAGATCCGCAAAGAGGTTCTGACGACTTATGAGGGAACCGAGGACGATGTCCTGTTGGAAACACCCCTGTCCGGGACGCTGTTCACCGGCTACACCCGGCTGTACATCCCGGTCGTCGTATCGGCTCCCGGCCGCAAGAGCGGCGAGATCGTCCGCGTCCGTCTGGGGCAGTACGACGGCGAGCGGGTCCGCGCGCAGTTGTGCTGACTTGTCCCATGAATTGGCTAAGATTCTTGGGTGAATTTTCTTCATGTTATGGATATTGTGAATTGTATAACAAATTTTAAGGTTTGGTCTTTTCAGACGTTTTTGTTTGTGCTACAATGAGAATGGATCACCGGGTCGGCGCGCTGTTTGCAGCAGCGCGGTACCACCACCCGGATCTGAAATGCTGTTTTCTGTGTCATTGCCCTCTCAGTCACCTTCGGTGACAGCTCTCCCAAAGGGAGAGCCAAGACTTGCCTCCCACTTCGGGGGAGGTGGCATCGCGTCAGCGATGACGGAGAGGGTAAGTACCGCTGCATTTCTGTTTTCTGTTGTTTCAAAAGCAAGGAGAGATTGGAATGAGTTTTAGAGGAATCAACACGACGGTCATCCAGATCCGCCGACAGGTGTTCACCGAGGTTGCGCGGATGGCCTACGCCAATGTGAAGGGCGAGCAGGCAAACCACCTGATGCGCAAGATCCCTTACACCATCATCCCCGGTGAAGAGGGAAAGCTCCGGAAGGACATCTTCCTCGAGCGCGCCATCGTTGAAGAGCGCGTCCGTCTGGCCATGGGCCTGCCCACCCGCCGTATGGACGAGCACAACAGCGTCGTCTCCGGTCTGGAGGACGCTTCCATTGCCGATAAGTATTACGATCCCCCGCTGGTGAACGTCATCAAGTTCGCCTGCAACCGCTGCCCCGAAAAGCTGGTCAAGGTCTCCGACCTGTGTCAGGGCTGCCTCGCACATCCCTGTATGGAAGTCTGCCCCAAGAAGGCCATTACTTGGGAGAGCGGCCGTTCCACCATCGATCAGGACAAGTGCATCAAGTGCGGCCGCTGCGTGACCGTCTGCCCCTACAACGCCATCGTCAAGACCGAGCGTCCCTGCGCCGCTGCCTGCGGCATGGGTGCCATCCACTCCGACGAGCTGGGCCGTGCCGAGATCGATTACAGCAAGTGCGTTTCCTGCGGCCAGTGCCTCGTCAACTGTCCCTTCGGTGCCATCGCCGACAAGGGCCAGATCTATCAGCTGATCCAAGGCTTCAACCGCGGCGACCGCATTTACGCGCTGGTCGCTCCCGCGTTCATCAACCAGTTCCCGGGTCTGGCCTCCACCGGCAAGCTCAAAGCTGCGCTGAAGGCTGTCGGCTTCTACGATGTGGTCGAGGTCGCCATCGGTGCTGACCTGTGCACCGTCGATGAGGCCCACGACTTCCTCGAGGAAGTACCCGAGAAGCTGAACTTCATGGCAACTTCCTGCTGCCCGGCATGGAGCATGATGGCCAAGACTGCTTTCCCCGATCTGGCCAAGAACATCTCCATGACCATGACCCCCATGGTCTTTACCGCCCGCATGATGAAGCAGAAGGATCCCACCGCCCGTATGTGCTTCATCGGACCCTGCGCCGCCAAGAAGCTGGAGGCATCCCGCCGCAGCGTCCGCAGCGATGTCGATTTCGTCCTGACCTTTGAGGAACTGGCCGGCATCATGGAGGGCAAAGATCTGGACTTCGATTCTCTGGAAGTCGATCCCAACGAGGCCGCTCTCTGCTCTGCTTCCGGCGCAGGCCGCGGCTTTGCACAGTCCGGCGGCGTCGCCAAGGCCGTTGCCGACAAGATCAAGGAATGGCATCCGGATATGGACGTCAAGATCGCATCCGCACAGGGTCTGGCCGAGTGCAAGAAGCTGCTGATGCTGGCCAAAGCCGGCAAGTACAACGGCTACCTGCTCGAGGGCATGGGCTGTCCCGGCGGCTGCATCGGCGGTGCCGGTACCATTGCGGACCCGGCCCGTACTGCCATCCAGCTGAACAAGTACGTCAAGGAAGCTCCGTTCGCCGATCCCGAGCAGAGCCCCTATATGAGCGAGATCCATGTCCTGAAGGACGACCCCAACTTCGAGGTCTGATCTCCGCGCTGAACTGAATCTCTGAACATTGCCGCCGCTTTCCGCAGGTTGTCTGCCGGGGAGCGGCGGCTTTTTGCGCTTTCGTCCTTTTTCGATTTATTTTTCCACAATTCAGCGTTTCGACGTGTAATGTTTTTGTGAAGAAATCACGAAGCCGATTGACATTTCCGGAGTGTTATGCTACCTTTGTGCTGACAAACTCTGTCCCATTGCCCTCTGGCAAGAAAGAAAGGCTGAATCAACATGACCAATACATTCAAACGCACCGGTGCCGCAGTCATTTCGCTGATCCTGCTGTGCCTGCTGACCCTCAACGCCATGGCCGCCGCCAAGCTGACCGTCGGCGTCAAGTTCTGGAAGGAGAAATCCGACAAGGAATCCATGGCCAACAACGGCATCGACACCGACCGTGAGGCCACCCTCACCCGCCAGTCCAACGGCACTTACACCCTGACCCTGCCGGTCAAGCAGGTGTCCAAGATGGGCGTCACCGGTTCCCTGACCGGCCTGACCATCGGCGACATGACCTACGACGGCGTGTCCAGCGGCGACTTCGAGAAGGGCACCGCGGTGCTCACCATCAAGAACCTGCCCTCCTCCGTCCTGACCGGAAGCGATGTGAACAAGTCGCTGGTCGTCACCTGCAACATCCAGATGGATATGAGCATCCTCGGCGAGATCAACACCACCGCCCGGATGTGCATCTGGACGAAGTAACCGTAACGCAAAAAGAGCCGCCCATCCGGGCGGCTCTTTTTGCGTTACATCTCCATCTTCTTTTCCACAAAATCCCCCACCAGTTCATCCAGCTGGCAGATGGCCTTCTCGGCACCTTTGGCGATCTTGCGGGCGGTGCGCTTGACCTGCCGCTGGTTCTGGGTGACCATCATAGTGCCGGCCATGCCAAGGGCCGCACCTGCCGCCATCCCCAGCAGGACCCCGCCGGAAGCATTCGATCTGTGGTCGTTTCTCATAAAAATTCCCCTTTCCGATTGGATGTTCATAATTTTTTCAGGCCGATATCCCCAGTATTTCCGCCAAAGAATCCAATATACGCTTTTTTTACGCAGAAAAATGTGATATACTATGGGAGTATGCTGATAAAATCGGTGCGGTATGCCCGGATTTTATGGCGCATTCTGCGAAGGAGGCCACTTTTTTGCTGAAACAAACTGAACCGAAAAAAGTTCTCTGCATCCACGATCTCTCCGGCGTGGGCCGGTGCAGCCTTGCGGTAATCCTGCCGGTGCTGTCGGTGATGGGCATCCAGCCCATCGCACTGCCGACGGTCGTTCTCTCGACCCACACCGGCGGCTTCGGTACCCCCGCCCGGATGGACGGCTGTGCCTACGGCGATGCTGCCCTCGACCACTACCGGGATCTGGGGCTGGAATTTGACTGCATCTACACCGGCTACCTCGGCGGCGAGGAGCAGGTCGCACTGGCCAAAAAAGCCTTTGCCTACTGGCCCGGTGCCAAAAAAGTCGTCGATCCGGTGATGGGCGACAACGGCAAGGCCTACTCCACCGTGACGCCTGCCCTGATGGACCGGATGCGCGCCCTCTGCCAGAAGGCAGACCTGATCCTTCCCAACGCCACCGAAGCCGGCCTGCTGCTCCGGAAGGACAGCCTGTCCGAAAACTTTGACGACGCCAGTGCGCAAGCATTGGCGGACGAGCTGGTGCAGCTGGCACCGCAGGCCGTTGTGACCGGCCTGCCGCTGGGTAAGTACATTGGCTGCGCCGGCGCGGGCCGGGAGCAGTTCGTCATCAAAAAGCTGCACATCGACCGCAGCTTCCCGGGCACCGGCGATCTGTACGGCGCGGTGCTGATCGGCTCCCTGATCCAAGGCAACGCCCTGAGTGCCGCCGCGGACAACGCCGCCGAGTTCGTCTCGCTGGCCATTCAGCAGACCCCCGCCGGGCAGGATACCCGGTTCGGCGTCTGGTTCGAGCCGTTGCTGCCCCGCCTGTGCCCCCTGCGGGAATTTTAAGGGAGGGTCACCATGAGCGAAAAGCCTACCCTGAACATCGTGCTGGTGGAACCGCGGATCCCGCAGAACACCGGCAATGTCGCCCGCACCTGTGCCTGCACCGCCTGCCGCCTGCATCTAGTCGGCCCGATGGGATTCGCCATCGACGACAAGAAGCTCAAGCACGCCGGGCTGGATTACTGGCACTACCTCGACATCAGCTACTACGACGGGCTGGACGATTTCTTTGCCAAGAACAACGGCCCCTTCTATTATTTTACGACCAAAGCACCGCAGCGTTACACCGATGTTGCGTATCCGGACGGCGCGTATCTCGTCTTCGGGCGGGAGGACGCCGGTCTGCCTGAGGCACTGCTGGCCGCCAATCAGGACCACTGCATCCGGATGCCTATGCGGGACACCTGCCGGAGCCTGAATCTCTCCAACAGCGTGGCCGTCGGCGTTTACGAAGTGCTCCGCCAGTGGGATTTCCCCGAACTGCTGGATCACGGCCACCTGCGCGACTATGAATGGAAATGAGGAACACTATGAGCAAAATTGCGATCCTGACCGATTCCTCCTGCGACATCCCGCAGGAGCTGGCCGAGAAATACGGCATCGACGTGATGGGCTTCCACATCCTGCTGGATGACGTGGACTATGTGGAGCGCGAGAGCTGCACCAACGAAGAGTTCTATGCCAAGATGCGCGCGGCCAAGGGCGTGCCCTCCACTGCCGCCATCACCCCCATCCAGTTCTGCGAGAAGTACTGCCAGTATGTGGACGAAGGTTACACCGATGTCATCCATGTGCCGATCAACCGATCCGGCTCTTCCACCTACAACAACGCGGTCATGGCACAGGGAATGCTGCGGGAAGAGCGTCCCGAACACCACCTGAAGATCCACCTGCTGGACCCCCACACCTACTCGATGGTGTTCGGCTGGTATCTCTGCGAGATGGCCCGCAAGCTGCAGAACGGAGCCGAGATCAGCCATGTCATCCACGAGTTCGAGACCCAGATGGACAAGATGGAGATCATCCTCGGACCTTACAGCCTCAAGCAGATGAAGAAGAGCGGCCGCATCTCCGCCGCCGCTGCCTTTGCCGGCGAGCTGCTGGGCCTGCGCCCAATCATCACCCTGATCGACGGCAAGACCAAGGTCGAGAATAAGGTCCGCGGCGATGACAAAGTCATCCCGGCCATGATCGACCTGTGCAAGAAGCGGACCGAAGGCGTGGAGGACTTCGATTATATGATCGGCCACACCAGCATCCCGCAGGCGGCCGAGCTGGAAAAGGCCTGCCGGAAAGCCTTCGGAAAGGCCCCGCTCATCACCTTCAACCTCGGCGGCGTGGTCTCGGCCAATACCGGCCCCGACACCATCGCACTGGTCTATGTAGGCAAACCGAGAAGCTGACTTTCGCAAAAACCGCCGCAAATTGCGGCGGTTTTTGTTGATTTTCGGTCTTTTTTATGCTATACTCTCTGTCGCTGTGCTTTGCACAGCATCCTTAAAGAGCAACTTAGGATTTTAGGCTCCCCGGTGTGTCTCGAGCCGCACCGGGCCAAACCCACAGGGGCTGGCGGCCCTGTGCGGTCAAAATCATCCCGCTGGAGTATTATCATTATGAATCAGAATTCTTCCATCCGCAAGCTGGTCCGCTGCGCGGTCGTCGCAGCGATCTACGTCGTCCTCTGCATGGCACTGCAGCCGCTCTCTTACGGCGCGGTGCAGGTGCGCGTGGCCGAGGCCCTCTGCCTGCTGCCCGTCTTTGGTGCCGAGTACATCGTCGGCGTCGTGCTGGGCTGTTTCCTCGCCAACCTGCTGGGCTCCACCATCGTGGACGTCATCTTCGGCACGCTGGCGACCCTGCTGGCCTGCCTCGTGACCTACAAGCTGCGCAACGTCCGCTTCAAGGGTCTGGCCCTTGCCGCCTCCCTGCCCCCGGTGCTCTTCAATGCCGTCATCATCGGCATCGAGATCGCCGTCCTCTTCCCGGATCCGTCCTCTTCGGCTCCGCTCTGGGTGGCCTGCATCTCCAACGGCATTTCCGTCGGCATCGGCGAGCTCATCAGCTGCACCGTGCTGGGCGTCCTGCTGGTGAAGATCGTCGAGTCCAACACCGCACTGCGGAAGATCTTCGTCGCCGTTGCATAACGTCCTTTCCCCTATTCTCTTCGCCGGGTGCCCCTGATCGAGCAGGCTGCCCCGCCGCGTCCGGAAAGGCTTTTACCCGGTTGCTCGGCTTTTTCGGGAATTTCAAATCGTACCCTTTTTGGCTGCCGCATTTGCGGCGGCTTTTTTGTTTCTTAACCATTTCTTCACCGTCTGCGCACGATTTTACAGAAAGTTCATCCAAATCCGCGCTAAAATCTGTCTGTGGGTTTGACGGGTTTTGCGCTTTGGTGTATCATATAGATGTATGTGAATTTTCCATCCGGGCGGTTTCTGCCCCCAATTTGAATAGATGAGGTGTATTGAATGTCCCTTGCTGAAAAAATCTTCGGCACCTTTTCAGACCGAGAGCTGAAAAAGATCAACCCGATCACCAAACAGGTGCTGGCCCTTGAGCCGAAATATCAGGCCATGCCGGACGCCGAGCTGCAGGCCCAGACCGCCGCCTTCAAGCAGCAGCTGGCCGACGGTGCCACGCTGGACAGCATCCTGCCCGCCGCGTTCGCCGTCTGCCGCGAGGCTGCATGGCGTGTGCTCGGCATGAAGCACTTCCCGGTTCAGGTCACCGGCGGCATCGCCCTGCATCGGGGTGCCATCGCCGAGATGCAGACCGGTGAAGGCAAAACGCTGGTGGCTACCCTGCCCGCCTACCTGAATGCCCTGACCGGCGAAGGCGTCCACATTGTCACCGTCAACGATTACCTCGCCAAGCGCGACAGCGAGTGGATGGGCAAACTCTACCGCTGGCTGGGCCTGTCCGTTGGCCTGATCGCGCAGGGCATGGACGGCGACGCCCGCCGCCGGGCTTATCAGGCCGACATCACCTACGGCACCAACAACGAGTTCGGCTTCGACTATCTGCGCGACAACATGGTGACCTATAAGGACAATATGGTGCAGCGCGGCCATGTTTACGCCATCGTCGATGAGGTAGACTCCATCCTGATCGACGAGGCCCGCACCCCGCTGATCATCTCCGGCCGCGGCGAGGATTCTTCCAGCCTGTACACGCAGGTAGACCGCTTTGTGCGCACCCTGCGCAAGAGCGTGGTCGTCGAGCTGCAGGATAAAGTGGAGACCGACGAGCAGACCGACGGCGATTACGTCGTGGACGAGAAGCACAAGACCTGCACCCTGACCGCCAGCGGCATCAAGAAGGCCGAGGCCTACTTCCACATCGAGAACCTTGCCGCCGCTGAGAACATGACGCTGGCCCACCACATCGATCAGGCCATCAAAGCTTACGGTGTGATGCAGAAGGACATCGACTATGTGGTGAAGGATGGTCAGGTCATCATCGTCGATGAGTTCACCGGCCGTCTGATGATCGGCCGCCGGTACAACGAGGGTCTGCATCAGGCCATTGAAGCCAAGGAAGGTGTGAAGATTGCCGCCGAGAGCAAGACGCTGGCAACCATCACCTTCCAGAACTATTTCCGTATGTACAAGAAGCTCTCCGGTATGACCGGTACGGCCAAGACCGAAGCCACCGAGTTCACCGAGATCTACGGCCTGAACATCGTCACCGTGCCCACCAACCGCCCGAACATCCGCAAGGATTATCCGGACGCCATCTACAAGACCATCAACGGCAAATACCACGCCGTCATCCAGCAGGTGCTGGAGTGCCATAAGAACGGCCAGCCCGTTCTGGTGGGTACCGTCAGCGTCGAGAAGAGCGAACTGCTGGCCAAGATGCTGCAGAAGTACACCCGCGATTTCAACGTTCTGAACGCCAAGAACCACGAACGCGAGGCTGAGATCGTGGCGCAGGCCGGTAAGAAGGGTGCCATCACCATCGCCACCAACATGGCCGGCCGTGGTACCGATATCATGCTGGGCGGCAACGCCGAGTTCATGGCCAAGGCTCAGATGCGGAAAGAGCACTTCTGCGAGAACCTGCTCAATCCCGAAAAGCCCGAGGACGCCCTGCCTGCACAGGTCGAGATGCTGCTGACCGAATCCAACGGCCACGGCGACACTGAGGACCCCAACATCCTTGCCGCCCGCAAGCGGTTTGACGAGCTGTACGCCCAGTACAAGCCCGCCATCGACGCCGAGGCCGACGAAGTGCGTGCGGCCGGCGGTCTGTTCATCATCGGCACCGAGCGGCACGAGAGCCGCCGCATCGACAACCAGCTGCGCGGCCGTGCCGGTCGTCAGGGCGACCCGGGTGCATCCCGCTTCTACCTGAGCCTCGAGGACGACCTGATGCGTCTGTTCGGCGGCGACCGGGTTCAGGGCCTGATGGGAACCCTCGGCATCGACGAAGATACCCCCATTGAGAACCGGATGGTCACCAATACCATCGAGAGCGCACAGAAGAAGCTGGAAGGCCGGAACTTTGAGATTCGCAAGAACGTTCTGAAATACGACGACGTCATGAACCAGCAGCGCGAGATCATCTACGGCCAGCGGCGCAAAGTGCTGGACGGCGAGGACATCAGTGCCGAGATGCACAAGATGCTGCGGGAGAACATCGACTCCAGCTGCAAGCAGTTCCTCTCCGGCGATGTCAAGGACGAGTGGGATTTCGGTGCCCTCCGCCGCCACTATCTGGGCTGGCTGACCACCGACGCCGACTTCCATTACACCGTCGCCGACTACGATTCCCTGTCGGTAGAGGGCATCGCCGATCTGCTGTATGACCGCGGCATGGACGTGCTGAACGACAAGGAACAGCGGTACGGTGCGCCCCTCATGCGTGAATTGGAGCGCATCTGCCTGCTCAAGTGCGTGGACCGCAACTGGATGGACCACATTGACAACATGGACCAGCTGCGGCAGGGCATCGCGCTGCGCGGCTACGGCCAGAAAGACCCCGTTGTGGAGTACCGCATCGAGGGCTTTGATATGTTCGACCAGATGGTGGACGCCATCCGCGAGTCCAGCATCAAGATGCTGCTGACCATCGAGGTCCGGCAGGCCGGTGCCGCCCCCAAGCGGGAACAGGTGGCCAAGCCCACCGGCGAGGGCTATGTGCCCGGCAACGGTGCCCCCGGTGCCAAGGGTGCGCCCAAAGGCCAGCCCGTCCGGGTCATCAAGATCGGCCGGAACGATCCCTGTCCCTGCGGCAGCGGCCTCAAGTGGAAAAAGTGCACCTGCGCCCAGTACCACCCGGTGGGAAGCAATAATTAAGCCTTTGGCAAAGAGGTTTCGTTTCTGCGCATAGGTTTAGGAGGGTTGTTATGATTTCTTCTCAAGAACTTCTGAACGAGGCGAAGGCGTTGGAGCTGAACGACAAGGAACAGCGGTACGGTGCGCCCCTCATGCGTGAATTGGAGCGCATCTGCCTGCTCAAGTGCGTGGACCGCAACTGGATGGACCACATTGACAACATGGACCAGCTGCGGCAGGGCATCGCGCTGCGCGGCTACGGCCAGAAAGACCCCGTTGTGGAGTACCGCATCGAGGGCTTTGATATGTTCGACCAGATGGTGGACGCCATCCGCGAGTCCAGCATCAAGATGCTGCTGACCATCGAGGTCCGGCAGGCCGGTGCCGCCCCCAAGCGGGAACAGGTGGCCAAGCCCACCGGCGAGGGCTATGTGCCCGGCAACGGTGCCCCCGGTGCCAAGGGTGCGCCCAAAGGCCAGCCCGTCCGGGTCATCAAGATCGGCCGGAACGATCCCTGTCCCTGCGGCAGCGGCCTCAAGTGGAAAAAGTGCACCTGCGCCCAGTACCACCCGGTGGGAAGCAATAATTAAGCCTTTGGCAAAGAGGTTTCGTTTCTGCGCATAGGTTTAGGAGGGTTGTTATGATTTCTTCTCAAGAACTTCTGAACGAGGCGAAGGCGTTGGAGCCGCAGCTTCAAAGCTGGCGGCGGACGCTTCACCGGCACCCGGAGGTGGGTTTTGACCTGCCCCAGACCAAAGCTCTGGTCAAGCAGGCCTTGACCGAAATGGGCTACACCCCGCAGGACTGCGGCAAGGCCGGTGTCATCGCGCTGGCCGGCGGCAAAAAGCCGGGCAAGACCATCCTGCTGCGGGGCGACATGGACGCCCTGCCGATTCAGGAACAGTCCGGCGAGGAATTTTCCTCCGAGATCCCCGGCAGGATGCACGGCTGCGGCCACGATATGCACACGGCCATGATGCTGGGGGCGGCAAAGCTGCTGAAAGCCCATGAGGACGAGATCGAAGGCACGGTCAAGCTGGAATTCCAGCCCGCCGAAGAGATCTTTCAGGGTTCGCCCGACATGATCGCAAACGGCCTGCTGGAAAACCCGAAGGTCGATGCCGCGGTCATGTTCCACGTTCTGGCCGGGATGCCCCTGCCGGCGGGCACGGTTCTGGTGCCGGGCGGCGGCATTACCATGGCCAGCTGTGAGCAGTATCACATCACCGTCCACGGCAAGGGCGGCCACGGCTCCACCCCGCACGCCTGCGTGGACCCCATCACGGCGGCGGCCCACATCCACATCGCCCTGCAGGAGATCAACAGCCGGGAGCTGGACCCCAACGAATTTGGTGTACTGACCACCGGCTGCTTCAAAGCCGGTGCTGCCTCCAACGTCATCCCGGATACCGCCGAGATGTTCGGCACCATCCGCACCACCGACCCCGACAACAAGACCGGCGCGCTGATCCGCAAGCGGATGACCGAGATCGCGCAGGGCGTGGCCATGGCCTTCCGCTGCACGGCGGAGGTGGAGTTCAGCGACTACTGCCCCTGCATGGTGGTGGACAAGGCTCTGGCATCCGACGCACTGACCTATATGACCGACCTGCTTGGGGCCGGTGCCATGGACATGACTCCCATCACCGGCGGCAAGGCGGGCGGCGGCAGTGAGGATTTCGCTTTCGTCAGCCACGAAGTGCCGACCGTGAGTATGTTCATCTCCGCCGGCAGCTCCAAGGACGGCTACCTCTACGGCCAGCACCACCCGAAGGTGCGGTTTGACGACAGCATCCTCTATGAGGGTTCCGCCGCATACAGCTATTTCGCGCTGCGGTGGCTGAGTAAATAATATCCAACAAAAAATCGGTTGTGCGTTTGCACAACCGATTTTTTGTTGTTGCTATCGTTCTTAGAACAGCCCCGTGATCTTACCATCCGCATCCACATCAATGTTGACGGCGGCGGGCTTCTTGGGCAGGCCGGGCATGGTCATGATGTTGCCGCAGATGACCACCACAAAGCCGGCACCGGCGGCAAGGCGGACTTCCCGGACTTCCATCGTGAAGCCGGTGGGCGCGGCCAAAAGCTTTGCATTATCGCTGAAGCTGTACTGGGTCTTGGCGATGCAGACGGGCAGGTTGCCGTAGCCCATCTCGGTCAGTTCAGCGAGGGTCTTGCTGGCGGCGGCACTGAAGTTTACGCCGTCGGCGCGGTAGATCTTCGTCGCAATGGCCTTCACCTTGTCCTTGAGGGGCATTTCCAGCGGATAGACGTACTGGATGGGGCGGTCCTCCATGATCTTGAGGACCTCTTCGGCCAGAGACTTGCCGCCCTCGCCGCCCTTGGCAAAGACCTCGCTCAGGACGCAAGGCACGCCCTGCTCGGCGCAGACCTGCTCGACATAAGCCTGCTCTTCGGGGGTATCGGTGGGGAAGGCATTGATGGCGACCACCACCGGCAGGCCGAAGCCGTTTTTCAGGTTGTCGATGTGGCGGACGAGGTTGGCGGAACCGGCTTTGACCGCCTCGAGGTTGGGCTGGTTCAAGTCAGCCTTGGCCACTCCGCCGTGGCTCTTGAGAGCGCGGACGGTGGCGACCAGCACGCAGGCACTGGGCGCGATGCCGGCATAGCGGCACTTGATGTCGAGGAACTTCTCGGCACCCAGATCGGCACCGAAACCGGCCTCGGTGATGACGTAATCGGCCAGCGACAGGCTCAGCTTGGTGGCCATGACGCTGTTGCAGCCATGGGCGATGTTGGCGAAGGGGCCGCCGTGGATGATGGCCGGGTTGTTCTCGAGGGTCTGGACGAGGTTCGGGTCGATGGCGTCTTTCAGCAAGGCGGTCATGGCACCGGCGGCACCAATCTCGCCTGCCGTCACCGGCTTGCCGTCGTAAGTATAGGCGCAGACGATCTTGCTCAGCCGCTCTTTCAGGTCGGAAATACTGGTGGCGAGGCAGAAGATCGCCATGACCTCGCTGGCCACCGTGATGTCAAAGCCGTCCTCGCGGGGCGTGCCGTTGACCTTGCCGCCCAAGCCGTCCACGATGAAGCGAAGCTGGCGGTCGTTCATGTCCATGCAGCGTTTCCAAGTGATGCGGCGCGGGTCGATGTTCAGCGGGTTGCCCTGCTGGATGCTGTTGTCGATCATGGCCGCCAGCAGGTTGTTGGCCGCACCGATGGCGTGCAGGTCGCCGGTAAAGTGGAGGTTAATGTCCTCCATCGGCACCACCTGCGCATAGCCGCCGCCGGCTGCGCCGCCCTTGACGCCGAACACCGGGCCGAGGGACGGCTCCCGCAGGCAGAGCATGGTCTTTTTGCCGAGGGCGTTCATGGCGTCAGCCAGACCCACGCTGGTGGTGGTCTTACCCTCGCCGGCGGGCGTCGGGCTGATGGCCGTGACGAGGATCATCTTGCCCTGCTTGCCCGCCTTGTGGATGAGGCGGTGGTTGATCTTGGCCTTGTAGCGGCCGTAGGGGATCACGTCCTCGTCGGCAAGGCCGAGGGATGCGGCGATCTCGGTGATCGGCTTCATTTTGGCTTCCTGTGCGATTTCGATATCAGACTTCATAAGAGGTGCCTCCTTCTCCGGTAACAGCAAATGAAAAAGGGCAGCCTCGCGCAGCGGTTGCGCAAAGCTGCCCAGACGGTCGGCATTGACATTCCGGCTCTCCCCGCACTGTGGTGCTCCACAACGTTCCGTCAGCGGAAAGAGCTTTTCTCGATGATGTTAAGATAACACAACTGTGCGCCGTTTGTCAAGCGGGAACACAAATTTCAATTTCGGGAAGCCATAGATTGATTCAAAAGAAATTTGCAAATCGACACACACAAAATAATAAGCACAAACACGATATACGTTCCTTCAAACGAACTCTTTGCAAACAATGCCGTAACGATGAGTGTCAGTATCATTCTGTACACAACATTGATAAAGCTGATCGTCGATTGAAAATAAGAGCTTTGCGATAAATCGTCGATCGAATCCAGAACATATATCTCAAAATTGCAGTTGTAATACGAAAAGCACAACTGCTGAATCACAACAGCCGCCAGAACTGTAAGTGGTTGTCCACTGATAAGCAGTAGAAATGAAACCGGAGACAGCATCAGCAATAATTTACGGACAAAACACCATGCTCTCTTCTGATAAATGAGGACACCTACACTATTGAGCAGCATAAAACCCGCATAGATCGGCCCGATCCAAGAATCCGGGATGTCTGCCCTCTGAAACGCCACAGCATAATATTCAAAATTTATAATGTATATCGCCGTACAGGTTATCGTGCAAAACATTTCGATAAGGAGTGGTTTATTGGAAGCAATTTTACGAACCATAAACTTCGTTTCGCCCCAAAACAACTCTTCTTTTTCCGATTTTGGGGAAGAAAGTCTGCCGTCCGATGGAAGAGTTAAGATAAGCAGTGT
The DNA here is from genome assembly GCA_963660925.1 of Eubacterium sp. CAG:38. Lineage (GTDB taxonomy): Bacteria > Bacillota > Clostridia > Oscillospirales > Ruminococcaceae > Faecalibacterium. The sequence goes on along the minus strand of CAVKZS010000083.1, from coordinate 7,510 downwards.
GGAAATCACTAAAAGGATAACAGAACCTATAAACGGATAGAAAACATTCTTTTCGTACAGAAATGTGCTGAAGAGCATCAGCATAAAATTGACACAATACGAAAATTTTGTTATAGATATTTTCGTTTCACGATACGACAACTCCAAATCATATCTTGCCTTTGCACTCTGGCATAGCATCAAAAAGTACGAATCCTTTGCACCGCTTTCCCACGCATCTGCCATCCCCAGCAAAAAGTTTGCCATACAAAAGCCTGCAAAGTTCGGGCTTATGCAGTAGCAAAGCAGCGAGCCAATCGAAAACAACCGGGATAGGATCAGACATGATCGGTTTCCAAACTTATCGGAAAGATAGCCGCTTGGAAGTTCAAATACAAATGCCGCCAGCATAAAAATAAATTTCAAAAACGAGATGTCCTGCTCCTGCATCCAAAAATGCAAAAGAAACATGGTTTTAATGGGCGTGCACAGTGCTTGTGTAGAGAACAGGCAGGACAAAACAATTTTCCACTGGATTTTCTGCGATTGTTTCATACAAAATTCCCGAGCGCATCGGTTCTCCCTTCTTTTTGAAAAAAGTATACTATAACAAAAAACTCCACACAACCTACGCTGCGTGGAGTAAAAGAGGATTGGAAAAACGGATGCTTCGATCGGTTCAAGCGGCATCCGCGGCATTTTCATTGACACGGTGGGTGCAGAGGTAATCGACCCATGCGGTATAGCCCTCGGGTTTGACATGGATGCCGTCTTTCTGGGCGTACTCGGCTTTCAGGTCGCCGTTGTCGTCGGCCAGCACTTCCCACAGGTTGAGGAAGGAGCAGCCTTTTTCCAGCGCGATGGCGGCCAGCTCGTTGTTGATCTCGCACAGACGGTCACGGTAGAGGCCCGGGTGAGTCTCGCGGACTTCGGGGCGGACCGGCGTGATGGACTGGACGTAGATGGTGGTGTTCGGCAGCGACTGGGTCAGCATATCCAGCATCAGGCGGTAATAGGTCAGGAAGCTGGAATAATCGCCGTCCCGGTTGAGGACGTTGGTCCCCAGCAGAACATAGAGGTCGGTGGGCTGCTGGGTGGCCAGTGCCTCCATGGGCACTTCCTTCACGCCGTCTGCCCGCTTGCAGGCGGTGCCGTTGACCACGGCGTTGGGACCGACGCCTTTATAGGCGCAGAACATCGCATTCTGCAGGCCGGTGTCGTAGATCTGCATCCCCTGTGTCAGGCTGTCGCCGAGGAAGCTGGCGGTGCTGAACACGCTCTTGTCTACTGCCGGGGATTCGGGCAGAGCCGCCATCCGGAAATCCAGCGCGGTGCTGCCGTCGGCGCGGGTCTGGACGTTCAGCTGGCGGGCCGGCGTATAGCGGATGGTGTTCCACTCATTGCCCGGCAACGCCTGCTGGAGGATGGTTGTCTCGCCCGTGCGGTCGGGAGCCTGCGCCCGGTGGAGGGTCCGCCACAGCACCCCCACGACACCCAGCAGGATCAGCAAAAAGAGCAGTGCCGCCACGATGAACCGCCGCCGCCACCGTTTGTGCAGGATGCGCCTGCGATATTCCTGATAGTCCGCCATAAAAAGCCTCCTGTCTTGCTCTGGGGCAATGCCCTGTTTTCGCTTTTATTATAACGCGGCCCGGCATCCCGCGCAAGCCGCCGGGAAAAATTTGGCTGCGGTGCCCGGTTTGCTTGCATCTGTACTCTGAAATGTGGTATACTGGATTGAATCTAAACGATAGGGAGGCTTTCACGATGCCATTTACTCCGAAACTGACTTATAAAGGCAAGCCCCTCGTCCGCAAGGACAACGAGCTGTATTACGGCCGTATGACCGACCCTTATGTGCTGTATCTTCAGATCCTGACCACCACCCAGATGGGGGACCAGCAGGTGGCAGATAAGGTACACCTGATGCTGCTCTCCACCGACGAGAGCAAGGCTCCCGAGGCCCGCGTTGCCCGCCAGACCACCAAACACGGCCTGTACAACGCACTGGACATCGGCAGCATCTGGCTGCAAAAGGCCAACGAGAACCGCTGAACACCGTTCGGCTTAAAAGGGACTGTTCTCCCCCGCGGGGAACAGTCCCTTTTTTGTTGCAAAACCCGCGTTCTGTGGTATACTTATTCTGGTTTATTATGCAAACAAAAGGCAGGTATTTATTTTATGCTGCAAAACCCTGAGATCCATTACCTCGACAACGCCGCCACCACCATGGTCGCACCGGAAGTGGCGGACGTGATCGACAAAGCCATGCGGGAGCACTGGGCCAACCCGTCCAGCCTTTACGCCCCCGGTGCCCGGAGCGAAGAGGCCCTGAACGCCGCCCGCGCCACGGTTGCCCGGACGCTGGGCTGCAAGCCGAAAGAGCTTTACTTCACCTCCTGCGGCAGCGAGAGCAACAACCTCGCCCTGCTGGGGGCCGCCCTGACCCGGAGCTTCGGCAAGGGGATTGTCGTCTCCGGCTTCGAGCACCCCAGCGTGCAGAAGCCGCTGGAACGTCTGGCCAAAATGGGCTACGACGTCACCGTGGTCAACCCCAAGGCCGACGGCACCCTCGACCTCGACGAAATGCTGGCCCATGTCGATAAAAACACCATCCTTGTCGCCTGCATGATGGTCAACAACGAGATCGGCACCCGGAACGACGTGGAGCGTCTGGCCGCTGCCGTCAAGCAGAAGAACAGCCGCACCATCGTCCATGTGGACGCAGTGCAGGCGTGGATGCGGGTCCCCATCAAGCTGGCAAACATCGACACCCTGTCGGTGAGCGGCCACAAGATCCACGCCCCCAAGGGCATCGGTGCGCTCTACCTCAGCGACCGGCTGGTGCAGGCGTTCCAGCCGCCCTACCTCGGCGGCGAGCAGGAACGGGAGATGCGGCCCGGCACCGAGAACCTGCCCTATGCCATGGGTCTGGCCGCTGCCGCGGCCCGGCTTTCCAAGAACATGAAGAGCCGGGATGCCGCCGTCCGTGCCCTGAATCAGCGGCTGCGGGAGGGGCTTTCCGCTTTCCCAGAAGTAGTCATCAACAGCCCGGACACCGCCGTGCCCGAGGTGCTGAACTTCAGCGAGAACTGCATCAAAAGCGAGACCATGCTGGCCTTCCTTGCCGAGAAGCAGATCTATGTCTCGTCGGCGAGTGCCTGCGGCCGGGGACAGCCCAGCCACACGCTGGCCGCCATGGGCCGCGACCCGCTGGCCATCGACACGGCCATCCGCGTTTCGTTCTGCGCCGACAACACCCCCGAGGATGTGGACGCGTTCCTCAACCGCTTTGAGGACGGCATGAAGCATCTGCAGCGAATCAAAAAATAAATCAGGAGAAATCTATGCGTGAAATTATCATGGGCTATCAGGGCGAGATGTCGCTCAAGGGCCTCAACCGCAACCAGTTCGAGTCGGCGATGATGAAGATCCTTCGCTACCGGCTCAAGACCGTCGGCAAGTTCCGGGTCTACTGCACCCAGTCCACCTTCTACATGGAGCCGGAGGAAGAGGACATTGATATGGACCTCGCCTTCGAGCGGGTGCGCACCGTCTTCGGCCTTGCCGCGCTCAGCCGTGCCGTGGTCTGCGACAAGGACTTCGACACCATCTGCCAGACCGCTGAGGACTACCTCGGCGACTGTCTGCACGGCATCAAGACCTTCAAGGTGGAGGCCCGCCGCGCCGACAAGAGCTTCCCCATGACCAGCCCCGAGCTGATGCGGGAACTGGGTGCCTACCTGCTGGGCAAGCACAACTACCTCAAGGTGGACGTCCGCAACCCGCAGTTCAAGGTCATCGTCGAGATCCGCGATTACGGTGCGTATATTCACGGCCCGAAAATCCCCGGTGAGGGCGGTCTGCCCGTCGGCACCTCCGGCCGTGCCCTGAATATGCTCTCGGGCGGCATCGACAGCCCGGTGGCCGCTTACCGGATGGCAAAGCGCGGTCTGGGCCTCGACCACATTCATTTTGCATCCCCTCCGTATACTTCGGAGCGTGCTAAACTGAAAGTCAAGGCTCTGGCCCAGCTCATCACCCCGTATACCGGCAGCACCAACCTGTTCGTGGTGCCCTACACCAAGCCGCAGGAGTACATCCGGGATAACGCCTCCGACGTGCTGTTCACCGTGCTGATGCGCCGCAGCATGATGCGCATTGCCAACATCATCGCCAAGAAGCAGGGCTGCGAAGCCCTCATCACCGGCGAGAGTCTAGCGCAGGTGGCCAGCCAGACCGTCAAGGCCCTGCAGTGCACCGACGCTGCGCAGGATCTGCCCATCCTCCGCCCGCTGATCGGCATGGACAAGACCGAGATCATCGAGACGTCCCGCCACATCAACACCTTTGAGACCAGCATCCTGCCCTACGAGGACTGCTGCACCATCTTCACCCCGCCGCACCCGAAGATCCGCCCCGAACTGGACGAGATCCTCGCCGCCGAAGCCGGGATGCCGGAACTGGCCGCACTGGAAGCCGAAGCCGCCGAAGCCACCGAGCGCATCCGCATCCGGATCACCGATGACGTGGAGTTTGAGGGGTAAGGCCATGACTGCGGAGATCATCAGTGTCGGCACCGAGCTGCTGCTCGGCAACATCCTCAACACCAACGCCCAGTACCTCAGCCGGGAGCTGGCCGCGCTGGGCATCACGGTCCAGCGGGAGAGCACCATCGGCGACAACCATGGCCGGCTGGCCGATTTCGTCAACGAGGCCAAGAGCCGCTGCGACCTGCTGGTGTTCACCGGCGGTCTCGGCCCCACCGCCGACGACCTGACCAAGGAGACGGTAGCCGAGTGCTTCGGCGATACTCTCGCCTTCGACGAGGAAGAGTGGAAGAAGATCACCAGCTATTTCACCTGTTCGGGCCGGGCCACCGCCCCCAACAACCGCAAGCAGGCCATGGTGCCTGTGAATGGCAAAAAGATCCCCAACAACCACGGCACCGCCCCCGGTGCATGGTTCGAACAGGACGGCCACTGCGCCGTGCTGATGCCGGGCGTCCCCCACGAGATGAAAGCCATGTGGGAAGAGGGTGTCCGCCCCCTGCTGCTGGCCCGGCAGAACTGCGTGCTCCACTCGCTGACCCTGCGCATCCTCGGCGGCGAGAGCGATATTGAATATAAGGTGCGCACCCTGCTGGAAAACGCCAACCCCACCGCCGCCATCTACTGCAAGGTCGGTGAGTGTGAGATCCGGATCACCGCCCGTGCCGCCACCGACGCCGAGGGCGAAAAAATGTGCCGCGCATATGCCAAAAAGTTCTATGATCTGCTGGGCGACGCGGTGTATGATGAAGATGTGGCCGGTCTTGAGGAAACGCTGGTGCGCACCCTGACCGAACAGCGGCTCACCATCTCCACGGCGGAGAGCTGCACCGGCGGCGGGATTGCCCAGCGGATCACCTCGGTGTCCGGTTCCAGCGAAGTGTTCGGCTACGGCTTCGTCACCTACTGGGAGCAGGCCAAAACCAAGCTGGTGGGCGTGGAGCCTGCCGTCATTGCGAAGTACAACGTGGTGTCGGCCCCGGTCGCCGCACAGATGGCACTGGGTGCCCTGTCTGCCTCCGGCTCCGATATTGCCGTCAGCGTAACGGGTCTTGCCGGGCCCACCGGCGGCGATGCCGTGCGGCCCGTGGGTACTGTCTATGTGGGTGCCGCCCGGGGCGAAACGGTCTATGTCCGCAAGCTCCATGTCTCCCGCCCGGACCGCGCTCTGGTGCGTGCCCGCGCGGTGCAGGCGGCTCTGGAACTGGCGTTGCGTTTGGCACAGGGCAAAGTCCCGGCCAAGACGCTGGCCCTGCCTGCCGCCCGGCAGCACGACGCCGCCGCTCTGGATGCGCTGGACGCGGCCCTGCTGCCGCTCTGAGACGAGAACAGGACAAGCTTCGCCGGGCAGACCACACAAATTGGATGAGGGTGTGTGATAGACGATGACCGACGAAACCAGAACCGAGACTTGTATGCTGCGGCTGTTCGGGGCGGACCCGGCGGCACTGGCCGAGGCCGTGGGGCGGTTTGCGCCCCAGTGGAAAGCTGATGCACAGTGGCGTTCCAAGGGCGGCGAGACCCTGCTGGCCCTCCGCGCCAACAGCCCGGCCGGGCTGAAAAAGGCCCGGGACAGCCTGCGGACAAGCTTCCCGGCGGAACTGTACGGGGAGGGGGATTCCGGCCTTGCCGCCGCAGTGGTGGAAACCTTGGAGCGGTGCGACCGACTATTGGTCTGCAGTGACCCCGCCGCCGGTGCGCTTTTGGAAACACGGCTGGAAAACGTCCCCGGGGCCGAAAAGGTCTTTGATTTTGGTGCTTTGAGCTACGCCCACCCGCACACCGGCCCGCAAATCGAAAAGCGGGCCCTTGCCCGGCTCCACCTGCCTGCCGGGAGCACCCCCGACCCGCTCCGGCTGGCGTTGGCGCGGGCGCAGTCGGCCCGGAAGATCGTCGGGGCCGAGCTTGCCGCCGGGTGCGCCGAGCGGGAACATGACCGGGTATTGATCCTCAGCACCCGCAAGGGCTGCTGGCTCCGCACCGTCCGGGAAGAGGACGCCCCCGCCCTCTGGCTGCTGGATATGATCCGCCGGGCCGCGGCGGGCCTGCCGCAGGCCAAGGGCACCGGCTTCCTGCCGGCACGCAAAGCGTCCAAGCCCGACGCCGCCTCCGCAGAGGCCCCGCAGAGCCGCCCCAAGGCCGGGAAGCACCGGCTGCGGAAAATTCTGTTGGTTCTGCTCCTGCTCGCTGCAGCCCTGTTTGCGGCAGCGTGGTACTGGACCGGCGGCCGGCTCGATACCCTGCCCGGCCAGCTCCGCGCACTGGATCTGTTCGGCTCCTCTGCCCTGCCCCATTCGGGAGCAAAATTGTTATAAAAAAGGAAGGCTGTTGCGATGCAACAGCCTTCCTTTTTTATAGGGGTGCTTATTCCTCAGTCACTTCAAAATCCAGCGGTTTACCGCAGTTCGGGCAGGTCGGCTCGCCATCCAGCAGAGCGTCCTCCTCGACCACAGACGTGGTGCCGCAGTTCGGGCAGGTCACCTCGTACTGCACGGGGCTGTCGTCCTCTTCGGCGGCTTCGTCGTCTTCCTCATCGGCCAGAGCGACCTCAAAGGCCACTTTGCAGGTGGGGCAGATGGCTTCGCCTGCGTCGAGGTCGTCCTCGCTGACGTAGACGGTGTTGCCGCAGGCAGGGCAGGCCACCTCATAATACGGCTCGCCTGCGACGTCGGCGTTGTCGTCCTCGTCGTCGCTGTCCTCGTCCGAAGCATCTTCCTCTTCGTCGTCGGCATCCTCGTCGTCCTCATAGAGGTCGGCCTCGAGGTCTTCCAGCTCCTCGCTCAGATCGTTGATCTGGTCGTAGGCACGGGTCACATCCTCGTCGATGCCGTCCACAGCCTCGGCCATCTCGCCCAGCAGCTCGCTCATGGCCTTGATGACCTTGCCCTCTTTGGTGGTCTCGTCAATGCCGAGGCCGTCGATCAGGCCCTTCAGGTATGCAGCTTTTTCTTTCATAGGGAATACCTCCTATCGCAAAACAG
>CAVKZS010000082.1:0-28632 GCA_963660925.1 Eubacterium sp. CAG:38 | reverse complement strand
ACCCGATGCAAAATGGACGTATGGCCCGTTGGTCAAGCGGTTAAGACAGAGGCCTCTCACGCCTTTAACATCGGTTCGATTCCGGTACGGGTCACCATTTTATAGTAGTAAAACGGTCGTTTGACCGTTTTATATAGATGCCTCTTTAGCTCAGTCGGTTAGAGCACCTGACTGTTAATCAGGGTGTCGCCTGTTCGAGTCAGGCAAGAGGCGCCAGCAAAGCGATGGAAGTTTTCCATCGCTTTTTTCTTTTGTTTCACGCGGTTTTGTTGACAGCGAAACCCACCGGGGATATACTTATTATAAAGTAAAATAACCCCTCTGGCAAAAAGAGCAGGGTAAGGAGAATATCATGAAACAGATCATTCTGACCGGCGACCGTCCTACCGGCCGCCTGCACGTTGGCCATTATGTTGGCTCTCTGAAGGAGCGCGTCCGGCTCCAGAATTCCGGCAAGTTCGACGAGATCTATATTATGATCGCCGACGCACAGGCTTTGACCGACAACGCCGACAACCCGGAGAAGGTCCGCCAGAACATCCTGCAGGTCGCGCTGGATTATCTGGCCTGCGGCATCGACCCCGAAAAGTCTCACATCTTCATCCAGTCGATGGTGCCGGAGCTGACCGAGCTGAGTTTCTACTATATGAACCTCGTCACCGTCTCCCGCCTGCAGCGCAACCCGACCGTCAAGGCCGAGATCCAGCAGCGCAACTTCGAGACGAGCATCCCGGTGGGCTTCTTCTGCTACCCCATCAGTCAGGCAGCCGACATCACCGCTTTCCGCGCCACCACCGTTCCGGCTGGCGAGGACCAGATGCCGATGGTCGAGCAGTGCCGCGAGATCGTCCACAAGTTCAACGCCGTCTACGGTGAGACCCTGACCGAGCCGGAGATCCTGCTGCCCCAGAATCAGGCCTGCCTGCGTCTGCCCGGCATCGACGGCAAGGCCAAGATGAGCAAGTCTCTCGGCAACTGCATCTACCTCTCCGATGAGCCCGAGGACATCAAGAAGAAGATCATGTCCATGTACACCGACCCCGATCACCTGCGGGTGCAGGACCCGGGCAAGGTCGAGGGCAACCCGGTCTTTACCTATCTGGACGCATTCAGCCGCCCGGAGCACTTCGCCGAGTTCCTGCCTGAGTACCAGAACCTCGACGAGCTGAAGGCCCACTATCAGCGCGGCGGTCTGGGCGATGTGAAGGTCAAGAAGTTCCTGAACGCCGTCATGCAGGCTGAGCTGGAACCCATCCGCACCCGCCGCAAGGAGTGGGAGCAGCGTCTGCCCGAGGTCGTCGAGATCCTCAAGGCCGGCAGTGCCGTGGCTGAAAAGACCGCTGCCGCTACCCTCGCCGATGTCCGCAAGTCCATGCGGATCGACTATTTCGAGAATGACAATCTGCTGAAATAAGCAGCTGATTTATAGAAACCTCTCAGTCGAGCGTTCGCTCGCCAGCTCCCCTAGCAGGGGCTGGCATTGCGAAGCAATGACGGAGAGGTTTTTGTATCTGGCAACCGGATGAACACCTCTCAACAAATCGTCTACGGAGAACACGAACATGAAAATTTACGAACTGCAAGACCGGAAGCCGTTTTAGGGAAGCTGCTGGGCATCTGGGGCGTGACCGGGCTGATTTTTGTTGTCCTGAGCGTTGTCCTGCGTGTGTGGGTGGAGCGAAAAGTTGAGTCGATTTCATAAACACCAAATTTCAGCAAGAGATTTTGTATAAAAGCCTAATTGACGATTTGTTTTTTTTATAAAATTATACCACGGGTATGAGCCGATACCGCGGGTATGTTTTGAGATGAAAAACAAAGGAGGGCCAATTATGGCTGAAATTTCACGGCGTTCATTTTTGAGATGTATTGGTGCGGGTACGATTGCGGCCGCATCGTCTATCGTTTTGGGCGGGTGCTCTGGCGGAAAGCCGGCAACCGGTGGCAATAGTTCTGAACCGCTTCGTCCTTGGATGGCACCAACCGGAATGGGGCTGGATGAAAGCCGCTATTCGAGGTCGTTTCCCACATACTATATAATATTCCAGAATGTTATCAACAAGCCAAGCGAGGGCGATAAGACGGAGATGGACTTGGCTCATTACGATGCGCTGACGATGTCGTTTTTGCTGACGAATCAATCGTCCAATGAAATTTCGCTGGAAATGACTTACGATCAGGGATATCTTCCCAGCTATGACCTCTATCACCATTTGGATGGAAAGCACAACGCGAAAAGTATGAAAGTCAAAAATGATGGCGCGGATGTTGCCGTCACCAGTATCACCTTCATGCACGACGATATGGAAAGAGGCCCGCTGGAGGCAGGGGGAAATGGTACGATTACCCTTTCTGCACTGGTTCCGAAAGGGTGGCAAACGATTGATATTGAATATACACCGCCGTTTGACCCTGCACATCCTGTGAAATTTAAAGTCTATCCGCAGGACGTTCTTACTGCGAAAAACTAAATAAAAAACGAAAGATGCCTGCACTGGATTTTATTTGGTGCAGGTATTTTTCGTTTTGCCTTTTTGTCTGTTGTATGGTATGATTCACTCAACAATCAATTCACGGAGAACACGAACATGAAAATCTACGAACTGCAAAATCGTAAGCCATTTTTTGGGAAGCTGTTGGACATCTGGGAAGCCTCGGTTCGGGCGACACATTTGTTTCTTTCCGACGCGGAAGTGCTGCAGATCAAGGCGTATGTTCCGCAGGCAATGGAGGCAGTAGAACATCTGGTCATTGCCGAGAACGACGCCGGGGAACCCGTTGCCTTTCTGGGAACCGAAGGTTCCCGGCTGGAAATGCTGTTCCTCTCCCCCGCCGTGCGCGGAAAGGGGCTTGGAAAGCAGCTTATCGAGTACGGGATCACGCACTACGGCATTCAGGAAGTGACCGTCAACGAGCAGAACCCGCAGGCCGTCGGCTTTTATGAGCATCTGGGCTTTGTGACCTATAAGCGGACCGACTTTGATGAAGAAGGCAATCCCTATCCGCTGCTGTACATGAAACGAACAGAATGATTCGGACACAAAAAGCACCATCTTTCCAGCGAAAGACGGTGCGTTTGTTTGTAAAGGTTATTTCCCGAAGAGATCGCTGTGCGTTCCGGTGCGGGCGAGCGTCAGCACCAGAACATCGTCTTCAATGCGGTAAATCAGAAGCCAGTCCGGTTGGATATGGCATTCCCGATGGCCGACCCAGTTTCCGGTCAGAGCATGATCCTTATTTTTATCGGACAACGCTTCGCCCAAGGCAAGATGGGTCACGACTTCCTCGAGAAGGGTGATGTCCTTGCCGCGCTTCATGGCCAGCTTATAGTCTCGCTTGAACTGTGAGGTGGGTTTGACGATATATTTTGACTGTTTCATTTCTTCAAATCCGCAAACAATTCATCCAGATCGGTGTAGCCTTTCACCTTCGGGTCTTTTGCGATCCGCTCGGCTTCGAGCATGGCGGCCATGGTTTCTTTGTTGGGCTGTTCGGTGCGGATCTCAAAGGGGATGCCGCCCTCCCGCAGGGATTGGCGGACAAAGATGTTGAATGCCGTCGAAAGATTCATGCCCAGTTCAGAGAACAGTTCCTCTGCCTGTGCTTTCAAGTCCGAATCCATCCGGATGCTGATGTTAGTGGTAGCCATAAAAATCAACTCCCTTCGTTCTTATTATAATACGCTGCACGACGATTGCAATACATTGCACGAAAAATTAACATTTGCGCGTCGCAAAAAAGCACCATCTTTCCAGCGAAAGATGGTGCTTTTCTATGGCTCCAAGAGCCTTATGCGATTCTCCGGAGAGGGATGATTACTTTGCGGCGTTGGCAGCGGCCTGCTCGCCGGCGATACGGCCGAAGGTCATGATGTCGGGGTAAGCGTTGCCGCCCAGACGGTTGTTGCCGTGGATGCCGGTTGCGACCTCACCTGCGGCGTAGAGGTTGGCGACGGTGCTGCCGTCCTTACCCAGAACCTCGGTGTTGCCGTTGATGGAGATGCCGCCCATGGTGTAGTGGACGGTCGGAGTGCGCAGGCTGGCATAGAAGGGGCCCTGCTCGATGACCGAATCCGCGCTGGCAGCCTTGCCGAATTCGTCCTTGCCGGCCAGCATCCCGGCGTTGTAGGTCTCGACGGTGGCCTTCAGGGTGTCGGCATCGACGCCGATCTTCTCAGCCAGCTCGTCCAGCGTGTCGGCCTTGACGGAGTGGCCGTCGGCCAGCAGGCTCTCGATCTGTGCGGTGCGAGAGTCGTCGCCGGCAATGGCACTGCTGTCCACGATCAGCCACATCTCGCCGTCGGTCTGGGCCAGCTCTGCCATGCTGATGGCGTAGCGGGTGTTGTCTTCATTGATGAAACGCTCGCCCTCTTTGTTGACGAACATATATTCCGTTGCGCTCAGCCAGTTGCCGACGAACTCGCTGACACAGCCGCAGTCGTCGATGGGGTCGCCCAGCGGGTGGACCTGAATCTGGTCGAGGTTTGCGAGGTTGGCACCGACATTCTCAGCCAGAGCCAGACCGTCGCCGGTGCTGGAAGTGGCGCAGCTGGTCAGCTTGGTGGTGATGGCACCGTTGCTGTACTTCAGCACGAGGTCGCTGCTGGCGGCATAACCGCCGGTGGTCAGGATGACGCTCTTGGCGTGGACGGTGATCTTGCTGCCGTCGGCACGCTCGGCCTCACAGCCGTTGACGTTGCCGTTCTCGTCCACCAGCAGGGAGACGACCTTGGCGTTGGTCTCAATCTGTGCGCCGCGGGCGGTGGCGTACTCGGACAGCTTGTCGATGTAGACGCGGCCGCCGTTGTCGCCCTCAGAGCCGGTGGCAGCGACCAGATCGACCTGATGGCCGCGGGCCCACTTGCCGCCGATGGCCATGAAGATGTAATCGCTCTTGAAGGGCACGCCGATGGTGTCCTCCAGCCAAGTCAGGGTCTCAGGAGCCTTTTCTGCATAGGTGCGGATCAGGGAGATGTTGTCGATGCTGCCGCCGCCGATGTAGGTCTGCAGGGCGTGCCAGTTGACGCTGTCGAACAGGGTCTTGCCGTCGTTCTTCTGCCATGCCTCGTAGTCGGCGCGGACGTCGTCCAGCAGAGCCTGATACTCGGGGTCATCGGTCTTGACGCTCAGGGCCTCTTCGACCTCGGCGCGGTTGGAGTCGTTCATGGTCAGGTTCTTCTGACGGTCGGGGTCGGCGGAGTTGTAGGTGCCCTCGCCGAGCTTGGTGTTGCCGCCGATGGTGGCGGTCTTTTCCAGCACGAGGACGCTGGCACCGGCCTCGGATGCGCTGGCGGCAGCGGCCATGCCTGCACCGCCGGCACCGACGATGGCAACATCCACGTCATAGCTGGTGTCCTCGCCCTTGGCGGTCTCGGTCTTGGTCTGGTAGTTGGCCAGATCCACACCGGCAGCGGTCAGGGCGTTCTTGACGGCCTCGATCAGGCCCTCGCTGGTGATGGTAGCGGTGGCCATGGCATCCACGGCCACGGTGTTTCCGGCCACCATCTCGGGGATCAGCTTGTCGAAGGCGGGGGTGCCGACACCCTCCGTCTCGGCCTGCTCCTTCACCTCAATGTCGGTGATGGTGCCGTTCTCGTCCAGAGTAACGGCAACTTTGATGTCACCGTTGCGGCCGGCGGCAGTGCCCTCATAGGTGCCTGCCACACTGCCGCTGGTTGCAGCGGTGCTCTGCGACGTGCTGGCACCGCAGCCGCTCATCATGCTGAGAGCCATGGATGCTGCCAGCAGGAGAGCGAGGATCTTTTTCTTCATCTTCGTTTACCTCCATCATTTCGCCGTGCTGCGGCGAACATTGTTCAACAATATTTTAACGAGTGAAAATTGTGTGAACAATAAGCACTTTTCTAGCGAACCCATAGCCGGACGCTATGGGTTCTGCTATACTGGGAGGGAACGAAAGGAGGCAGGCTGCCATGACCATCAATCAGCTGCGGTATTTCCGCGAGCTGGCCCGCACCGAGCACTACGGGCGCGCCGCCGAAGCTCTCTACATCGCACAGCCTTCCCTCAGCCGGGCCATCGCCCTGCTGGAAGAAGAACTGGACGTCGAGCTTTTTTCCAAACAGGGGCGGAACATCACCCTGACCCACGCCGGGCGGGTGTTTCTGGAATATGTGGAGCAATCGCTGACCGTGCTGGAGCTGGGAGTGGGCGCGATGCAGAAATTTTCCAACCACACCGAGGTGCTTTCGGTGGGCTGCATCACGCCGTTCCTCGGGAAAAATCTATTCCATTCTTATCTGCTGGACGCCTTTGCCGAGAACCGCTCCCGGCTGGAGATCAACGTTTCCCAGACCGAAAGCCTCCTGAACGATCTGCGGAAACGGCGGTACGATCTGGTCTTTTGCAGCTATTCCGCCTCTGCCCGGGACGTCGCATTCATCCCGATTCTGGAACTGCCCTTTGTGGTGGCGATGCCGGCCGACGACCCGCTGGCGGCGCAGGAAGCAATCGAGATGGAGCAGCTGCGGGACCGGGCCATGGTGTTCAACGCCGAGCCGATCTACTCTTCCCTGATCCAGCGCATCTTCGACCACTCCCATATCACACCCATCGTGCGCGGCTCGTCCAACGAGGATTCGGTGCTGCTGCGGATGGTGGCGGACAAGGTCGGCCTGCTCATCAGCACCGACCATATCCAGATGCACACCGAGGGCACGGTCCTGCGCCCGCTGCGGCAGGAGGATTATCACCGCTACATCTACCTCGCCTACCTGCCCGAGGGCATCCACTCCCCTGCTGCCGAGCAGGTCATTGCGTTCGCCCGGCAGAACGCGCTAGAAGAAAAGGGTCTGCAGCCCAAGGCTGCCGACCGGGTATAAAAATACAGCAAAAAATGCCGCTTTCCGGTCTCCCGGAAAGCGGCATTTTGACGTTCTGTTACAGCTTACAGGCTGCGGTTCTTGATCTCAGAAGTGACCTTCTCGATGAACTCATCCACGCCCATCGTGGTGGTCTCGCCCTTGCGGTCACGGACGGAGACGTTGCCGGCCTCGGCCTCTTTTGCGCCCAGAACCAGCATATACGGCACGCGGTCCACCTGCTGTGCGGCGCGGATCTTGTAGCCGATCTTCTGGTTGTCGTCGTCCAGAGCCACACGGACGCCGGCCTCGACCAGCTTCTCGGTGATGGCCTGCGAATACTCGAGGGTCTTCTCGGAGACGGGCAGGACCTTGACCTGAACCGGAGCCAGCCAAGTGGGGAACTTGCCCTTGGTCTCCTCGATCAGGTAGGCCATGAAGCGGTCGAGAGAGCCCAGAATTGCGCGGTGCAGGACCACGGGGGTCTTCTCGGTGCCGTCCTTATCGACGTAGGTCAGGTGGAACTTTGCGGGCAGGCAGAAGTCCAGCTGGCAGGTGGACAGGGTGTACTCGGCACCGACGGCGGGCTTGACGTTGACATCCAGCTTCGGGCCGTAGAAGGCAGCCTCGCCGATCTCCTCGGTGAAGTGGATGCCCAGCTCGGTCAGGACCTCGCGCAGAGCGTTCTCTGCGTGGTTCCACATCGCGTCATCGTCGTGATACTTCTTCTTGTCGGCGGGATCACGCAGGGACAGCACACAGCGGTAATCGGTGATGTTGAAGTCCTTGTAGGTCTCGAAGATCAGGTTGCAGACATCGGCGACCTCGCTCTTGATCTGCTCCGGAGTGCAGAACAGGTGGGCGTCGTTCTGGCAGAAGTGACGGCCGCGCTCGATGCCCTTCAGGGTGCCGGAGGACTCATAGCGGAAGTCGTGAGCGATCTCGCCGATCCGCATAGGCAGGTCACGGTAGGAGTGGGGACGGTTTGCGTAGATCATCATGTGGTGGGGGCAGTTCATCGGGCGCAGAACGTAGCTCTCACCCTCCATCTCCATCGGGGGGAACATATTCTCACGATAGTGATCCCAGTGGCCGGAGGTCTTGTAGAGGTTGACGGTGCCGATGCAGGGGGTCATGACGTGCAGATAGCCGCGTGCACGCTCCTTCTCCTTGATATAGTTCTCCAGCTCCTGCCAGACGGTATAGCCTGCGGGCAGGAACATCGGCAGGCCGCGGCCCACCAGATCGTCGGTCATGAACAGGCCCATCTCCTTGCCGATCTTGCGGTGATCGCGCTCGCGGGCCTCCTGCTGCTCTTTCTCCCAAGCGTCCAGCTCTTCCTGATTGTGGAAGGCCACGCCGTTGATACGGGTCAGCATCTTGTTCTCTTTGTCGTTCTTCCAGTATGCGCCGGACTGCTGGGTGATCTTGAAGGCTTTCAGGGCCTTAGTGTAGGTCAGGTGGGGTCCGATGCACATATCAACGTACTCGCCCTGCTGATAGAAGCTGAACTCAGTCTCGTCGGCCAGATCTGCCATGTGCTCGATCTTGTAGTGCTCCTGACGTTCCTCCATCAGCTTCACGGCCTCGTCGCGGGGCAGGATGAAGGGCTTGATGGGCAGGTTCTCTTTGGTGATCTTGCGCATCTCCTTCTCGATGTTGGCCAGATCCTCGTCGGTCAGCTTGGTGTCGCCGAGATCGACGTCATAGTAGAAGCCGTTCTCAGTGGCCGGGCCGAAGGCGAAATCGGCCTGCGGGTACAGACGCTTGATGGCCTGTGCCATGATATGAGCGGCGGTATGACGGATGACGTGCAGCTCCTGATCCTGCGGGCACTCTGCAACAGTGCCGTCCTTATAGATGATCTTCATAGTAATGCTCCTTTTATCCAATGTTCCAACAAAAAAGACGATCCATCCCGCAAATTGTACGGGATGAAGCGTCTGTAAATTTCTCAGAACGTTCCACGGTTCCACCCGAATTGCGCATTTCTGCACCACTCGCTGTGCTGTAACGGGCGCACCCGGCAGAGGTTCGCCTCTGCACTCCGCGGTGGTAGGAGCTCGGTACACGGCAGGCCGCTTGCAGCACGCCTCAGTTCAAAAGGCGGCGGCCCTCTCTGCGCTGTGCGGAACGGAGTTCTTTTGTCCGCGTCATCGTTTTCCACAGGATGAAACTACGCTGATTGTAGCACGATGGCGCGGAAAAATCAAGAGGTTGTCTGAGGAAAAAGCAGTCAGTGCTGCTCTGCGTGGTGCGGATGGAGCCGCTCTTCCCACTGGGCGGTGTACTCTGAGCGGAGCTTTTCGGTGAGAAAGGTCTGGCTGCTGTACAGACCGTGGCGGCCCGAGAACATATAGCAGACGCCGCAGCCCAGCGCGATGAGTTCCAGCCCGGTGCCGCCGAACAGCTCATAGGCCAGCAGCAGCGAGGGGATCAGGGTGTTGGTGGCACCGCAGAAGACCGCCACAAGGCCCAGTGCGGCGGAAAATCCGGCCGGCAGGCCCAGCAGCGGGCCGGCCACACAGCCAAAGGTGGCACCGACGTAGAAGCTGGGGACCACCTCGCCGCCCTTGAAGCCGGAGGCCAGCGTGATGGCGGTGAGCAGCATCTTGCAGAGAAAATCCCACGGCAGGGCACTGCCCTGCTCGACGGCCGCCGTGATGACGCCCATGCCGGCACCGTTGTACCGGCCCACACCCATCAGATAAGAGAGTGCCACGACCACGATGCCGCCCGCCACGGCCCGCGCCCACGGGTTGGGCAGACGCTTGGGGATCGCGTGCTCGGTGGCATGGAGCAGGGTGCAGAACAGCCGGGTGACCACGGCGCAGAGCAGGCCCAGCAGAGCGGCCTGCAGCGCGGTGAGAACGGTCAGCTCCGGCACGGCGGCGAGGGCGAACCGGGTGGGCGCAATGCCGCAGGCCGTGGAGATGCCGTAGGCGATCAGGGCGGCGATGAAGCCCGGCACAAAGGTCACGCTGAACACCACGCCCACATCCACCACCATCATGGCGAAGAGGGTCGCGGCCAGCGGCGTGCCGAACAGGGCCGAGAAGAACGCCGCCATGCCGCAGGCGGTCGCCGTCCGGCGGTCGTGCTCGTTGAGGCGGAGCAGCTTTGCCATGTTCCAGCCGATGCTGCCGCCCATCTGGAGGGCAGCACCCTCCCGGCCGGCAGAGCCGCCGCAGAGGTGGGTGAGCACGGTGCCGAAGAAGATGGCCGGCACCAGCCACGGGCTGACCGGTTCGCCGCTCTGGACGGCGCGGAGGACATTGTTGGTGCCCATCCCCTCGCATTTCGTTCCTTTATATAAGGCGACGATGGCGAGGCCGGCCGCCGGCAGCAGCCAGAGCAGCCAAATATGCTCGGCGCGCAGTTCGGTCACGGCTTCCACTGCGAGGTGGAACGCCGTGCCGATGATGCCGCAGACCAGACCGGTGGGGATGGCGAGCAAAAGCCACTTGCACAGCACCCGGAGCGTGCGGGCAAAGGCATGAGAATAGGTGCGGATCGCTTCCTTCATGATGGAACCTTTCTATCAGATGCTTAAAAATCGACGCTGTTCAGCATATCACACCGCCTGCAAGATGTCAAGAAAACGGAAAAGCCCTGCTCCCTTGTGCGGAAGGAGCAGGGCTTTCGGTTGCCATTCGGATCAGAAAAAGGAAAAAGGAGAAAAAGGAGAACATTTATCGTCACGCTGTGAGAGCGGGACAAGCAATTGAGATCACTCCACGTCTTGGAGTGCGGCGAAATCCTCTTCGCCGGTGCGGATCTTGACGACCCGGGTCACGTTGTAGACGAAGATCTTGCCGTCGCCGATATGACCGGTGTAAAGGGCTTTCTTGGCGGCGTCCACCACAGCGTCCACCGAGATCTTGGAGACGATGACCTCCACCTTGATCTTGGGCAGCAGGGTCGAATCCACCGGAACACCGCGGTATTTCTCGCTGGTGCCCTTCTGGATGCCGCAGCCCATGACCTGCGTGACGGTCATGCCGGTCACGCCCAGATCGTTCAGGGCGGTCTTGAGCTGATCGAACTTGCTCAGCTTGGCGATGATGGACACCTTGTGCATACCGGTGTCGTATACGCCGTCGTGGATGACCGGCTCGGGTTCCCGGGTGACAGGCACCGCTGCGTCCATCTGCTTGGAGGATGCCTTGGTGATGTCGTCCTCGCCCAGATCGGTGTTCTCGTTGGGAGACATGGCCGCTGCGTTGGCGTCGGAGATGGAGAAGCCAGCGTAAGCGGATGCCAGACCGTGCTCGTGGATGTCCAGACCGTCGATCTCGACCTCAGCGGGGACGCGCAGGCCGATGGTCTTGTCGATGAGCTTGAAGATGATGAACATCACGACCAGAACGTAAGCATCGACGGTGACGAGGCCCAGCAGCTGGATGCCAAGCTGCGACAGGCCGCCGCCGTAGAACAGGCCGGCGTAGGCGGTATCGCTGCCGTTGGAGAACAGGCCGACTGCGATGGTGCCCCAGACGCCGTTTGCAAAGTGGACCGAGACGGCACCCACGGGGTCGTCGATCTTGGCGATCTTATCGAAGAACTCGACGCTCAGCACCACGAGGAAGCCGGAGACAAAGCCGATGATAAAGGCACCGAACGGGGTGACGGTATCGCAGCCTGCGGTGATGGCGACCAGACCAGCCAGAGAGCTGTTCAGGGTCATGGAAACATCGGGCTTGCCGTACCGCTTCCAAGTGAAGAGCATGGTCACGCAGGTGGCGACCGCCGCGGCAAGGTTGGTGTTGAAGCAGACCAGACCGGTCATGGTCATGGTCTCGTCGGTGGACAGAGACAGCGAAGAGCCGCCGTTGAAGCCGAACCAGCAGAACCAGAGGATGAACACGCCCAGTGCACCGGCGGTCAGGTTGTGGCCGGGGATGGCGTGGGGTTTGCCGTCCTTGTCGTACTTGCCGATGCGGGGACCCAGCAGGGCTGCGCCCAGCATGGCGATGAGGCCGCCGACATTGTGAACGGCTGCGGAACCGGCAAAGTCATGGAAGCCCATGCTCTGCAGCCAGCCGCCGCCCCACATCCAGTGGCCGCAGATGGGGTAAACCACCAGCGAGATGGCTGCGGAATAAACGCAGTAGGCTTTGAAGTTGGTGCGCTCGGCCATGGAGCCGGAGACGATGGTCGCGGCCGTGGCGCAGAAAACGGTCTGGAATACGATGTAGACCCACAGCGGAATGTCCAGACCCAAATGCGAATAATCGCCCCGGATGAAGGGGTCGAATCCGCCGATCAGGGCACCCGTGCCGCCGAACATCAGGCCGAAGCCGATGAGCCAGTAGCAGGGGGTTCCGATGCAAAAGTCCATCATATTCTTCATCAGGATGTTGCCCGTGTTCTTCGCACGGGTGAAGCCTGCTTCACACAGGGCAAAGCCCGCCTGCATGAAGTAGACGAGGAACGCTGCCACCAGCGTCCAACAGGTGTTTACGGAGTTGAACATGATCCTCATACCTCCCCAAAACGTGTTCCGCCAAGTCTGCCAGAACCGGCGGTCGTACCCTCGCGTGTGTGTCCTCGATGACGCATCAACGCGGAAATCACGCTCCGGAAGCCCTCTATCTCTCCCGGAACCGATGGCTGTATCCCAAGGGACAGCCCGCCCCCGAAAACGAAAAAAGACGCCCGGCGGACTTGCATCCGCGAGCGTCTTTGCTTTCGATGGCACGAGTATAGAGCGGTTTGGTCAATGTGTCAAGGGGTAAACGCTATTTTTGACGTTTTCACCAATTGTCACTTTTCCGATGCCGCAAAAGTTTGGAAACAAAAGTCAATCTTTCGATTTCTCTTCGCCGTGGTGTTCCTCCCGGGAGGCCCGCATCTCCACATGGAGCAGCAGGCTCATCAGGGCGCGGAGGGCAAAGGTGGCCGCCAGCGGCACCACCGACTGCAGGCTCGGCAGCAGGAAGGTGCGGGCAATCTCCGCCGACATCAGGAACTCCAACGCCGTGGTCAGGCCGCTGCTCATCTCATGGTGGAAGTCGTAGCTGTCGTGAAACAGGGTGACCCGCAGATAATGGTAGCTGGCCTTGGCGAGGCTGGTGACGATGATGACGAGGCCCACGACCTCGGCGACGGCCGCGATCAGGGGCACCGCCGACTCCAGAAACAGCTCCAAAGCGGAGGAGATCGTTTCGTTGAAATGATACAGCGCGCTCATGGGGTCGGTTCTCCTTTGTGCGCGTGCTTACAGCAGGCTCTTGATATAGGCGGCCAGCTCCTCGTCCTTGCAGGAAGCGAAGAACAGCTCGCTGAACTTCTCGTCGGCGACGGCACCCTTCAGCAGATCCTGATCAATGCTCTTCAGACACTCGATCAGCGGCTTGAAGGTAGCGGCACGCACGCCGTCGAGGATCTTCTTGTTCCGCTGCTCCGGCTCCACGCGCTCCTTCGGGTAACCCTGACCGTGGCCGAAGCCGAACAGCTTCTCGAAGCAGTACTCAAGGTTCAGCTCACCGCCCCAGCCGAAGCCCTTGGCAAAGGGCATGGCAACGGCATTGCCGTCGTTGACGTGGGCGAAGGTGTAAGCGTCCACGGGGTCCTCCACATGGCCGCAGATCACGCCCGGGAAGCTGTTCAGAGCCAGCATTGCGCCCTCGCCGGTGCCGCAGCCGGTCACGACGTAATCGGCCGCGCCGCTGTTCAGCAGGATGGCGGCCAGAATGCCGCACTGCACATAGGTCAGCTGGGCGGCATCGTCGGCGGCATACATTCCGTAGTTGACCACCTCGTGGCCCATCGGCTCCACGACCTTCTTCAAGGCGGCCTCGATGATGCCATTCTTCGCGGCCTGACTGTTTTCGTTGATAAGTGCGATCTTCATGGAAATTTCCTCCTGATTCGTAATAGAATTCTGTACCTATAAGGATATCATGCTTTGGCAAGGACATCAAGCGGTTTTGGATGGGAAGGAGCTGCAAAGAGTCGAGGTAAAATATATTTGACAATTTAAACTTGCCAATATTGTAAATTAAAACTTGCATTCAACCGCAAAACACGGTATACTAGGGGCGGAATTCCATGATTTCCCTGCCAAAGGGAATGACGAAACGTGTATGAAGGATAAAATCATACGCGCTGTATTTTCTGCACGCTGCTTTTGGGAGCGGGGTGCAAAGACGACTGCAAATGGAGGTTCCACCCATGAACGAAACTGTCACCAAGCGTTTTCTTCTCTACTTCCGGCTGATGATGCTGGTCTGGATCCTGATCGCCAACGCCTTTTTCCACATCATCGACTTCGAGTACAGCTGGCTGGTGTTCCTGAGCAACATCATGCTCTTCACGATGGAGGGCGACATCAAGGACCGTTTTGTCACCGTCGAGCTGGGCGGTCTGGTCGGCATGGTGCTGACCGTGCTGGCTATCCTCGGCATCACCGCACTGACCCCGGTGGTCGGCGGACTGCTGGGCCTGCTCATCCCGCTGGCTGTGGTGCTGTTCATCCTCATCATCCTGCACCCCTACGCACCCAAGGTGCTGAACAATGTCGGCTTTGCTTACCTGACGGTCGCCTGCATCGACGCTGAGACCTTCGCCGCCAACCTGCCGCTCTTCTTTGTGACCTACATCGTCGGCTCGCTGGTGTTCAACGGGGTCTGTATCCTGCTGATGAAGCCCGCCAAGGCTCTGGCCGAAAAGAGCGTCCAATCTGTGAAAGAATAACTCCCCTGAATCAAAAAACACCGCCCTGCAGAGGTTTTGAAGCCCTGCGGGGCGGTGCTGTTTTTAGGGGATCCTAAACCGCTGCGGCCGTTTCCAGACCGGCGGCGATGCGGAGCTTCTGCCGGAAGAATTTGTTGAACAGAGAGATATACCGGCCGATGCAGAGCATCGAGATGATGGTGCCAATGCCGATGCCCAGCAGCGGGTTGCCGTTGGCAAGGCCGATGAGGAAGGCGACGGCGACATTCACGATGTCAAAATAGCTTTTGCAGATGCCGACCTCCTTGCCGGAGCGCATCGAAAGGGCGTTCACGATGCCGTCGGCGGGGTTCGGGACCAGATTCATGCTCAGCACCATGGCCGCACCGGTGCCGGTGAGGACGATGGAGAGAGCCAGCAGCAGAAAGTCAAAGACGAGGTTCTGGCCGCTCTGGTACGGGACCACGGCTTTCAGGAAGTCCAGCACCCGGGTGAACACGACGCTGACCACCAGCTGGAGCAGATCCAGCCAGTTCCGCTTGTCGCCTTTCAGGAGAAACTGGGCCGCAATGAACAGAACGTACGTCACAAGGGTGATATTGCCGAGGGTAAAGCCGGTGCACAGGCTGATGGTGTGGGCCACCGAGACGATGGCCGACGCCCCGAGGCCGGTCTTGGTGTTCAGGGTCAGACCGGTGGCGAGGACGAACATTCCGACGAGGTAGATGACCCAGCGGGTCACCAGCTGCTTGGTTTTGGATTGCTGCACGGTGTCCGCCTCCGCTTAGCCGAGGTCCGCGCCGTTGGAGGCGATGACCTGCTTGTACCAGTAGAAGCTGTCCTTCCGGCTGCGGGCGAGGGTGCCGTTGCCGGCGTTGTCCTTGTCCACATAAATGAAGCCGTAACGCTTCTTCATCTCACCGGTGGATGCCGACACGATGTCGATGGGGCCCCACATGGTGTAGCCCAGCAGGGGCAGACCGTCCTCGTTGACGGCCTTTTCCATCTCGATGATGTGCTTGCGCATATAGTCGATGCGGTACGGGTCATGGATGGAACCGTCGGCCTCGACCTTATCCACTGCACCCAGACCGTTCTCGACGATGAAGAGCGGCTTCTGGTAGCGGTCGTAGAGGGTGTTCAGGGTCACGCGCAGGCCCACCGGGTCGATCTGCCAGCCCCACTCGCTGGCGGAGAGGTAGGGGTTCTGGATGGACATGATGGCCGCGTTGCCCGGCTTCTTGTACTTCTCGACGATCTCGGGGTCGGCCGAGGTGCAGCGGGAGGAATAGTAGCTGAAGCTGATGAAGTCCACGGCACCGGCCTTGATCTGGGCCAGATCGTCCTCGGTGCAGTCCAGCGTGATGCCGGCCCGCTCCATCCGCTTCCATGCCCAGACGGGGTACGCACCGCGGGCCTGTGCGTCGATGAAGAAGTAGTTGTCGCGGTCGGCTTCCATGGCGGCGTAAACGTCGCTGGGGTTGCAGCTGAACGGATAATACTGACCGGCAGCCAGCATACAGCCCACCATGGAGCCGGGCATCAGCTTGTGGGCCAGCTGGACGGCCTTGGCACTGGCCACCAGCTCGTAATGAGCGGCGCGGTACTTGACTTCCGTGGGGTTCTCGCCCTCTTCAAACAGGATGCCTGCGCCCATGAACGGCATATGCAGCAGCATATTGATCTCGTTGAAGGTCAGCCAATACTTGACTTTGCCCGCAAACCGGGTGAAGATGGCGGTGCAGTACTTCAGATAGGCGTCGATCATCCGGCGGTCTTTCCAGCCGCCGTACTTTTTAATAAGAGCGATGGGGGTATCGAAGTGGCAGATGGTGATGAGCGGCTCGATGCCGTATTTCAGGCACTCGTCGATCATCTCCTCATAGAACTTCAGACCGGCTTCGTTGGGGGTGTCGTCGTCGCCGTTGGGCAGGATGCGGGTCCATGCGATGGAGAAGCGATAGCACTTGAAGCCCATCTCTGCGAACAGCTTGATGTCCTCCTTGAAGTGGTGATACATATCAATGGCTTCGTGGGCCGGATACTGATGCTGGTCGTCACACTCCAGCATCTTTTTCAGGCCGCGGCTGACCGGCATCCGGTCCTCGCCGAAGGGGACGACATCGACGGTGGACAGGCCCTTGCCGCCCTCCTGCCAGCCGCCCTCACACTGGTTGGCAGCGGTCGCGCCGCCCCACAAAAAGCCTTTCGGAAATGCGTTTGCCATAAAGAAACTCCTTTCTTACCCTGCATAAATTTCTATATATAAAATAGTATCATAAAAATAGACAAATGTAAATTGAATAAAAAATTGCAACCGGCCCCAAACTGTGTTATTCTTGCTGCAAGAAAAAACTCCCGAAAGGACGGAATGTGTTATGGCAAACAAAACGGTATGGATCACAGGCGCAAGCTCGGGCATCGGGCAGGAGTTCTCCCGGCGGTATGCGAAGCTGGGCTTCCGGCTCATCCTCACGGCCCGGCGGAAAGACCGGCTGGACTCCCTCGCTGCCGAACTGCTGGCCCAGTACAACACCACAAGCCGCATCCTGACCGCCGACCTCGCGCAGGAGGCCGAACTCGACCGCCTCTGCACGGAGCTGGAGGGCGAACGGATCGACATCTTTATCAACAACGCTGGGTTCGGCGTCTGCGGCAGCTTCCTCGAGACGGATGCGGACCGGGAATTGTCCATGGCGAAGGTGAATGTCCTCGCCATGCACCGGCTGTTCAAGTTCGCGGTACAAAAGATGCAGGCGCAGGGCTTCGGCACCGTGCTCAATGTGGCGTCCTCGGCGGGCCTGCTGCCCGGCGGCCCCTATATGGCCGGGTACTACGCCACCAAAGCCTACGTCGTCAGCCTGACCCGGAGCGTGGCCGAGGAGCTGCGGGAGGAGCACAGCCCGGTCTACGTCTGCGCCCTCTGCCCCGGCCCGGTGAACACCGAGTTCAACGACTGTGCCGGTGTGGTGTTCGCGCTCAAGGGCATCACGCCCCAGCTCTGCGTCGAGGAAGCTATGCGCGGGATGCTGCGCGGTAAGACCATCATCGTGCCCTCGGCCCTCATGCGCGCGGCCACCACCGCCCAGCGGTTCGTCCCCACTCCCCTGCTCATGCCCATCATGGCCCGCCAGCAGAAAAAGAAGATGGGGTGACTTCCCCACCGCCCCGCTTGGTTCATGAAACAAAAGTACCGGGTTTCCGCTCTGCGAGGGGCGGCGGAAAGGGCGAAAAACGCCGGTTTTGCCGCGCTGAAACCAACTTTCGTGGGATATGGTAAAGATGGGGCAAAGTCGTTACAAAAAAGTTGCAAATTTTATTACGAGATTTACCAAAGTTTGGGCCGCACTATTGTACAAACTGCAAAAAAAATGCGGAAAATGGGCCAAAAACAGGCGCAAATTCAAAAAATGTGTCCATTTGGCCACTTGAAATTTGAGAATCGGTTCTGCTATAATGGGCTCACCGAGAGGGTCGCAGGACCGTGATTGTTTCCGGGAGGAATACAATCCGCCGCAAACCCGCGCAGGCCAAAAATTTTCGGGCCGGCGGCAGGGTGCGACATCCTTCGCGGGAGGGCAGTGTAAAATAAAACTGTCCGGAACAAAAACAGAACACTTGGCAAAACCGGAGTGATCCGGCGACGCAAAGCTAGGAGTCTTTTGAGGCTTTTTTCAAAAGATGCGATTTACCTTGTCATACAGGTGGATTGCGGTCTTTTGGTGCGTGAAAAACGCAGCGGACGAATTGCGGCATCTTGCACGGCGACGGCCAGCGAAATAGATCAATCAAAGGAGGGCTACCTTATGAACCTTATGAAAGGAAAACACGCAAAGGATACAGCCAATAAGCTGAAGCTCGCAAAGAGAACGCTCGCGCTGTGCTTTGCGGTGGTCTTTCTGTGCAGCTGTATGCTGCCGGTCTTCGCAACCGGCTCGTCGCTGACCGACGTGCTCCGCGAGGCCGTGGAGGAGACTGCCGCCAGCGCAGCCGATACCACCGAGTCCTCCGGCGGCACCATGATGGACAGCTTCCAGAGCTACTACGCCAGCTACACCGCCGAGTACAAGACGACTTACCGCTTCTGGCTGAGCGAGAAGGACAGCTGCAACCTGCCCGACACCGCCACCACCGCGGCAAGCGACTTGGAACAGTACGACGGCTTCTATAAAGTGGTTACCATCAAGGAGAACACCACCCTCACCGCGCCCGATGGCTTCAAAAATCCCACCGACCCCACCGGCGAGGGCCGCAAGTTCGAGGGCTGGTACTATTATAGTGAGTACGGCTCGCCCGAGGATTTCGCATTTGACGGCTCTTCGGTGATCCTCGATAAATCTTCTACCATCGACGTTTTCGCCAAATGGGGCGAGGCTCCTGTGGAGGAACCCGCAGAGGATGAGGACAAGACCGCTGAGGAACCTAAGGCAGATGATACGGTGAAGGACGACACCACGACCGATGACGACACCGTTTCGGACGATGACGATGTGACCGAGGACGACGGCGAGAAAATCCCTCCGGCACCTGACACAGAGGGCGACGAAATACCGGAAGATAGCGAAGAGTCTGTAATGCTTGCAGATGCGTACGATGACGGAATTTCGCTTACTGCATCTGGGAGTTCTACAATCAAGCTTGAAGAGTCTATTCGACTCAGCGGAAAAAGCGGCGACCGTAATTCTTCCCAATATCATAAGTGGAGCCAATCTGGTAATGGCAGTGTCAGTATTAGCTATCCCGACAAAGACAGTAATAATTATCAGGTTGCGACAGTGACGGGAACAAAGACTGGTTGGGTTACTGTTACACATAAGTACTATTCAAGAAGTTGGAAGAGCGAAACGTTTTCTATCTATGTTGAAAATTTATACCCGGCGACGGTCTTTATTCTGAAAACACCGACGAGCGACCGTAATAGTAACGGCTCGGGAGATTGGGGCGTTGGCGTCGCGGGAGCGGTAATTGATGTTTCTGGTGCAACTTGGGAAGGAATTAATGTTAAGCAAAATGTAGTAAATCATGTCGTATCGTGGCCGGATAATACCCTGAACGCAGGCATGACCGTTCTGGAAGACGGAACAAAAGCATGGGATATGCCGAAGGATACCAAGGGCTGGACGTATACATGGGAAACTGGCGGACAGCAGGAAAAAACCGTTCTGGATCAGATCCTTCAGTATTGGGGTGCTAAGCTGGAAGAACAGCTTGGAATAACGAATTTGAGTGCAGATGATATTGAACACGTCTACGTTGTTCCGTATAAGATTTCGCACAACAATAGCAGCAGCGGCAAGATAACCAGAATGCACATCGACTGCGAGATTCGAGTGGTGTGTACAAAAGCCTATGTTGCAAAGTTCAATGTAAAAGACCCGGAAGAAACGGAGTATAAAGCGATTACATCTGAAAACTACGCGATTCGCAATAATGTTCCGGACAGTATCCCGGAGAACAATGGCCAGACGTATCCCAAAACCAAGACCGTCAATGGTGTCCAGTATGTTTTTGATGGCTGGTATAATGAAGCCAACGAAAAAGTAGATGATTGGGAGTACAAGTACAATCCGACATCTAAGGAACTTGCGGACGGTGTTGTAAACTTCTACGGCCGTTATGTCCGTGCAAATACCGCGTTTACCATCAAGAAGCTGGTCACGGGCAACATCGCCGACCTGAGCGAAAAGTTCAACTTTACGATTACTGTGAAGGATAGCAAAAATAACGGGCTGACCTTCAAATTGGATGGCGCAGAACATACCGGTAAATATGAGTTTGAGCTTGGAAACGACGGCTCTGTGAGCCTGACCGATGTTCCGGTTGGTGCAACGATTACCATTCAGGAAACGGGTGCTACTGGTTATTCGACCAGTGCAAAGCTGGGTGATACCTACGTTGGAACGTGGAACCAGCCGGACGGCGGTACATTCAAATTCACGGTTGCTTCTACTGGACTTGCAACCCAGTCGCTCGACAGTGCAGACGATGATGAAATCGGTCTGGTGCTTCTGAGTCTGGACGACGATGTGGATGCTGAGAGCGTGACCACTGGTAAGACGGTTACGGTTATCAACAGCAAAGACCTCGAAGTTCCTACCGGTGTCATCCTCGACACCTTCCCCTACATCCTGATGCTGGCAGCCGTGGGCGGCGGCGCGATCGCCTTCTTCCTGCGCAAGCGGCACCACGATGACGAGGACTAAGCCCTCTCAGTCTCGCTTCGCTCGACAGCTCCCCCAAAGTGGGAGCCAAGAACGCGGCGGTAAGGCCCTTGCCTCTCACTTCGGGAGAGGTGGCAACGCCGAAAGGCGTTGACGGAGAGGGCCAGCCCGCAAAAACTTCCCCGCTATTCACGGCCTAGGCCCTGCGCCTGACCTGAGATAGATACCCCTTTGAAAGGAGGTGGATGGATGGCGAAAAGCAAACAGCCGTCGGCTCCCGAACGGCTCCCCGGTGCAGAAGGGGAATGCCTGAACCATGAGCAGGAAGAGATCGTCCGGTGGTTCCGGAAGACCAAATTCCGCAAAACGCTGGTGGGCGGAGTGGACGAAGTACAGCTCTGGAAAAAGCTTGAGGAACTGTACGGACTGTATGACAAGGCCATCCGCGCAGAGCGTGCCCGCTACGATGCACTGCTGGAACAAGCAGGCGTGACGGTACGCGCTGCGGCAGAACCGGCGTCCTCCTCCTCTGCAAAGGAGGCCACCGGGCCGGGAATCGACCCCTCCCCGAAGGAGGACGAGACCTGATGGCAAAAACCCCGAAAGCGACCCCAAGCGACCCCTACCGCGATGGTCTGAAAGCGATCCGCAAGCGGCGGTATCAGGCAGAGAACGCAGAAGAGTTCTGGAGCCTTGTGCGCCGGGTGGTGCTGCTGGCCATCATCGTATGGGTGCTGTTGACCAAGGTGTTTGTGTTCACACAGGCATCGGGCAACAGTATGTTCCCCGCGGTAAAGGACGGCGACCTGCTGATCGGCTACCGGATGCAGCGCACCTACGCGAAAAACGACATCGTGCTGTATGAGCACGACGGCAAACTCTGCGTCGGACGCATCCTCGGCCGTGCAAGCGACCTGATAAGCCTGAACGACGGCGGCACGCTGATCGTCAACGGCTCGGCGCAGAGCGGCGAGATCCTTTACCCCACATACGCCAAGGATGGGCTGGAATATCCCTACACCGTACCGGAGGGAACGGTCTTTATCCTCGGAGACTACCGAACACAGGCGACAGACAGCCGGGATTTTGGGCCGGTTGCCCTGTCAGACGTCAAAGCCAAGGTCATCACTCTGGTGCGGCGTCGCAGCTTGTAAATATCGAACATACTAAGGAGGAACTAAGATGAAACTCAAAAAACTGTTTGCTGGCATCCTCGCCGTCGCAATGATGGCTACCATGGCAGCTCCTGCGTTTGCAGCAACTTCTACTGAAAAAAGTGATAAAGTTACTGTTACCGACGGTAAGTTCAACATTGTTAAGAACTACACTCTGACCAATGAGGGCACAAAGTCTCCGGCAGAGAGCTTTAAGTTGTATCAGGTGAGTGCAACCGGTACGAATATGGGTAAGGTTTATAAGGGTGTCGTTCCGAGACTGATTGGTGAGACTGTAGGCGATAAGTATATTGTTGGTACTGTTAGCTTCGACAAGGCCGATACGACTCGTACGAAGAACTTCGAAATTATGCTGCCGGAGTATACCGGTGTTGGCGTGTTTACTTACACCCTGAAAGAGTTGGCTGGCGATACCAAGGGCGTCACTTATGATGACGGTACTTTCATCGTTACGGTTTATGCTTTCCAAGGCGAGACCGGTATAGAAACTGAAGTTACTGTTCACGATGCAGCCAATGACCAGAAAGAAAATAAGAATAAGCTGGACAGCATCGACAATATTTACTCCGCAGGTACTCTGACTGTTACGAAGGTTGTTAAGGGTTCTCTGGGCGACAAGAGCAAAGACAACAAGTTTACCATGACTGTCACTTTCGAGAGGCCCACTACTGGTACTGTGAGCAGCGAAATCATTATGAAGACCAATGGTGCTGATCCGAAAAGCTTTACTCTGGATTGGAATGAGGAGGACAAGTACCCTGTAACCATTGAAATTGCTCACGAGGATAATGTGACTTTTGAGAACATTCCTTATGGCGTGACCTATACCGTCAAAGAGGCTGATTACACGGGTGAAGAGTACGGCTATAAGACTGCGGAGTATGCACCTTCTGATGCCGAGGATGGCACCATTGGCACCATTGATAGCAAAAATGAGACTGTCACCGTTACCAACGTGAAGGACGGCGTCGTTGATACCGGCGTTATCCTCGACAACGCTCCCTACATCGCTCTGATGATGGTCGTCGTCGCTGGCGCAGCCGTTATGGTCATCAAGAAGCGTCGTCACTATGAGGACTAAGCTTTACGCTTGATCTGGCTTGCCCTCTCAGTCACCTTCGGTGACAGCTCCCCCAAAGTGGGAGCCAAGAACGCGGCGGTAAAGCCCTTGCCTCTCACTTCGGGAGAGGTGGCAAAGCCGACAGGCTTTGACGGAGAGGGCTAGGCCGTGCGCAAGGTTCAGCAAGCTTGCCCTCTCAGTCTCGCTCCGCTCGACAGCTCCCCCAAAGTGGGAGCCAAGAACGCAGCGGTAAGGCCCTTGCCTCTCACTTTGGGAGAGGTGGCACGGCGTTAGCCGTGACGGAGAGGGCAAAATAGGATTCAACCTATGAAACAGACAACGGTAGTCAAAAACAATAAAATGTTGGACACTGCCCGGAAGCTCCGGCGGGAGATGACGCCACAGGAACGGAAACTCTGGTATCTGTTCCTACGGAAATATCCCGTAAAGATCTACAAACAACGGATCATTGAATCGTTCATCGTAGATTTTTACTGCACGGATGCGCGTCTGGTAATCGAGTTGGACGGCTCACAGCACTACACCGAACAGGGCCAGTGCTACGACAAAGAGCGAAGCCTGATTCTGCAAGAGTATGGATTGAAAGTTCTGCGCTTTTCAAATTCGGATGTTGACTTCCGGTTTGACCAAGTGTGCGAAGCAATTCATAACGAGATACAGCTTCGCCGGTAGCGTGCTTGCCCTCTCAGTCGCCTAACGGCGACAGCTCCCCCAAAGTGGGAGCCAAGAATGTTGCGGAAGAGCCCTTGCCTCTCACTTCGGGAGAGGTGGCACGGCGCAAGCCGTGACGGAGAGGGCGAGGCTGCAAACGGGATTCTGCAAACCCGCCCTCTCAGTCGCCTAACGGCGACAGCTCCCCCAAAGTGGGAGCCAAGAACGTGGCGGTAAGGCCCTTGCCTCTCACTTCGGGAGAGGTGGCACGGCGTCAGCCGTGACGGAGAGGGCTGAATCCCAATCGACTCTTGCATAACCAACCAAAATACGTTATACTTGAGTCACAAAATGTATTTCCCCGCGCAGATGTCCTGCGCAATTTAGAAGGAGGTGGGCTGTATCAAATGGCAGCGGATCGCGCTGAGAACAGCCGACTTTCTGATCAGCGCAGTCGTCGTGCTCTGCCTTGTGGTAGCCGGTGCTTACTCCGCCTACGCTCTGTGGGATAACTCGCAGGTGTACGCGGCGGTGGACAACGTGCAGGCGGAACTATTGCAGTTCAAGCCCGCAGCCGATGGCGACAACGAAGCGTCCTTTGAAGAGCTGCTTGCCATCAACCCGGATGTCAAGGGCTGGATCAAACTGGACGGCACCGCCATCGACTACCCGGTGCTGCAGGGCGACACCAATTTCACCTATATTAATACGGACGTCTACGGAGACTTCGCCCTTGCGGGCAGCATCTTCCTCGATGCCGACTGCAACGGCGAGTTCCGGGACCCCTATTCCCTGCTGTACGGCCACCACATGGAAAACAGCAAGATGTTCGGCGATCTGGACTTGTACAAGGACGCGACGTTCTTTGACGAGAACACCACCGGCGAGCTGATCCTGCCCGACCGCAGCTACAAACTCGAGATCTTTGCCTGCCTGCTGGTCCCGGCCTCGGAAGAGACCATCTTTGAACCGCAGCTGTGGGACGACGATCTCAACGGTCTGCTCGACTTTGCACGGTCGAACGCGCTGAACCTGCACGAAGACACCATCCGCCGGTTCGAGGCGGAGGGCGGCTCGCAGATCTTGGCGATGTCCACCTGCTCGGCAGAGTTTACCGATGCACGAACCATTCTTCTGGCTTGGATGCAGCCGTCCGAGCCGGAGCAGTAAAGGAGGGGATGAAATGAAGTTCCGAAGATTCGCGGCAGCACTGCTGATGGCGGCTCTCTGCCTGATCGCTTGCCTGCCTACCGGTTTTGCGGCTGGCTACACCGCAACTCTGGGGCTGGAGGTTCAGGTACAGTGTACCGGTTCGTCCATCCCCGAAGAGACGTTTGCTCTGGAGCTTATGGCAAAAGGCAACGCCCCCATGCCGGCCCACACCGCCAGCGGTGAGGCCGCAGTGGTCACCGTGGCCAACGACGGCGACAAGGTCGTGACGGCGGTCTTCCCGGAGATCACCTTCACCCAGCCCGGTTACTACTATTACACCCTGAAGCAGGCCGAGGGCACCAGTGCCAACGGCACCTACGACAGCACCGTGTATTACCTCAAGGTCAAGGTCGTCAACAGCGGCGATGCCCTGCGCACCGACGTGATGGCGTTCACCTCGTCGGATATGCCGGCGGACGCCAAGCAGAGCGAGATCCTGTTCGTCAACCACTATGTGTCCGACGACCCCAATATCCCGCCCTACACCCCGCCCGATGACGACAACACCATTCCGGACACCCCCTACACGCCGGACGTCCCTGTGACCCCGCCCGATCCTGACACGCCGACCAACCCGCCGGTTCAGGATGCGACGCCGGAAGTCCCTGAGACCCCGACCACCCCGCCTGTGCCCGACCCCACTACCCCCACCACCGTTGTGGCCGATGCAAAGCCGGACCAGAACCGGCTGATCCAGACCGGCCAGACCAATTGGCCTGTGCCCGTGCTGGCAGGCAGCGGCATTGTCCTGATCGGCGTCGGCATTCTGCTGACCCATTACGACAATAAGAGAAAGGACGAAAATGCGTAAATCTCCGGGTATCCTCTGTATCGTGATCGGCGGCGTGCTGCTGCTGGCCGCGCTGGGCCTCTACGGGTACAACCGCTATGAGGACGCGCAGGCAGGCGCAGAAGCGCAGGTCGTGGTGCAGGATCTGGAGCAGAAGCTGGAACAGACGGTCAGCAAGGCCGCACCCGCCGAAACGCCATCCGACAGCGAGGAAATGCTAAGCCCCGAGCTGCCGGTGGTGATGCTGGATGGGTACGACTACATTGGTGTGATCTCCATCCCCGCCATCGACATCAAACTGCCGGTGATGAGCGAGTGGAGCTACCCCAAGCTGAAAATCGCCCCCTGCCGGGAGTTCGGCTCGTCCCGCACGGATGATCTGGTGATCGCCGCGCACAACTACGAGTCGCATTTCGGCAAGCTGGGCAGCGTGTCTGTCGGCGACAACGTGATTTTCACCGATATGGACGGCGTGGAGAACCACTACATCGTCCAGAAAACCGATATCCTGCAGCCCACCGATGTGGACGCAGTCGAGCACAGCGGCTACGATCTGGTGCTGTACACCTGCACCTATGGCGGCAAGACCCGTATCACAGTCTTCTGCGACCGGGCCGACCCCGCAAATTGAGTTTCATCAAAACCGTTCCCACAACACCCCGTACCAGCGATGGTATGGGGTGTTTTTTACCCTCTCAGGCGTCGCGCCGCTCCGCCAGCAATCCTCCCTCTGTCGCTAATGCGACATCTCCCTCCGGCCGGAGGGAGTCTTTCCCAAAGGGGGAGCCCTTGGCAGGCCGGGTAAGTCTGAGCGCATGACAATAACAACCGGGCCTTGCGGTCTGGATTCGCGGCATCGCACCCGTGAATCTGGGCGACAGGGCCCGGCATTTTGCGTGATGCAGAGCTTTTTTCGATCTGCGTGGGCTGGCCCGATATGCCAATGCCTCCCACTTTGGGGGAGGTGGCATTGCGAAGCAATGACGGAGAGGGCAGGCCGGCATAAACATACACCATCTTTCATATACTTTCCACAGAGATCAAACTTTGGGTGGGAGGCATGGGTATGTTTGTGGTCACATTGAATCAAACGAGCCTGAAAAAATTTGGGCTGGGGGTTGCCTGCTGCGCACTGGTGGTGTTCAGCGCAGTGCTGGGCCGGTACATCAGCACCCGCACGGCACCGGCGGCCGCCAGCGTGAACAAGATCGAAAGCGCGCAGGACATCCAGACGTGGTTCACCGGCTACGGCCTCGATGTGGACGGCGCGACCATCACCGCCGACAAGGTGAAGATCCCCCGCAAGTGGGATGACAGCTTTTCGGCGTTCAACGGGGTGGTCCAGCAGAGCGGCATGGATCTGACCCGCTACAAGGGCAAGACCGTGGAGAAGTGGACGGCCCTGATCCCCGCCGCCAGCCGGGGCGAAGCCAGCAGCTACGGCGTGCTGCTGGTCTACCGGAAAAAGGCCGTGGGTGCCTACCTGTTGGAAAAGCCCTCGGGCGTCGTCACCGGCCTGAAGGACGCGCAGACCACCATGGCCGAGCAGGAGCAGGCCGAAGAAGTTTCGGGCGAGGATTACAGCGGCGATTGGGGCGAACGCCACGACGAAGAACTGGCCGCGTCGGAGCAGGCGCAGGAGACGTCCGGAGAAGATTTCAGCGGCGACTGGGGCGAGCGGCATGACGACGAACTGGGTGCCGCTGACCAGAGCCAGCAGACCTCCGGCGAGCCGGAAACGGTACCGGAGCAGGCTGCGCAGTACACCGACCTGCCCTTGGACGCCGACGGCTACCCCGTAGAGTGAAAAAACAGCGCAGGAATGTTATGTTGTATCCTACTGGACGTTTGTCGGTTTTTACGAAAAAAAATTACGAAAGCGAAAAAATGTGTATTTCTTGCATTTTTGCTGTATGAATATGTTCAAATGTAACAAAATTTTCGGTGAAAAATTGGCACTATGAAACGGTGAAAAATTGTCCGACAGGGTTTATAATAGATGTAGTAACATCCGGCGGCAAAAATCAATGTTGGCCGCACCCCGGAGTGGCAGAGGCCGTCCGGCGTGGATGAAGTAAGGAGAAAATGACATGAAGGAATTCCAGTATACCGTTAAGGATGCCTGCGGCATCCATGCTCGTCCGGCAGGCCTGCTCGTCAAGGTCGCCAAGGGCTTTGCAAGCACCGCTACCCTCGAGAAAGAGGGCAAGACCTGCGACCTGCGCAAGCTGATGGCTCTGATGGGCATGGGCGTCAAGCAGGGCGACACCATCACCATCAAGGTGGAGGGCGACGACGAAGCCGCTGCAGCCGAGGCGATCCAGAAGTTCCTGACCGAGAACGTCTGATCTGCGCGATCAACGAGATGAGAAGCCCTCGTGGGGAAAACGCCTGCGGGGGCTTTTTAAGTATGAGATGAGAAGGAGAATTTGCGATGCAGGTAGGCACCGGTAAAAGCATTCTGAACGGAATTGCGATTGGCAAGCTGAAAATCTACAAGAAAAAAGATACCACGATCTCTGCGGCCGAAGTCGCCGATACCGCCGCGGAACTGGCCCGCTTTGAGGACGCCCGCGCCAAGGCCATCGACCAGCAGACCGCTCTGTACGAGAAGGCTCTGGCAGAGGCCGGCGAGGACATCGCCGAAGTGTTCAACATCCACGCCATGATGCTGGACGACGACGACTTTGTGGACGCCATCAAGGAGATCATCAACGGCCAGAAGAAGTGCGCCGAGTACGCCATCAAGACCGCCGGCGACAATCAGGCCGCCGTCTTTGCCGCTATGGACGACCCGTATCTGCAGGCCCGCAGTGCCGATGTCATCGACATTGCGCAGGCCATGCTGGACATCCTGCAGGGCGTGGACAACGCCAGCCTGCAGGGGACCGAGCCGAGCATCCTCGTGGCAGAGGATCTGGCTCCCTCCGAGACCGTCCGGATGGACAAGAGCCTGCTGCTGGGCTTCATCACCCGGGAGGGCAGCTCCAACAGCCACACCGCCATCCTCGCCCGCAGCATGAACATCCCCGCCCTGATCCAGTGCAAGGACATTCAGGACGACT
>CAVKZS010000081.1:0-69754 GCA_963660925.1 Eubacterium sp. CAG:38 | reverse complement strand
AGTGAAGAAAACATTAAACTGGCATACCGAACTATCAAAAAGAACCATGGAAGTAAAACGCCGGGTGTAGATAAAAAGACAATACGAAATCTCGCAAAATTAAGCGAAGATGAGTATGTGCGCCTTGTAAAGAAGAAATTCAGTAATTACCATCCTCGCCCAGTAAGGCGTGAGGAAATACCAAAGGATAATGGAAAAACCAGACCGCTGGGGATTCCGACAATCTCAGACCGTATCGTACAGCAATGTATATTGCAAGTCATGGAGCCAATCTGCGAAGCGAAGTTCAGTGAAAATTCTAACGGATTCCGCCCAAATCGTTCCGCAGAAACAGCCATTGCGCAGTGTTGCAGGTTGATACAGGTACAACACCTGTACCATGTAGTAGACCTCGACATTAAAGGTTTCTTCGACAATATCAATCACACAAAGCTGATACGGCAAATATGGTCACTTGGTATTCGGGATAAGAAACTGCTGTGCATTATAAAGCAGATGCTAAAAGCCCCTGTTATCTTACCGAATGGTGAAAAGATTTACCCAACCAAGGGTACGCCGCAGGGCGGAATTCTTTCACCGCTACTGGCTAATATCGTGTTGAACGAACTGGACTGGTGGATTGCATCCCAATGGGAGAATATGCCGACCAGAACAGAATTCACGATACGGCAAAATAATTCGGGTACAGAAATAAAAAGTCATGTTTATCGGGCATTGCGGCGAAGCAATCTGAAAGAAATGCACTCGGTTCGGTATGCAGACGATTTCAAGATTTTCTGCTCTTCCCATGCGGATGCAGTAAAAGCATATCATGCAACAGCCAAATGGTTGAAAGATCGGCTGGGACTTGATATTAGCCCAGAGAAGTCGAGAATCGTCAATCTGAAACGGCAGTATTCAGAATTCCTTGGTTTTAAGCTGAAGGTGCGAAAGTGCAGCAACAAGTACGTCGTTCAATCGCATCTATGCGATAAAGCGTATAAGAAAGTTCAAAAGAAGCTCACGGAAGAAGTGAAAAAACTGGAACACTCGGCAGATGATAAGGCACAGTTCATGCAGCTGATGACCTACAATGCTGTGGTGGCAGGAATACATCAGTATTACTGCATTGCAACGGCTGTTTCTGAGGACTTTGGAAAGCTGGCTTATGGTGTCAAAAAGCAGATGCACAATCGTCTGCGAAATGACCTGACGCGCAAAGGTGAACTGAAAAAGGGCTATATCAAAGAAAAGTATGGAAAAAGCAGTCAACTACGATTTCTGCATGGACGGCCAGTAGTTCCTATTGGATATGTTCAGAGCAGAAATGCCCAGCATAAAAGGAAATCTGTCAATAAGTACACGCCAGAAGGTCGGGAACTGATTCACAAGAATCTGAACATCGACACTAAGACGATACTTTGGCTGATGCGAAACCCTGTGCAGGGCAGGTCGATAGAATACGCGGATAATCGAATTTCTCTGTATGCAGCGCAACATGGAAAATGTGCGGTGACAGGTTCAATCATGGAAGCCCATGAAGTCCACTGTCACCACAAGAAGCCTGTTGCAAAAGGAGGTACAGATGAATACGGAAACCTCGTTCTTATATCGGCCCCAGTACACAAACTTATCCATGCTTCTGACAAAGCCACCATAAAGTTTTACCTGAATCTTCTCAATCTCGATAGTACGCAGATTTCAAAATTGAATAAGTTTCGTGAGATGGCAGAAATGCCTTTGATAGATTAAAAATCTTTTCTTGTTCAAGCTACGAAGTGTGTAAGTTGTATTGCAAGCCCTGTGCAACTGAATTCGATGGAACGCCGTGTGCGGTGAAAGCTGCACGCACGGTGTGGAGCCGGGGAAAAGTCGGAGATTATATCAAAGGCTTACCTATGGCTATCCGGTGCCAAGTCTCAGGGCATGAAACACCTGATGTGGCCTATGATTTCCTGCTTTTAACGGAAAATCTCACATTTCGTAGTGTTCACTCTTATGGGTACAGTTTATAGAAAACAGTCGACTGACAAGCATTGGACAAGGTGCATTTCAAGATTGCGAAAGTATGACTGCTTTCAAAATTCCAGCTACTGTTGTTACAATTGGAGAGGGAGCCCCTGATGAAATGGGAGCCTTTGAGGGATGTAAAGGTTTGAGCGGTATTACAATCCCGGCGAGTGTTAAAAGCATTGGCAATGGTACGTTTAGTAGATGTGAAACACTGTCAAGCGTTACCTTTGAAGAAAACAGCAAGCTGACCAGCATTCCGGATTATATGTTCAACGAGTGCAAAGCACTCACGGGCATTAAACTTCCATTTGGGATTACCAGCATTGGAAACGGAGCGTTTAAAGAGAGTGGGCTAACCGAACTTGAGATCCCAGCCAGTGTGACGAACATTGCAAGCACTATTTTCAGCCAAAGTACAACCCCCAAGACGATATACTTTAAAGGCACGGAAGAGCAGTGGGAAAACTTGAAGGTGGAATTGCCGAAAGGATTGACGGTTATCTGCATGGTACATACCGTCAAATTTGACGCCAACGGCCATGGTGCGGCACCGGCAGATGAAGTTATTGTGGAAAACGGTAAAACGATTCCGGCAGATAAAAAGCCTGCTGACCTGACTGAAGCCGGCTACACCTTTAAAGGCTGGTACTACACGGAGAACGGCGTTGAAAAAGAATTTGTGTTTGGCGAGAACGGTACACCGGTTACCAGCAACATGACGCTGAAAGCCAAGTGGGTTGAAAAAGCCGACCTGACCCCCGCCAACCTCCAGCTGAACCGCGAGACGCAGAAGATAGAGACGGCAGAGGGCGTCGAGGGCGCAGGCGACATCACCACCCGGTGGTACGCTGTTGACAAAAACGACCAGCCCACCGGCGAGCCGCTGACGACGCTGGAAGGGGCCAAAGCCGGAATGTATCAGGCCGAAGCTGTGGTCGCCGAGGGGGACAACTACAAGGCCGCGACTCTGACCGATACGAGTTGGCGCATTTTCGTTGCGGCCACGCTGGAACCCAGCAAGCCGATCTTCTACGATATCGCCGTCAAGAACGGCACGACCAATGTACTTTCTGCCAAGAAGGGCGACCTCATCAAGCTGTTTGCGGACGAAGCCACCGAGGGCAAAGAGTTCGACTACTGGACCATCAACGGCGAAAAGATCGACGGCGATAGCTTTGAGATGCCCGCCGAAAACGTGGTAGCTGTGGCTGTCTACAAGGCAAAGACGTACAGCGTCGTCTTTTTCACCGCCCACGATACGGCCCCGAACTCCCTGACCGTGGAGCACGGCGAGACGATCTCGGGCGACCGCATCCTGAAAGCCGACGGCTACGAGTTCGGCGGCTGGTACAACGGCACGGAGAAGTTCGTGTTCGGCGAGAACGGCACCAAGGTGACGAGCAATCTGACCATGACCGCCAAGTGGACGGAAGTCAAGAAGCCCGACCCCACGCCCACTCCGGAACCCGATCCGGAGCCTGTGACCTATAACATTATCATCGACAACGGCACGGCCTATCTGGACGACGGCGCAACGGCCATCAACAAGGCCGAAGAGGGCCAGACCGTGACCATCAAGGTCAACCCGGAAGCCATCACCGAAGGGTTTGAGTTTGACCAGTGGGAGATCGTCTCCGGCGAAGTGAAGCTGGCCGACGAGACGGCCCCGGAAACGACCTTTGAAATGCCCGCTTCCGATGTGGAGCTGAAAGCGACCGTCAAGGCCCTTGAGCCTGCCGTCGCCCCGCTGACGGGCATCGAGAAAGCGGCCATCCTCACCACCGGAACCGTGGTGGCCGGCGCAGGCGTCGCTGCGGTAGGTTTCGCGGCCTACGGCATCGGCGTGGAACTGTACGCACAGGCATTGCTCCCGGCGGGAGCCGCTCTGCCGACCAACTGCGGCGAGCTGGCGGTTCTGGCATGGACCATGGCCGGCAAACCCCAGCCCGCTCTGCCCGCAGAGGGCATGACCGACGCGCAGACCGCGCTGCTCTGGGCAGCCGAAAGCGGCCTGCTTCCCAATCAGACGGACACGACGCCCGAAAACCCGGAACTTCCGGTATCCGCTCGGGACGTGGTTCGAGTCCTGCGCAAAGCCCGGAGCTTTGCTCCCAAGCGTTAAAGCAGGCAAATAAAATTTATACCCCTAACCAAAAAGCCGGGACCTCTCGTGGGTCC
Organism: Eubacterium sp. CAG:38; assembly: GCA_963660925.1. GTDB lineage: Bacteria > Bacillota > Clostridia > Oscillospirales > Ruminococcaceae > Faecalibacterium. Next base: position 65,584 of record CAVKZS010000081.1, on the reverse strand, counting down.
CGGCCTTTTGTTGTATTACCTAAAATTTACCATCGAAAGTATAGCAGCTTGACCAAAAAGCCGAAATCAAACCGAAACCTTCTAAACCTATTGACTTTATGGGGAAGTGGGAATATAATACAGCCATCACCTACGAAAACAGTGGGTTGAACAAAGACCTGAGAAAAGGAGGAACGCCCGATGACCCGTATTTCGTTTGCTTGCATGATGTGCGCAGAGCGAATGCCCGGCTCCCGGATGCAGATCGGGAACGGTCTGGTCTGCCTGCGCGCCTCCATGAGGAAAGAGCAGGTCTGAACAGAACCGTTTGAAAAGACTGCGTCCGGGAGCGAGAAAAGCTTCCGGATTTTTTTGTACCACAGGAAAGGAATCGGATCGTTATGATTCAGCTGGAACATATCACCAAAACGTTCCGCAGCGGCTCGGCCAGTGTGGAGGCGGTCAAGGACGTGTCCCTGACCATCCACGACGGCGAGATCTACGGCATCATCGGCTTTTCCGGCGCAGGCAAGTCCACGCTGGTGCGCTGTATCAACCTGCTGGAACGCCCCACCGAGGGCAGAGTCCTCGTGGACGGCAAGGAGCTGACCGCCCTGAGCGAAGCCCAGCTGCGGCAGGCCCGCAAGAAGATCGGCATGATCTTCCAGCACTTCAACCTGCTGCCCTCCCGCACGGTGTTCGGCAACATCGCCTATCCCCTCAAGGGCAGCGGCCTGTCGAAGGCCGAGATCGCCCAGAAGGTGCGGCAGCTGCTGGAACTGGTGGATATGACCGAGAAGGAAAACGCCTATCCCAGCCAGCTGTCCGGCGGCCAGAAGCAGCGCGTCGCCATCGCCCGCGCACTGGCCAACAACCCCACCGTCCTGCTCTGCGACGAGGCTACCAGCGCGCTGGACCCCCAGACCACCCACGCGATCTTACAGCTGCTCAAGCGGCTCAACCAGCAGCTTGGCATCACGGTGGTGCTCATCACCCACCAGATGGACGCGGTGAAAGAGATCTGCGGCCGGGTGGCCGTCATGGAGTCGGGCAAGGTGGTCGAAGAAGGCGATGTGTTCTCCATCTTCGCCGAGCCGAAGCAGCCCATCACCAAAGAGTTCATCCGCCCCACCTCCAACCTCTACCGGATCAATGTGCTGCTGGAAAGCGATTCCGAAACCGTACAAATCAAGCCGGGCGAGAAGCTGGTGCGCTTCTCCTACCGCGAGAAGAACGTCTCCGAGGCTCTGGTGTCGGAGATCTCCCGCAATTTCCACCTGAACGTCAACATCATTTACAGCCAGATTGAGCTGATCCAAGGCGCGCCGCTGGGCGGTCTGGTGGCCATCCTGAGCGGCAAGGCCGACGAGATGGAGGCCGCCATCCAGTGGCTCCTGAGCAAAAACGTGAAAGTCGAGGTGATCCGCGATGGGGTTTCTTGAACAACTGATCCCGAATGTCATGGGTAAGACCAGTGAGCTGTGGGAAAGCTGTCAGCAGACGCTCTACATGGTGGGCGTCTCGGGCATCATTGCCTTCGTGTTCGGCCTTGTCATCGGCGTGACCCTGACCGTCACCAAAAAGGGCTGCATCCTCCAGAACGCCGTTGTCTACAACGTGCTGGATAAGCTTATCAACCTGTTCCGCTCTATCCCGTTCGTCATCCTGCTGACGGCCCTGATCCCCTTCACCCGCTTTGTGGTGGGTACTGCCATCGGCACCAAGGGTGCGATCCTGCCGCTGGTGTTCGGCACCGTGCCCTTCTACGCCCGCCAAGTCGAAAGCGCGCTGGCCCAGCTGGACCCCGGCCTCATCGAAGCCGCCGAGTCCATGGGTTCCACCCCGTGGGAGATCATCTACCGCATCTACCTGAAAGAATCCATCCCGGCCCTGTCCCGCGGCACCACCATCACGATCATCAGTCTGGTGGGCCTTACCGCCATGGCCGGTGCCGTCGGCGGCGGCGGTCTGGGCGACTTCGCCATCCGGTACGGCCACCAGCGCAATCAGGTGGACGTCACCTACGTCACCGTCCTGATCCTGCTGGTCGCCATCAGCCTGATCCAAGCCCTTGGCACATGGATCGAGCGCAAAACCACTCACTGATATCCACAACAACGTTTGAAATAAACCAAAACAAGAATAGAGGAGTAGAAAAGCTATGAAAACCGAGATCAAGATTTCCCGCAATCAGTTCCTGAAGATCGCTGCAGCCGGCACTGCAGCACTGGCTCTGGCCGCCTGCGGCGGTTCCAGCAGCTCCACGGCATCGTCTGCCGCCGCATCCAGCACCGCTGCTTCCGGCAGCGCAGCCGCCTCCGCTGCACAGACCACCATCCGTCTGGGCGTGGTCGGCGAGAACAACGAGTACTGGACCCCGGTCATCAACCGTCTGGCCGATGAAGGTGTGACCCTTGAGCTGGTCAAGTTCTCCGACTACACCCAGCCCAATCAGGCTCTGGCCGACGGCGAGATCGACCTGAACGCCTTCCAGCACTATGCTTACCTGAACAACGAGATCGCCGACAAGGGTCTGGATCTGACCGTCATCGGCGAGACCATCATCGCTCCGCTGGGCGTGTATTCCGACAAAATCACCTCGCTGGATGAGCTGAAGGACGGCGACTCCATCGCCATCCCCAGCGACGCCACCAACGGCGGCCGCGCTCTGAAGCTGCTGGAGGCCGGCGGCGTCATCACCGTGGACCCGGCGGCTGGCTATACCCCGGAAGTCGGCGACATCACCGAGAACCCCAAGAACATCCAGTTCATTGAGGTCGAGGCTGCCGGCACCGCTGCTCTGCTGCCCGACGTCGCTGCTGCCGTCATCAACGGCGGCCATGCCGTCGATAACGGCTTCAACCCCACCGAGGACGCCATCTTCCTCGAGAGTGTCGAAGAGGGCAGCGACAACCCCTACATCAACGTCATCGTCGCCCGTACCGAGGATAAGGACAACGAGCTGTACCAGAAGGTCGTCGATTACTTCCACAGCGACGAGGTCGCACAGGTCATCGCCGATGTCTACAAGGGTGCTTACATCCCTGCATGGCAGTAAGCGGAGATCGGAAAGAGGGGTGACACGGGATGTCGATCGCAGAACAGGCCAAGGCCCGGGAAGAATATATCGTTTCGATGCGGCGGGAGTTCCACTCCCACCCGGAGGTCAGTCTGCATGAGTTCCGGACCGCACAGCGGATCGAGGAAGAGCTGGACAAGCTGGCGATCCCGCACAAACGCTGCGGCGAGACCGGTGTGTATGCCGAACTGAAGGGCGATCAGCCCGGCGAGGGCGTGATCGTTCTCCGCGCCGACATCGACGCGCTGCCCGTCACCGAGACCCATGTGACGGAGTATCAGTCCCAGAACGTGGGCGTCATGCACGCCTGCGGCCACGACTCCCACGCCGCCTGCCTGCTGGGAGCGGCCCAGATCCTCTCCGCAGAAAAAGCCAACTTCGGCGGCACCATCCGGTTCTTCTTCCAGCCCGCCGAGGAAGTGGGTGCCGGTGCGAAGGAGTTCATCCGGGACGGCCTGCTGGACGGCGCAAAGCGGGCCTTCGGCCTCCATGCCGCCTCCGACCTGCCGGTGGGCACCATCGGCATCACCCCCGGCCCCAACAACGCGGCAGTGGATTACTTCAAGATCACCGTCCACGGCGTTAACGCCCACGTCTCCACCCCGCAGAAGGGTGCAGACGCGCTCTACATCGCCAGCCAGATCGTCGTCGCAGCGCAGGCCTTGGCGACCCGCCTGCATTCGCCCACCGAGCCGCTCATCATCGGCATCGGCAAGCTGGTGGCGGGCACGGCCTACAACATCGTGGCAGGCGAGGCAGTCATTGAGGGCACCACCCGCACCCTGACCCCCGAGACCCGGGCGTCCATCCAGCAGCAGATCACCGCGCTGGCCCAGCAGACCGCCCTGCTCTACGGCGGCACGGCCGAGGCCGAGTGGGTGGATTACACCCCGCCGCTCATCAACCCGGCGGACATCTGTGAAGAGGTCGCGGCGCAGGCCGAGCAGCTGCCCGGCGTGACCGTCTGCCCGAACCGGCCCGTCTCGCTGGGCGGCGACAACTTCGCCGAGTTCCAGCAGTTCGTGCCCGGCGTGTATGCCTACCTCGGCACCCACGACCCGGCCCAGCCGAACACCGGCCTGCCGCACCACAACGACGGCTTCGACATCGGCGAGGGTGCGCTGGTGCATGGCACCGCCCTCTACGCCCAGTACGCACTGTGGTGGCTCGAGGAAGGCCGGAATCACTGATAAAAACAAAAATGACATCGGGCTGTCACGGCTCGATGTCATTTTTTGTTTGCGTATTATTTGTTTCGTCTTGCCAAGATCTCGTCGAGGATGGCGTCAGCGACCTCGGCCTTGCTCATAAGCGGCAGCTCGCGGGTGCCGTCGGGGGTGATGAAGGTGACGACGTTGGTATCCACGCCGAAGCCGGCCCCCGAGACTTTCAGGTTGTTGGCGACCACCATGTCGAGGTTCTTTTTCTCGAGCTTGGCGGAAGAGTTGGCCAGCATATCCCGGGTCTCCATCGAGAAACCGCAGAGGAACTGTTTGGTTTTCTTGGGGCCGATGGTGCCGAGGATGTCGGAGGTGCGTTCCAGCGGGATGCTCATGTCGCCGTCCTTTTTCTTGATCTTGTCGTCGGCGACGGTGGCCGGTCGGTAATCGGCGACGGCGGCGGCCATCACCAGCACATCCATTTCGTCAAACCGGCCGGTGACGGCCTCGTACATCTCCTGCGCGGTGGTGATGGGGACATCCTCGGTGAACTTGACCGGCGACAGGGCCGTCGGGCCGTGGATGAGGGTCACATCGGCCCCCCGCATGGCGGCGGCGCGAGCCACGGCATAGCCCATCTTGCCGGTGGAGTGGTTGGTCAGGTAGCGCACCGGGTCCAGCGGCTCCTGCGTCGGCCCGGCGGTGACGGCGACCTTCAGCCCGGCGAGGTCCTTCGGGCGGGCGATGGTGTGCAGGATGTATTCGATCAGCACGTCCTCCTTCGGCAGGCGGCCGCTGCCCACATCCTTGCAGGCCAGAATGCCGCTCTCGGACGGGATGACCGTGAAGCCGTAGTGTTCCAGCGTGTGCAGGTTGTCCTGCGTGATGGGATTTTCCAGCATTCCGGTGTTCATGGCCGGGGAGACCAGCTTGGGGCATTTGGCCGCCAGCACCACGGTGGTCAGCATATCGTCGGCGATGCCGTGGGCCATCTTTGCGATGACGTTGGCCGTGGCCGGTGCCACCAAGATCACGTCGGCCTTTTTCGCCAGTGAGATGTGGGTGACCTCAAACTTGAAATCCCGGTCAAAGGTGTCCACCATGCACTTGTGGCCGGTCAGGGTCTCAAACGTGATGGGCGTGATGAACTGGGTGGCGTTTTTGGTCATGATGACCTCCACATCGGCACCCAGCTTTTTCAGTGCGCTGGCAACGTTGGCCATTTTATAGGCGGCAATGCCGCCGCTGACGCCCAGAAGGACGCATTTCCCCTTCAGATCCATCCTAAAACCTCCTGCGCCTCCACAAAAAGAGGCAGATGATGCCTTAAGTATAATCTAAAACCGCCGCCAGCACAACAAAATTTTTCTCCGGGCTTGTATCTTGGCCTGAAATGCGGTAAAATACAGCTTGACAAATTTGAGATAAGCCCACACAAAGGAGGGCCGAAAGGTTTCCTGAATTATGATTTTAGCCATTGATATAGGCAACACCACCGTCGCCCTCGGGGGCATCAAGGACGGACGTGTATGCTTTGTGGCCCACATGGATACGGTGCGCTCCCGCACGGCTGCGGAGTACCGCGCCGAAATGGAGAAGGTGTTCTCCCACCGCCGCCACCCGGAACGGCCGATCCGGTTTGAAGGCGCGGTCCTGACCAGTGTTGTGCCCCAGATCACCGGGGCACTGGCCGAGTGCGCCCGTTACTACACCGGCAAGAAGCCGGTCATCGTTTCGCCCGAGATCCGCACCGGGCTGACCATGGGCGTGCCCGACCCCCATGCGGTCGGCAAGGACCGGCTGGTGGATGCGGCGTATGCGGCCGCGAATTTCCCGCTGCCGGTCATCACGGTGGATCTCGGTACCGCAACCACCTTCAATGTGGTGGACGAGAATCGGGTGTTCCGGGGCGGCGTCATCTGCCCGGGCCTCTCGACGGGGCTGCGGGCACTGGGCGAACGCTGCGCCCAGCTGCCGCAGGTACATCTGTCCTCCCCGAAAACCGCCATCGGCGCGAACACCGAGAGCTGTATGCTCTCCGGCTCGGTGCTGGGCACGGCGGTGCTGCTGGACGGCATCACCCAGCGGATCGAGGAAGAGCTGGGCCGCCCGGCGACGCTGGTGGTCACCGGCGGTCTGGCCAAGTATGTGACGCCCCTCTGCCGTCATCCGCTGGTCTATGACCCGGAGCTGCTGATGAAGGGCCTCGGCCTGCTCTATCAGCTCAACGCCCCGGCCCAGCAGCACCGCACCGCCGGAGGCGGAAACAGCAGCGGCAAAAAGCGGAACCCCAATTTCCGCCGCGGCTGTCGTCCCTACCCGCAGCGTCGGGAACGCCGCGAAGAAGCAAAGGCCGGGTAAGGCCTAATTAGAAATATGGAGAAGAGAATGAGACTTGGTATTCTGGGCACCGGCAAGATCGTGCAGGAGTTCCTGCCGTGGCTGACCGGGCCTGATGCGCCTTTTACGGTGCAGGCGTTGTGCAGCACCGAGCGGAGTGCGCCGCTGGCAGAAGAACTCTGCGCCCGGTACGGCATCCCGCAGCACACCACCAATTACCTTGAACTTTTGCAGTGGGTGGATGCGGTCTATCTGGCGGTGCCGAATCTGCAGCACACCCGGTATGCCCGGGTCGCGCTGGAAGCCGGCCGCCATGTCATCGTCGAAAAGCCGATGGCACCCACCGCTGCCGAGACCGAGGCACTGGTGGCTCTGGCCCGGCACAAGAAAGTGTTCCTGTTCGAGGCGATGACCACCCAGTACCTCGAGAATTACAATAAGATCCGGGAGCTTCTGCCCAAGATCGGCACCGTCAAGCTGGTGCAGTGCAATTTCAGCCAGTATTCCAGCCGGTACGATGCCTTCTGCGCGGGCGAGAAGCCGCCGGTGTTCGACCCGGCCTGCGCCGGCGGCGCGCTGATGGATCTGAACGTCTACAACATCAGCTACATCGTGGGCCTGTTCGGAGAACCGAATCAGGTCAAATACACGGCCAACATCGAGCGGGGCATCGACACCAGCGGCATCCTGACCATGGATTACACCGGCTTCAAGGCGGTCAGCATTGCGGCCAAGGACTGCGCTTCGCCGGCCCGCTATGTCATTCAGGGTACCAAGGGCTACCTGCTGCAGAAATCCACCGCGAACTTCTGCGGCGGCCTGACCTTCCACCCCAATGAGGGCAAGGAAGAGCACTTCAACCTCAACGGCGGCCGGCCCCGGCAGGCAGCGGAGTTTGAGACCATTGCCCGTGCCATCGCGGGCGGCGATCAGGAACTGTGCAGCCGGATGCAGGATACCAGCGTGGCCGTCAGCCGGGTCCTGACTGTGGCGCGCCGCTCGGCGGGCATCCGCTTCCCGTGCGATAAGTGAGCATTTTTCCTTTGGAACGTTCCCTGACAAAACGCATTCCAGAGAACACATATTAAGAAAAACACCCGCACTCTGCGGGCAGGTTTGCGCCGTATCCGACAGTTAAGGGCGGAACGGCAGCAGGAGGAAAACTGAATTATGAAAAACAACGATCTTCGTACCCTCACGCGTCTGGCACTGCTGGTTGCCATTGAGCTGGTCATGAAGGCCATCGGCCTTGGCAGTGTGCCTATGGGCCCGCTTTACATGAGCTTTTTGACCCTTCCCATCGCCGTCGGCGCGATCACCATGGGCCCGGCAGCGGGTGCCATTCTGGGCGGCGTGTTCGGTGCGGTCAGCTTCTACGACGCCATCACCGGCGCGTCGGCCATGACCGGTGCCCTGTTTCAGGTCAGCCCGGTCAACACCTTCATCCTCTGCGTCGGGATGCGCGTGCTGATGGGCCTGTGTACCGGTCTGGTCTTCTCCGGCCTGAAAAAGCTGGATAAATCCCGCACTTGGAGCTACATCGTCAGTGCCATGTGCGCCCCGGCCCTGAACACCCTGTTCTTTATGGGCTACATCGTGCTGGCTTTCTATGGCTGCGACTACATCCAGAACATCGTCGCCGCCAAAGGCGCAGCCAACCCCCTGATGTTCGTCGTCCTGCTGGTCGGCGTGCAGGGCGTGGCCGAGTTCCTTGTCTCCGGCATTCTGGGCGGCATCGTCGCCCGCGCTGTCTCCAAGTATCTGAAGTAAAAACGGTCTGCTCAACGTCAGGGAAGCATCCGTTTTGCATAAAGTGAAAAATGACCTCCTCCGGGTGACCGGGGGAGGTTTTTGTGTAGAACTTGACAGGAATTGGAAGAAATGATATTCTTACCATATGATGTTCAAAAAACATCATAAGCCGGAAAAATGATTCTTTGGGGATCAAAGTACGATTGCTTCAGCAGTTTCGTAAAGACAGGAGGAAAAACGGTATGGCAAAAGAATTAAAACGGCGCGAATTTTTGAAAATTGCAGGCGTTACTGCGCTTGCGGTGTCGGTAACGGGTACACTGGGCGGATGCGGGAACACACCGAGTGACCCTGCGGCAAGCTCCCCTTCCAGCAGTTCCAAACCGAGTTCCAGCGCAAGCAGTTCTTCCAGCTCGTCTTCTTCGTCCAGTTCGAGCAGTTCTTCCGGCAGTTCAGCCTCTTCCTCTTCGGATGCACAGCCCGCAAAAATCATCTGGACGATTTCGGCAAAGGATGATGGTACGGCGGAGCTGGTCGGCTTTGATAAAGCTGGCGCGGAACCGATGGGCGAGATCACCCTGCCGGCCAAAATTTCTGGCCGAATGATTACGAGCGTTGACTGTAATGTGGGTGGAAAAGTTACAAAGCTGATTATCCCTGGCACGATCAAAAAAGTCCTTCGCGTGGCAGGCGATGACCTGAGCCTTCAGGAAGTTGTCGTCGAGGAAGGTGTCGAACAGCTTGGAGCCTATAGCCTCGCATGGGCGTATCGTCCCTTCTCGGGATGCAAGAATCTGAGCAAAGTTCAGCTTCCGAAGTCGCTGAAGATCATCCAGGAACGCTGCTTCTACAATTGTAAAGGCCTGACGTCAATCTCTCTTCCGGAGGGGCTGACAAAGATCGGAGAGGGTGCATTCCAAAATAGCGGTCTGACCAATGTCATGGTTCCGTCAACAGTTCAGGAGATCGGCGGGGATGCGTTCAACGGCTCGAACCTGAAATCGGCTATTGTAAACTGCAGTGCAGTGGGCGTGGGAATGTTCAAGTATTGCGAGAAGCTTGAAACGGTCGAGCTGAACGGGAAAACGACAGAGATAGCCGCGAAAATGTTCTGCGGATGCAGTTCTCTGGAAAAGATCAGCCTTCCCCAGAATATAAAATCGGTCGGTTATCAGGCGTTCCGGGACTGCACTGGCTTGACCCAGATTACGATTCCGGCGAGCGTGACTTCGATGGAAAGTGAAGTGTTCAATGGCTGCGTTTCGCTGACGAAAGTAAACATTCTGGGCAGCATTTCGAAGATCGGGCAGTATTCGTTTAACGGATGCAAACAGCTGAAAGCGATTTTTATTCCGATGACTGTGCATGAGATCGGCGGATACGCATTCAGAGGATGCCTGAATCTGAAAGATGTCTATTACCCGATGAGTGAAAGCGCATGGGCCAATATTGTGATCAGTGGTGCAGAAAATGGCTTCCTGACGGCTGCAGAGCTGCACACTAATGCTTCTCCGCTGACGATCTGAGCGAAAATAAAAAAAGAAGATCATTTGCCAAAAACCTCCTCCGGGCGACCGGGGGAGGTTTTTGCGTACGGCCCATCTTGTAAAAACAACGGCTTTATGGTATTCTTATTATGAGAAGTGTACGGAAAGCGGGTGAACCGATGGCAGATTCCAAAGAACGAGATTTTGAACGGAAGCATCAGGAAGATCTGGAGCGCATCCGAAACTTCCGGCTGATGGACGATGATTTCATGAGCAAGGTCTTTGAGGATACGACCTGTGCAGAGTTTCTGCTGAAAGTCATCCTGAACCGGGATGATCTGACGGTACGCGAAGTTCACGGACAGCACGACATCAAGAATCTGCAAGGCCGCTCCGTCCGGTTGGACATCCTCGCTGTGGACAAACAGGGGCAGGTGTACAATATCGAAGTCCAGCGCAGTGACCGCGGCGCAGGGGTAAGGCGGGCACGGTACAACAGCAGCCTGCTGGATGCCAATCTGACCCGCCCCGGCGACGAATACGATGCGCTGCATGAGACGTATGTGATCTTCATTACCGAACATGATGTATTAAAACGGAATCTGCCGATCTATCACATCAACCGCACGATCGCGGAGACCGGAGAAGCGTTCAGGGATGGAGCGCATATCATTTATGTAAATTCTCAGATCAAAGACGAAACCGCGCTGGGTAAGCTGATGCACGATTTTTACTGCACCGATCCGGACGAGATGAAGTATCCGGTTCTGGCCGAGCGGGTAAAATATTTCAAAGAGGACACGAAGGGAGTGACGACCATGTGCAGAGCACTGGAAATAATGAGAGACGAAGCAGTTCATGAAAGTGCAGTCGAAAATGCAAAAACGATGCTGGCAGATGGGCTTCCGTATGAAACCATTGCACGCTATACAAAGCTGTCTGTGGAAGAAGTAAAACGGCTGGATGCCAAGAAGTCGGCCTGAACGTTTGTCCTAAAATAAGTGTGAACAAGACCTCCTCCGGGCGACCGGGGGAGGTTTTTGCGTCCATGGCACTTCCCCCTGCACCCATTCTCCGGGTCCCGCATAGGATGGCGAAACGTCTGGGGGTGCGGGAAATGGAACAGAAACGGTTTGCGGTGGTCGGGTCGGACGCGCGGCAGGCGGCGGCAGGGTGTGCGCTGGCGCGGGCAGGGTATCGGGTAGATGGGCCGGAACAGATCGCGCTGGCCGATTACATCCTGCTGCCCTTGCCGCTGGACGAGACGAAAACGCCGCTGGCAGAGCTGCTGCGGGCGGCGCGGCCCGGTGCGCTGGCTCTGGGCGGGATGCTGTCGGCACAGGCGCAGGCCATTGCGCAGGAGGCCGGAGTGGAGCTGGTGGACTACTTCGCCCGGGAGGAGCTGACCATCCGGAACGCCATCCCAACCGCCGAGGGCTGCATCGGCATCCTGCTGCGGGAGCGGACCCGAACGCTCTTCGGGTCGGCGGTGCTGCTGACCGGGTTCGGCCCGGTGGGGCAGGCGTTGGGCGTCCGTCTGGCGGCGTTGGGAGCGCAGGTGACGGCGGCGGCGCGGCGTCCGGCACAGCGGGCACTGGCGGAAAGCTTCGGCCTGCGGAGCGTGGAGCTGGCACATCTGGGCGCGGTGGCCCCGGCCTTTGACACCGTGGTGAACACCGTCCCGGCGGCAGTGCTGACCGAACCGGTGCTGGCGCAGCTGCGGCCCGGGAGCCTGATCGTGGACTTGGCGTCGAAGCCCGGCGGCACGGATTTCGACGCGGCGGCCCGGCTGGGCCACAAGACAATCCACGCGCTGAGCCTGCCGGCGGTCTGCGCGCCGGAAACGGCGGGCGAGGCAGTGGCCCGGACGGTCTGCGGCATTTTGCGAGAACGGGAGGGAAGAGGATGAACGAGAACAAGCGGGCGGCGTTTGCGGTCTGCGGAAGCTTCTGCACGCTGGAAGCGGCCCTCCGGCAGGCCGAACGGCTGCGGGCTATGGGCTGGGAACTGCTGCCGGTGATGAGCTTCGCGGCCTCCCGGCTGGACACCCGGTTCGGCCGGGCCGAGGACTGGAAACGGCAGCTGGAAGCTCTGACCGGGAACCCGGTGCGGGAGACTCTGCAGGCCGTGGAACCCCTTGGCCCGCAGAAATTGGCCGAGGCACTGGTGATCGCGCCCTGCACCGGCACGACCTTGGCGCGGCTGGCAGCGGGATTATCGGATACGCCGGTGACGCTGGCGGCGAAAAGCCTGCTCCGGGTCGGGTGCCCGGTGGTGGTGGCCGTCTCCACCAACGACGGCCTTGGAGCCTCGGGGGAGAACATCGCCCGGATCTACCAGCGCAAGCACTTTTACTTTGTCCCTTACGGGCAGGACGACCCGGCGGGAAAGCCCCAGAGCCTGAAAGCGGAGCTGGAACTGCTGCCCGAAACGCTGGAAGCAGCGTTGGCCGGCAGGCAGCTGCAGCCGGTCCTGCGGGGCAGAATGTGAATTACCGGCGGGAACGCTTTTCAGAGCGGGAAAAGTGTGGTATACTAACATAGATCATCAAAAACAGGAGTATACCAGATGAAAAAACACATCGCCGTGCTCTGCACGGTGCTGATCTTCTTTTGCGCACTGCTTGCACCGGGGGCAGTGGCGGCGGGGCCGGCCCTGACCACCACCGAAGCCTACTGCATCATCGACGCGGACACCGGCCTTGTGCTGATGCAGCAGAATATGGACGAGGAACTGCACCCGGCGTCCATCACCAAGGTGATGACGCTGGGCCTTGCCTGCGAAAAAGCGCAGGGCGACTGGGAAAACACCAAGCTGACCGTCAGCCATGAAGACGTTTACTCGCTGGCGGGCACCGATTCCAGCCACATCGCCCTGCAGGAAGGCGAAGAAGTGCCCCTGACCGACGCACTGTACGCCACCATGATGGCCAGTGCCAACGACGGCGCGAACCTGCTGGCCGAATACTTCGGCGGCGGCACCATTGAGGGCGGCGTGGCCGCGATGAACGCGCAGGTGGCCGAACTGGGCCTGCACCATACCCACTTCGCCAACCCCCACGGCATCAGCGGCGACGACCACTACACCAGCTGCTATGATATGGCGCAGATCCTACGCTGGGCGTTGACCCAGCCCGGGTTCGAGATGCTGTTCACCCGCAACGAGATGTACACCATGGGGCCGACCAACGTCCAGCCGGTGACCCGGTATTTCCACCAGCAGGACAAAATGCGGGTGGGGTCCAGCCGGTATTATATCTCGTCGATCCTCGGCTCCAAGATCGGCTACACCAACATTGCCCGGTACAGCTATGTCTGCCTCGCCGAGGAGAACGGCGTCCGGCTGATCTGCGTGACCATGCAGAGCCAGCTCAAGACCGACAAGTACAACGACGTCCGCACCCTGCTGGATCAGGCATTTGCGACCTTTAAGGACTACACCGATGTGCCAGCGCAGGGTGTCTCGGAAGAGCTGACCGTGGTGGGCGGCGGCGGGCCGCTGGGTACCGTGACCGTGTCCGACCCGGGCGTCCGGCTGCTGCTGGCCGACGGGCTGACGGCTTCGGATGTCTCGGTGACGCTGGAACTGCCGGAGCGGTATATTCTGGGCGCAGAGCCGGAGGCCTACGCGGTGTATACCATCAACGGCGGCGACCGGCAGGAATCCACCAGCGTCCGGGTCAAGGCCGAGATCACCGGCCTCGAAGACCTGCTGGCCCAGAGCGCGAATGCCACACTGCCGACCTCCGACGACCTGAAGCCGTCGCTTCCCATCTGGAAGCTGGCGGCAATCTCGCTGGGCTGCACCGCGGCTGCGGCTGCCGTCACCTATGCCATCGTGCGGTGGTGGACGAAGCGGAAAAAGAAGAGCAAACACTAATAGCACTTGTCCAACCTCTCCGTCATCCCTTCGGGATGCCACCTCTCCTTGTAGGAGAGGCCTTGGCAATCCCCAAAAAGCAAAATCTCTTTGCCAAAGGCTCCCCTACTAGGGGAGCTGTCGAGCGATAGCGAGACTGAGAGGTTGTACAGAGCAGCATCTAACTTTACCGAAAAAGCTTTTCAGCTTTTCCAAATAAAACAAATCGACAAAAATCATACAAGAAAAACAGAGAGGAAACGAAAAATGGGTAAGTTCACGTTTACGCAGACCGAGATCCCCGGTGTTGTTGTCATCGAGCCGCAGGTGTTCGGCGATGACCGCGGCTACTTCATGGAGACCTACCAGAAGGATCAGTTCGCTGAGGCGGGCATCGACAAGGAGTTCGTGCAGGACAACCAGAGCCGCTCTACCCGCGGCGTGCTGCGCGGCCTGCATTTCCAGAAGAATCATACGCAGGGCAAGCTGGTCCGCGTGACCAAGGGTGAAGTCTATGATGTCGCTGTGGACTGCCGCCCCCACAGCGCGACCTTCGGCAAGTGGGTGGGCGTTACCCTGTCCGAGGAGAACAAGAAGATGTTCTATATCCCCGAGGGCTTTGCACACGGCTTCCTCGTCCTGAGCGACGTGGCCGAGTTCTGCTACAAGTGCACCGACGTCTACGACCCCACCAGCGAGGGCGGCATCCCCTACGACGATCCCACCGTCAACGTCCAGTGGCCCGACTGCGGCTGCGAGCACAAGACCAGTGCCAAGGACAAGCTGCACGAGTCCTTTGCTTCCCAGAAGTTTGAATTCTTTGAAAAGTGGTGATCGCCTGTGGCAAAAATCAAGGGAATGTTTAACGGCTTCTGGCGTTACCGCTATCTGCTGTGGAACCTTGTCAGCCGTGATTTCAAGCTGAAATACCGCCGCAGTGTGCTGGGCGTGGTGTGGAGCGTGCTGAACCCCCTGCTGATGTGCCTTGTGTACTGGGCCGTGTTCAGCAGCCTGATGGATATGCGGGGCAGCGGCATCGACAACTTCCCGGTCTTTCTGATGTGCGGCCAGCTGCTGTTCAACTTCTTCAATGAAGCGACCTCCACCAGCATGGGCAGCGTCCTCAGCGCGGCCCCGCTTCTGAAGAAGGTCTATATCCCCAAGTATATCTTCCCGCTGGAGAAATGCTGTTTCGCCATGGTCAACTGCGTGTTCAGCTTTGTCGCGCTGGCTCTGGTCATGGTCTTTACCGGCAGCCCGCTCCACTGGACCATTCTGGAAGTGTTCTACCCGCTCATCACCCTGTTCTTCTTCAGTCTGGGTGTGGGCCTCTTCCTCGCGGCGGCTACGGTCTTTTTCCGCGACATCATGCACATCTGGAGCGTCTTTATCACGGCGTTGCTCTACTTCTCCGCCATCTTCTACGACCCCACCCAGATGACTTTTACCATCGGCGGGTTCAATATGCAGCAGATCATCAAGCTGAACCCCATGTATTGGTATATCACCGGCTTCCGCCGCACCCTGATGTGGGGCATCCCGCTGGATCGGAATATGTTCCTCGTCTGCGGCATCTGCGCCGTGATCTCGATGGTGGTCGGCGTGCAGATGTTCCGCAAGACGCAGGATCGTTTTGTCCTGCACATTTAAGGAGGGGAGAAGAATGGAACCGATTATCAAAGTGGACAACGTTTCAATGTGCTTCAACCTCTCCACCGAAAAGCACGAGAGCCTGAAAGAATATCTGCTGGCTCTGGTGCAGGGACGGCTGCAGTACGACGAGTTCTACGCCCTGAAAGACGTCAGCCTTGACATCATGCCCGGCGATTTTTACGGCTTGGTGGGCCTGAACGGTTCGGGCAAGTCCACCCTGCTCAAGACCATTGCCGGTGTGTACAAGCCCACCAAGGGCAAAGTGACCGTCAACGGCACCATCGCCCCGCTGATCGAGCTGGGCGCAGGCTTCGACATGGATCTGACCGCCCGGGAGAACATCTACCTGAACGGCACGGTGCTGGGCTTCTCGCCCAAGTA
Source organism: Eubacterium sp. CAG:38 (assembly GCA_963660925.1). Taxonomy (GTDB): domain Bacteria; phylum Bacillota; class Clostridia; order Oscillospirales; family Ruminococcaceae; genus Faecalibacterium. Next base: position 49,895 of record CAVKZS010000081.1, on the reverse strand, counting down.
TCTGGACGAGAAGTTTGACGAGATCGTGGAGTTCAGCGAGCTGCAGAACTTCCTCGATGTGCCGCTGAAGAATTACTCCTCCGGCATGGTGGCCCGCATCGGCTTTGCCATTGCGACCATCACCAAGCCCGACATCCTCATCGCCGATGAGGTGCTGTCGGTGGGCGACTTCCTCTTCCAGCAGAAGTGCGAGAAGCGGATGAAGGAGCTGATGGCCGGCGGCACCACCGTCATTCTGGTTTCCCACTCCATCGAGCAGATCGAGCGGATGTGCAGCAAGGTGGCATGGCTGAGCCATGGCCACCTCAAGATGAACGGTGACACCGAGACGGTCTGCAACGCGTACAAGGCCGTCCAGCGCGGCGAGGCATAACGTATGAATCTGCGAGTGAAACGCGCCAAAGAGCTGCTGGGCTATGCCGTCCAGCTGACCAAAGACGAGGGCCTTGGCACCATGCTGACCCGGGGCGCAGGCTTTGTGAAACGCCGGTTCTTCGGCAAAAAGGCCCGCTACCTGCCCGCGAAAAAGGTTCTGGAAGCGCAGCGGGCAGAGATGGCCGGAAAGACCGCGGAGACCTGCGGCCTGCCGACCATCAGCATCCTGACCCCGCTGTATAATACGCCCGAAAACTACCTGCGGGAATTTCTGGATTCCTTCGTGCACCAGACCACCCCCAACGGCCAGCTCTGCCTTGCCGATGCTTCGGATGCCGAACATGGCCGGGTAGGAGAGATCGTCCGGGAATATCAGAAGAAGAATCAACATATCGTATACCAAAAGGTCGAAAACAAGGGCATTGCGGCCAACACCAACGCCGCCGCAACGCTGGCGACGGGGGAATACCTCGCACTGGCCGACCACGACGACGTTCTGGCCCCTCATGCCCTGTATGCCATGGGCAAGGCGATTCGGCTGCTCCGGCAGCAGGGGAAGCCCGACGGCTTTTTGTACAGCGACGAGGCCCTCTTTTCCAAGAGCATCCAGCGGCCCACGGTGGCGCATTTCAAACCCGACTATGCGCCGGATTATCTGCTTTGCTGCAACTACATCTGCCATCTGGCGGTATTCAAGCGGGCACTGTATGAGACGGTGGGCGGCGAGCGTCCGGAATGCGACGGCAGTCAGGACCACGACCTTTTCCTCCGCCTGATCGAGCAGGTCGGCGGTGCGGCCCATGTCCCGCAGGTGCTCTATTACTGGCGGGTCCACGCCGGGTCTACCTCCGGCGGCACCGAGGCAAAGCCCTACGTTGCCGAAGCCGCCAAGAAAGCCCTCCGCGACCACCTGACCCGCACGGGCCGGGAGGGAACCGTGGAGGATGGGCTTTTTCCCAGCACCTACCGGGTGCAGTGGAAGATCGAGGAAAACCCGAAGGTCAGCATCCTGATCCCCAATAAGGATCACACCGACGACCTTGAAAAATGCCTTCACAGCATCTGGACCAAGACCGCGTGGGAGAACTACGAGGTCATTGTCATCGAGAACAACTCCACCGACCCGGCCACCTTTGCTTACTATAAGGAAGCCGAGCAACGCTACGACGGCCTGAAGGTGGTGCAGTACCCGGAAAAGGGCTTCAACTTCTCGGGCATCAACAACTTTGGTCGGAAAGCGGCAACGGGCGATTATCTGCTGCTGTTGAACAACGACGTGGAGGTGCTCAACACCGGCCGCGGCGACTGGCTGACCGAACTGCTGCGGCAGTGCGCCCACCCGGGCGGCGCGGCCATCTGCGGCGCGATGCTCTACTACCCGGATGACACTTTGCAGCACGCGGGCGTCATCACGGGCTTGGGCGGTTATGCCGGCCACAGCCACAAGTACAAGAAGCGGGGCGGCAGCGGGTATCTTTTCCGGGCGGCAACGGTACAGGACTTCTCGGCGGTGACCGGTGCCTGCCTGCTGGTCAAGACAAGCGTCTGGGACGAAGTCGGCGGGCTGGATGAGAACTTTGCCGTTGCCTTCAACGATGTGGACTTCTGCCTCCGGGTGCGGGATGCGGGCTATCGCATCGCATGGACGCCCTACGCCGAGCTGGTCCACTACGAGAGCAAGAGCCGCGGCGGGGACGAGAAAGACCCGGCAAAGGCGGCGCGGTTCGCGTCGGAGCAGCAGCGGCTCTACGACATCCACGGCAGAGAGAACATTCTGGACGACCCCTATTACAATCCCAGCCTGACCCGTGACCGGGAGGATTTCTCGGAGAGCGACGATCTGCGGGGGCTGAAAGAAGGGAAGGTTACGGTGAGGTTTCGCGTATGAATATCAAAGGCCATTTTGAGACCATCACCCGGCACAAGCTGCTGGTGATGAAGTATTGCTTTGAGTGCGGGCTTTACAGGCAGGGCCTTGCCCACGATCTGAGCAAGTACAGCCCCACCGAGTTCATCCCGGGCTGCATCTACTATCAGGGCGACCACAGCCCCAACGAGGCCGAACGGGAGGCCAAGGGCTACACCTCGGCATGGCTCCACCACAAGGGCCGGAACAAGCACCATCTCGAATACTGGATCGACTACAGCACCACCAAATCGGGCCTGACCGGGATGAAGATCCCCCTCCGGTACGTCTGCGAGATGGTCTGCGACCGGGTCGCGGCCAGCCAGATCTATCTGGGCGACAAGTACACCGATGCGGCGGCGTGGAACTACTACGAGAAGAGCAAGGATCACTACCTGCTCCACCCGGAGACCCGTGCCCTGCTGGAAAAGCTGCTCAAGATGGTGCGCGACCTCGGACAGGAGCGGACCTTTGCCTACATGAAAGCCCTGCTGGGCTGCGAAAACGACTATTGATGAAAGAAAATTTTCGCTCAGAAAATTTCCTCGACATTTTTTGTGCGTTCTCCCCATTGACAACCCGGCAGAAATTGGGTATGCTTAACTTGGCTTAGCAGCATACAAACAATACGAAAAATACAGAAATAAGACCTTTTTTAAGGAGGATAGAAGCAATGAAACTGTTCAAACGACTCCTTGCCGCCGCCCTTGTCGGCGTTCTTGCTTTGACTATGATGGTGGGCTGCAGCGGTGCAGTTGACCCGGATACGGTCATTCCGACGGAGCAGGTCGTGGTTGCTCAGGCATATCAGAAATTACTGGACAAAGCTCCGGAAAACGGCAAGGTTGCAGGCGGCGACTACAGCCGGGTTCTCAGCAATGTGGCATATTCGATGCTTTTGGCGATCAACAGTGTGAAGTACCAGATCGGCGGCGAGTATTCGGCAGATCCGGATGCTGCGGCAAAGGCCGCTTTCCAGAAGGCCATCGACGATGGTACGCTCCCGAAAGGCTCTGAACTTTGCGTAGGCTATCTGGCGTCCAATCCTGCATGGGTCGGAAGTGCGAACGACTACAATTATACGGCACTTCTCGATGATCCGAAGTTTGAAGATGCGAATACCTATGGCATCATCTACACGCGCGATGACCGTATTGACGCGATCTCGGGTGCGCAGCTGATCATCGTCGCTGCCCGCATCCCCAAAACCAGCAAGTAAGTCTCTCAAACACAAAAAACACAAGATCCCCGGAGCTTGGCCTGAACCACAGCTCCGGGGATCTTTTGTTGTCTGTCCTGCGGCAGGAGAAAAGGCGAGTTACTGCTGGTCGCCTTCGTAGATCTGGATATAGCGCGGGGCGTTCTTGTCCTGCACGAACAGCAGCGCGCCGGTCAGGGCAACGGCCAGAAAGGTGAGAATGGCCAGAAGTGCTTTGAGAAATTTCATCGTTCAGATCCTCCTTGGTAGGTGAGATGCGGAGCGGGGGACGTTCCGTCAGATTGATGATTTTAGTATAGCATATTCTGCCCCGAAAGGCAAACGGCAGAAACAGGACATTCCATGAAAAAAATTGTGGAAAATTACCGAAAACAAAGATGGTTAGACATGGCTAATCGTCAGAATCGGCAAAGAAAATTAAGGAATTTCCATCATTTCGGCCTTGTTGTCGTTGACTTCCGACGCCAAAATGATACAATAAATGTGTTAAGCAGCTGCTGTCCCTGTACCAGTGCGCCTGCATGGGCGTGGGGACGGCAATCTTAGTCAGAATGGGGGATTTATAGTCCATGTTGAACAAGCTGAAACGTGCGGCACTTGGCGCGCATACGCCGCATGACAAAGCAACTGCTGCAAGCAAGCCTGTCCAGATGCCTCTGCCCGCGCAGGTACGCATCCTGATGAGCCAGCACATCGGTGCTCCGGCCAAAGCTCTGGTCAAAAAGGGCGACGAGGTCTTCGTCGGCACCAAGATCGGTGAGGCAGGCGGTTTTGTCTCTGCAAATATCCACTCCAGTGTTTCCGGTACGGTGGCGGCCGTCGAGCCGTTCCGTCTGTCCAATGGCCGGATGTGCGACTCCGTCGTGATCAAGACCGACGGCAAGCAGACGGTCGATCCCACGGTCAAGGCTCCGGAAGTGACCGATAAGGCCAGCTTCCTCGCCGCAGTGCGGGAGAGCGGTCTGGTCGGTCTGGGCGGTGCAGGCTTCCCGACCGATGTCAAGCTGCAGCCCAAGAACCCGGTCGACACCCTGCTGATCAATGCCTCCGAGTGCGAGGTGTGGCTGACCAGCGATACGCAGGAGATGCTGAACTGCAGCGATGACATCATCCGCGGCATTCAGGCTGTCCTGCAGTACACCGGCATCCCGAAGTGCGTGATCGGCATTGAGAACAACAAGCCCGAGTGCATTGATCTGCTCTGCAAAAAGACCAAGGACATCCCGAGCATCGAGGTCAAACCTCTGCCCAGCGTCTACGGCACCGGCGCGGAGCTGATCCTGATCGAGAAGTGCCTCGGCCGCGAGGTCCCGCACGGCGGTCTGCCCGCAGACGCCGGTGCCATCGTCATGAACGTGACCAGCGTTTCCAGCCTCGGCAAATATCTGGCCACCGGTATGCCGGTGGTCTCCCGCACCATCACCGTGGACGGCGACGCCTGCGCAAAGCCCCAGAACCTGATCGTTCCGGTCGGTACCGCGTATGAGGACGTCATCAACGCTGCCGGCATCAAGGGCGGCGTCACGCTGGGCAAGGTGGTCGCCGGCGGTGCCATGATGGGCCCGGCCGTCGAGAGCCTGAGCTACCCCACCACCAAGACCACGTCCGGCCTGATCCTGCTGAGCGACACCGCCGCACAGCCGGCACCGGTCAACCCCTGCATCCGCTGCGGCCGCTGCGTCGAGTACTGCCCCATGGGTCTGGAGCCCGTGGAGGTCAATCAGGCCTACGCAGCCCGCGATGTGCAGGAGCTTGGCAAGCTGCACGTTGACTACTGCTTCAACTGCGGCTCCTGCTCCTTCGTCTGCCCGGCAAAACGCCCCTGCACCCAGATGATGGGTCTGGCAAAGGCATTCTACCTTGGTGAAATCAAAAAAGGAGGCAATAAGTAATGGATACGAAGCTTATTGTTTCGGCCTCTCCGCATCTGCGGAGTGAGGAGACGACCACCGGCCTGATGGCCAACGTGATCGTTGCCCTGACCCCCTGCGTGGTGGCCTCTGCAATCATTTTCGGCCTGCGCGCCCTGCTGGTCACCGCGGTCTCCGTGGTCGCCTGCGTTGCGTTCGAGTGGCTGTACTGCAAACTGCTCAAGAAGCCCAACCCCATCGGCGATCTGTCCGCTGTGGTCACCGGCATCATTCTGGCCATGAACGTCCCCGTCGGGATGCCTCTGGGCCAGCTGGTCATCGGCGACCTCGTGGCCATCGTGGTGGTCAAACAGCTGTTCGGCGGCATCGGCATGAACTTTGCGAACCCCGCTCTGGTGGGCCGTATCGTGCTGTTCATCAGCTTTGCCGGTTCCATGAACAAGTGGGTGTTCCCGGATGCCGCTGTCGATCAGCTGTCCTCCGCAACCCCGCTGGCTGTCTCGGATCCTTCCAAGCTGAGCCTGCTGGATCTGTTCATGGGCATCCACGGCGGTGTTCTGGGTGAGACCTGCGCTCTGGCCATCGTGCTGGGCCTGATCTATCTGGTCGCCACCAAGACCATCAGCATCGCCATCCCTGCCTCTTACGTCGGCAGTGTGTTCGTGTTCTATCTCATTGCGACCCACAGCCTGCACGCCGCACTGGTTGCCGTTCTGTCCGGCGGCCTGCTGTTCGGTGCCGTCTTTATGGCTACCGACTACGTCACCAGCCCCTTCACCCTGAAGGGCAAGCTGGTCTACGGCGTGGCTCTGGGAATCGTGACCTTCGCCATCCGTTACTGGGGCAGCTACACCGAGGGCGTGTCCTTCGCACTGCTGTTCATGAACCTGTGGGTCCCCTACATCAATGATCTGACCCGTCAGACTCCGTATGGCTATGTCAAGCCCGCAAAACCTGCAAAGGAGGGTGCTGGCAAATGAATAAGTCTTCTAATTGGGAGAGCACGATCAAGCCGGTCGTCGTACTGAGCGTGATCGCGCTGGTCGTCAGCCTGCTGCTGGCGATCGTCAACTCGATGACGGCTCCGGTCATCACTGCAAACGAAAAGGCCGCAACGCTGGCTGCATACGTCGATGTCATGCCGACCGTTTCCGACGCCACTACGCTGGAAGAAGTCACCGACTACACCACTGCCAACGTCTCCGGCGTCGTCAAGGCCGAGGACGGCAGCATCGCCATCAAAGCTGGGGAGTCCGGCTTCGACGGCGGTATCCTGACCGTCATCATGGGCTTTGATACCGAGGGCAAGGTCACCGGTATCTGGGTCGATGCGACCACCCAGACCAGCGGCATCGGCAGCAACGTCTCCAAGGCCGATTATCTGGCACAGTTCAACGGCATGGACGGCACCCAGAACATCGTGATGAATCAGGATTACGACGCATACAGCGGCGCAACCATTTCGTCCACCGCTCTGTTTGCCGCCATCAACGACTGCATCAGCTGCTACAACGAGCTGGCATAAAGGAGGTTGGTAAGAAATGGAAGAAAAGAAATCCAAGGTAAGCATCCTTACCAACGGTATCATCAAAGAAAACCCCGTCCTGCGTCTGGTGCTGGGTACCTGCTCCTGTCTGGCAGTTACCACGGCGGTTTCCAGCGCACTGGGCATGGGCGCAGCGTTCACCTTCGTGCTGGTCTGCGCGAACATCCTGATCTCGCTGCTGCGCAACGTCATCCCCGCAAAAGTCCATCTGCCCTGCTACATCGTCATCATCGCAGGCTTCGTGACCATCGTCCAGATGTTCATGCACGCCTACATGGACAGCCTGTACACCGCTCTGGGCGTGTTCCTGCCCCTGATCGTCGTCAACTGCATCATCCTCGGCCGTGCTGAGATGTTCGCCTGCAAGAACAGCGTCGTGGACTCTGCTCTGGACGGCATCGGCATGGGCATCGGCTACACCCTGACCGTCGTGCTGATGGCCTCCATCCGTGAGATCCTCGGCAGCGGCACTTGGCTGGGCTTTCAGGTCCTGCCCGAGAGCATGGCCAAGATGAGCATTATGACGCAGGCTCCCGGCGCATTCTTCTGCTTCGGTGTTCTGATGGCAGGCTGCGTGTGGCTGGAAGGCAAGCTCGACGCCCGCATTGAGCGCAAGAGCTGCTGTGACATCGACAATCTGAAGAAGGAGGGCTAATAAGATGCTCGTCAAACTTGCCGCCATCTTCTTCAGCATGATCCTTGTCAACAACTACGTGCTGGTGAAGTTCTATGGCATCTGCCCGTTCTTGGGCGTTTCCAAAAAGCTGGACTCCGCTGTCGGTATGTCCGGTGCTGTCATCTTTGTCATGTTCATGGCAACGGCTGTCACGTTCCCGATCCAGATCTTCATCCTGAACCCGGCCAAGCTGGAGTACCTGCAGACCATCGTCTTCATTCTGGTCATCGCCGTTCTGGTCCAGTTCATCGAGATCTTCCTGAAGAAATACGTTGTCGCACTGTACAACTCTCTGGGCGTTTATCTGCCCCTGATCACCACCAACTGCTGCGTTCTGGCTGTCACCATTCTGGTCGTCAGCGATTACGGCGCAGATGTGGAGACGCTGGGTTTCGGCATCGCTTACATTGAGGCTCTGGTCTGCGCCATCGGTGCAGGCGTCGGCTTCATGCTGGCTATGGTCATGTTCAGCGGCGTGCGCAAGCGCGTGGAGGCCTGCGATCCCCCGGCACCCTTCAAGGGCCTGCCCATCACCCTGATCGCAGCAGCCATCACCAGCCTGTCCTTTATGGGCTTCGGCGGCATCGTCGAAAACCTGTTCAACGTGACGCTCTAAGGGAGGAAACAGAACTATGAATATTGCATCGGCTGTTATCCTCTGCACCATCGTGGGCGCGGTGGGCGCGATCATTCTGGTCGCTGCCGCCAAGTTCATGGCGGTCGAGGAGGATCCTCGAATCGAAGAAGTCGCCTCCTGTCTGGCAGGCGCAAACTGCGGCGGCTGCGGCTATGCCGGCTGCTCCGACTACGCAAAGGCTGTCGTCATGGACGGCGTGCCCTGCGATAAATGTGCTCCCGGCGGCCCCAAGGCTGCCGCTGCCATCGCCAAGATCATGGGCGGTGAGGCCAGTGCCGTTGAGAAGAAGGCTGTCGTCCAGTGTCAGGGCAACTCCGAGCACTGCAAGCCCAGCTATGATTACAAGGGCATCCAGAGCTGCGCCGCGGCTGCGGCCCTCTACGGCGGCCCCAAGACCTGCACCTTCGCCTGCATCGGTCTGGGCGACTGCACCAAGGTCTGTAAGTTCGACGCCATCCACATCGTGGACGGCGTGGCAAAGGTGGACAAGGACAAGTGCACCGGCTGCGGTGCCTGCGCCAACATCTGCCCCAAGAAGGTCATCATGATCGACGCTGCCGGCCCGCGTAAGCCGGTGGTCATGTGCTCCAATCAGGATAAGGGCCCTGTGGCCATGAAAGCCTGCACCACCTCCTGCATTGCCTGCGGTATGTGCGAGCGCACCTGTAAGTTCGACGCCATCCACGTTGAGAACGGCGTGGCACGCATCGACTACGATAAGTGCAAGGGCTGCGGTATGTGCGCCCAGAAGTGCCCCAAGCACATCATCCTCTTCCCGCTGAAGGATGATCCCAATCCCCCGAAGCCGGTGGTGAAGCCGGCTGCTCCCAAGCCTGCCGCTGCACCCGCTGCAAAGGCTGAGGCACCGGCCGCAAAACCGGAGGCAAAGCCCGCTGAGAAGCCGGCCGAAAAGCCCGAGGCTCCCAAGGCTGCGGAGTAATCTTCAAGCATCTGCAAAAAGGAACGAGTCTGCTGAGACTCGTTCCTTTTTTGCTTACAAAGGCAGTAGAAGTTTGGTAAAATCTATGTTATAATTTCGGTGTACGCAAACGTTGTAGCAACGCAGTTTGTGGAAGTTTCAGGCAAGAAGGAGTGCGTTTCCCCCCATGAGTTTGCTGTGGATGGACTATGAGACAGAATTTCAGAATCTGGCAGAGGCATCGTTCCAACGGGAACAGGATGAAAACCCGGAATACTATGCTTCGCTCAGCCCACGCACCAGTAAGATCATCTACCGCGACACCCGGTATAACATCGACTTTTTATACACCGCATATCTGCTCCACGACGACAAGATCATGCAGGATTACGCGGTCTGGCTCTATCAGCTGATGGCGTCGGTCCTGCACGACCAGACCCCGGCACAAACGGCCCGCTATGTGGTGGATCACTTCGACGTGATCGGCCGCTGCATCCGGCAGGTGGTCGGGCCGGACAAGCAGCCCGAGCTGCTGCGGCTGATCGAGATGGCCAAGGAGAACATCCGCAAGGCCGCTCCGCCCGAAGAGCTGACCAAACCCAAAGCCTCCCGCTATGAGGCTGAGATCGGCCAGTACATGGACAGTCTGTTCCAGAAGGACAACCGCAAGACCTTCTATCTGGTGCAGCAGTTCATCCAGCGGGGCATCCCCCTCAGCGATGTGTATGTGGAGATCCTCGCCGAGAGTATGCGCCGGATCGGGGAGCTGTGGCACACGGCCCAGATCACCGTGGATACTGAGCATTACTGCACCTCGGTGACCCAGATGGCAATGGCGCAGATGTACCCGATGCTGTTTGCGGGCGAGCGGAAGAACAAGACCCTGCTCTGCGCCTGCCCGGGCACCGAACTCCACGAGATGGGTGCCCGGATGGTGGCTGACCTTTTTGAGAACGACGGCTGGGACAGCATTTACCTCGGCGCGGCGGTGCCCGAGGACGCCATGCTGGAAGCCGTGGAAGAAAACCAGCCTGATCTGGTGGCCCTGTCGGTGACCATGCCCCAGCACCTGATCGCCTGCAAGGATCTGGTGGAGCGGCTGCGGGCCGTCCACCCGTAGCTGAAGATCGCCTTTTACAACCACGAACTGCACGAAAAACTCCTGCTCGAGCACCGCATTTTCGACAGCGTGCAGGGCGCGCTGAAGAACCGGGAGTTCCAGTGCTACTTACAGCCCAAGGTGGATATGAGCACCGGGGACATGGTGGGCGCGGAGGCCCTGATCCGCTGGATCAGCCCGGAAATGGGCTTCATCCCGCCCGACAAGTTCATCCCGCTGCTGGAAAAAGAGGGCGGCATCTATGCGGTGGACCAGTTTATCTGGGAGGAAGCCTGCCGGTTTCTCCGGGAACGGAAAGAGCGCGGCTTGGAGCCGATGCGCGTTTCGGTCAATCTGGCCCGGGCCGACCTCTACCAGCCCGACCTGCCGCAGGTGTTGGACAATCTGCTGAAAAAATACGGCCTCGCCCCGCAGGAGCTCAACCTTGAGATCATCGAGCGGGACTACACCGGCGACACGGAACATATGTTCGAGATCCTGACCGGCCTGCGGAACCGCGGCTTCCTGATTGAGATGGACGATTTCGGCGTGGGCGAATCCTCGCTGGCGATGGCGGCGGAAATGCCGGTGGATGTGCTCAAGCTGGACCGGATGTTTCTGGTGAAGAACCTCCACAGCGAACGCCATGTGGCCGTGATCCGGCTGATCTTGGAGCTGGCGAAAACGCTGGGGATGAAGGTCATCGCTGAGGGCGTCGAAACGCAGGAACAGGCCGACCTTCTGCTGTCGCTGGGCTGCCGCTATGCGCAAGGCTATTTTTACGGCCGGCCGGAACCGGCAGAGAACTTTTTGAAACAAAAATAAGAGCGTCCGCCGGACGCTCTTATTTTGCAAATCAACAAACAAAAGTGAGGAACATCATGGAACAGAAAACACGCCTGCGGAACACCGGTTTCGCAACCTTCTTTTTCAGCGGCATCTGCGCCATTTCCAGCGGCGTGGTGGTCAGCCTGCTGCAGGAGCAGTACGGCTTTGCCTATGGCATGACCGGCACCCTGCTCTCCCTGATGAGCATCGGCAACCTGCTGGCCGGGCTGCTCATCGGCGTGCTGCCCGGTGTGCTGGGGATGAAGCCCAGCGTCCTGCTGCTGACGGTAGGTTATGCGGCGGGCTACGGCATCATGGGCCTGACCGGGGCCGAGACCCTGATGGCTGTGGCGTTCTTCCTCGTGGGCATCGCCAAGGGCAGCGTCATCAACACCTGCACCATCCTCGTCAGCGACAACTCCGCCGACCGCACCCGGGGCATGAACCTGATGCACAGCTGCTATGCCTGCGGCGCGCTGCTCTGCCCGTTTCTGATCGCGGCGGCGGCCAAGGTCAGCACCAAGCTGGCTGTCTTGCTGCTGGCGGTGCTGGGCGGCGTGCTCTGGCTGGTCTACATGACGACGCCCTTCGGCAGCAAGATCCAGAGCGGCAAAGCGAAAGAGAAGATCGACTGGTCCTTCCTCCGGTCGGTGCGGTTCTGGCTGCTGACGGGCCTGCTCTTCTGCCAGAATGCCGCCGAGCAGAGCGTCACCGGCTGGATGGTCACTTACTTCAAGGGCAGCGGCATCATTGCGGGCACGCTGGCAGCTTATACCGTGACCGTCATGTGGGGCGCAACGCTGGTGGCCCGGCTGCTCATTGCGTTTGTCTTCCCCTTTAAGCAGCCCCGAAAGGCGATGGTCGTTATGGCCCTGACCTGCACCATCTTCTATGTGGCGATGATGCAGGCCCACAGCCAGATCCCGGCGATCCTGCTGTTGTTCGCGTTCGCCTTTGCGATGGCCGGCATGAACCCGACCGCCGTTGCCAGCGCAGGCAAGATGACGAGCGTTACCAGCATAGGCATCATGCTTCCGGTGGCGTCCAGCGGCGCGATCCTGATGCCGTGGGTCATCGGCCGGGTAGCTGAATCTGCCGGCCTCGCCGCCGGTATGATGACCAACATCATCCCCTGCGTGGGTCTGCTCATCTTCGCTGTGCTGGTGGCAAGACTGCCGGAGGAAGAGTAAAAGAAATAAAATACAGTATTCAATTGATTTTCAAGGGGCTTCTTGCTATAATGAAGAAAAGGAGATGAAGCTATGCCAACAATTTCGATGTTCCGTGGCATCAAGATCACGATGTATTGGGCCGATCATATGCCGCCCCATTTTCATGCGACCTATGGTGGGGAAGAAGTTATCGTTTCGATCAAGGATCTGGAAGTGTTGGAAGGCTCTCTCCCCGGAAAGCAGTTGAAAATGCTGCTTGGTTGGGCCGCAATTCGGCAGGATCAACTCATGGACAACTGGGAACTGGCCATCAAAAAGCAGGAACTTTTTGCAATTGAGCCGCTGCACTAAAAAATGTTTTGCATAGTTTGATGAAAGGATGTGAGATTATGGGAAAAAGTGTAGAGTACTATCTGTCCAAGGGATATGACCGAAAAATGGCAGAGTATTTTGCTGCGGGACGCAGGCGGGTCACAAAGGTTGTTCCCAAGGATGATTTCACATTGCTGTTAAGTTTTGATAATGGAGAAAACCGGCTATACGATGTCCGCCCCCTTCTCCAGCCGAATACCGTATTTGCGCCGTTTCGGAAGTGGGAGAATTTCCGAAGAGTGTATCTGGACGAAGATCAGAGCGTTTGCTGGGATATTGACCCCAACGTGGACAGCAGAGAGGTCTGGAACAACAAAGTGGATCTGTGCCCGGATAGCTGCTATGTGGACAGTGTGCCTTTCGTGGGCGATGTGTCTGCGTAAAAAGCGAATGGCGTTATGAAGTGCAGGCGAAGGTTCGCCGGAAAAACAGAAAAAGCATCCGTAATGCACTGCGGATGCTTTTGTCATTATTCGGTGATTCCTCTTGCCTTTGCGCTGAACTCACAGCCGCAGTAATCCTGCCGGTAAAGGCCGTATTCCTCGGAGAGCTGGAGCGACCGGAGATAGCCGTTGTGCTTCTTGAAATCGGAGGGCAGGTGCTTCACGCCGAATTCTGCTTCCAATTCCTGCCCGATCTGGTTGATCCGGGCGGCGTCCTTGTGGGGGCTGATGGAAAGAGTGGTCGTGAACCAGTCGAAGCCGTGCGCGGCGGCATACTGGGCGGCCCGGCGCATCCGGAGCCGGTAGCAGACGGTGCAGCGGCTGCCCCGCTCCGGTTCGTTTTCCAGCCCGGCGACGGCGGAGTAGAACTCCTGCGGGTCGTAATGATCCTCAACGACCGTTACACCCAGCGGATGAGCCGCGGCAACAAAGCGTTCCAGCTCTTCGCCCCGGCGGTGATACTCGGCGGCGGGCCAAGTGTTGGGGTTGTAGTAGAGAACGGTAATTTCAAAGTATTGGCAGAGCTGCTCGAGCACTGCGCTGGAGCAAGGCCCGCAGCAGGCATGGAGCAGAAGTTTCGGTCTGCCGGAGAGGGTTTTCAACACTTCGTCCATCTGCTGTGCAAAATTCAACTGTTTTGACATAGAAATCATCCTTTGGTATACTGAGTTTGTCTGAAAGCATTATAGCACATTTTGCAATAAAATAGGAGAACCACGATGACACCTGAAAAAATTTCCCGGATCAACGAGCTGGCCCACAAGAGCAAGGCAGAGGGCCTGACCGAAGCGGAGAAGGCCGAACAGCAGGCTCTCCGCAAGGAGTATCTGGCCGACATCCGGGCCAACTTCCGCTCCCAGCTGAACAACATCGAGATCAAAGAGCCGGACGGCACAGTGCATAAGCTGGCAAAGAAGCAGTGACCGGTGACCGCGGGGCCATCGCGCCTGCGGAATAAGAAACCCAGTTCAGTCAGAAGAAACTTCACCGGTCTGCCAATGGCTCCCCCTTCGGGGGAGCTGGCAATGCCGAAGGCATTGACTGAGAGGGTAATTCGGAAAAGTCGTACAAAAACGGCTTTTCCTCTTTTTTTGTGCGCCAAAGAGTGCTATACTATACTAGAGCTGTTGTGCATTTCCAACGGAAAACACGCGGCGCAAAATCGTTTCCAAGGTAGCGTATCCCGGGCAGGGTGCCCGGAAAAGGCTGTCTTTTGAAAATTCATAAAGAGGTCATTTATTATGCTTACTGCAATCACGGGTATCAACTGGGGCGATGAAGGCAAGGGCCGCATGGTCGATCTGATCAGTCAGGAATACGACATCGTGGCACGCTATCAGGGCGGCAACAACGCCGGCCACACCGTCAAGAACGAGCGCGGCAAGTTCGTGCTGAACCTGCTGCCCTCCGGTATCCTGCGTCCGAATGTTGTCTGCGTCATGGGCAACGGTATGGTCATTGATCCGCATCATCTGGATGGCGAGATCAACAAGCTGCGGGAGCAGGGCATTGAGATCAGCCCCGCCAACCTGAAGATCTCCGACCGCGCCACCATCACCATGCCCTATCATGTGGAGCAGGACGGTCTGGAAGAGGCCCGCCTGTCCAAGACCGGCGCACAGTTCGGTTCCACCAAGCGCGGCATTGCTTACGCTTACGGCGACAAGTACATGAAAAAGACCCTCCGCATGGGCGACCTGCTCCATCTGGATGACGCTGTGAAGAAGCGTCTGATCACCATGGTGGATTCCAAGAACCTCGTCATGGAGGGCAGCTACAATGCCGCTCCCATCAGCGTGGACGAGATGTGGGCATGGCTGGAGAAGTATGCCGCCATCTTCAAGGATTACATCTGCGATGCCGGCCAGTATCTGGCCGATGCAGATGCCGCCGGCAAGAAAATCCTCTTCGAGGCTCAGCTGGGTGCCCTGCGCGACATCGACTTCGGCATCTATCCCTACACAACTTCCTCCAACGTCATCGGTGCTTACGCCCCCATCGGTGCCGGCATCCCGGGCCACAAGCTGACCAACTCCATCGGCGTCATGAAGGCGTATTCTTCCTGCGTCGGTGACGGCCCCTTCACCACCGAGCTGGCCATGACTGAGGAAGAGAAGCACGCTCTGCGCGAGGCTGGCCATGAGTACGGTGCCGCCACCGGCCGTCCGCGCCGCGTGGGCCCCATTGATATCGTTGCAAGCCGCTACGGTGTCTTCTGTCAGGGCTGCGACGAGGTCGCGCTGACCCTGCTGGATGTGCTGGACTACATGGAGAAGATCCCCGTGGTCACCGCCTACAAGCTGACCGACGGCACCACCACGACCCGGTTCCCCATGGGCGAGGCTCTGGATACCGCACAGCCCATCGTCGAGTATCTCCCCGGCTGGCACTGCGACATCACCGCAGCCCGCAAGTGGGAGGACCTGCCCAAGGAAGCCCGCGACTATGTGGAGTACCTCGAGAAGGCTGTGGGCTGCAAGATCACCTATATCTCGGTCGGCGCAGACCGCGAGGCTTACGTCCATCACGTCTGATCCGAAATCCGCCCGACCGTAATCGAAAAGGAAGCGTCACAATATGTTGTTTGATATCATTACTGACAGCGCGTGCGATCTGACGCCGGAAATGGCCAAGAAGCTGGACGTCGAGGTGGTGCCCTTCTATGTCTCGCTGGACGGCGAGCATTACCAGAAAGAAGGCAAGGAGATCTCGGTGCGGGCATTCTACCAGTTCATGGTGGATAACCCCGCCGCCTATCCTAAGACCAGTCTGGCCTCCATCGAGGACTTTGAGCAGGTGTTCCGCAAGCAGGCCGAAGCCAAACGCCCCACCCTCTGCCTCTGCTTTACCGGCAAGATGAGCGGCTGCGTGGGCAGCGCACGGAACGCCCGGGAACTGGTGCTGGAGGATTACCCCGACGCCCAGATCGAGGTGATGGATTCGGCTGCTGCCACCGTCACCGAGGCCATCACGGTGGAGAACGCCGTCGCCATCCGGGACGCAGGCCGCACGCTGGAAGAAGCCGTGATCTGGCTGGAAGCAGAGAAGGCCACCAATCAGATCTTCTTTACGGTCGGCAACCTCGATTACCTCATCAAGGGCGGACGGATCGGCAAGGCCACCGGCCGGGCAGCCAACATCCTCGGCATCAAGCCGATGATCCTCTTCAAAGAGGGCGAGATCTTCTCCGGCGGCGTGGCACGCGGCCGCCAGAAGAGCTTTGAGAAGGCATTGGAGCAGCTGATGGGCTATCTGGACGCCCACGGCGGCAACCCGGACGATTACCGGATCACCGTCGGCTACGGTTACGACGAGGAAGAGGGCAAGCGTCTGTGGATGCAGACCCGTGCTGCCCTCCGCGCCAAGTACCCGGCCAGCGCGTGTGAAGTGGAGCTGCTGCAGATCGGCTGCACCATCGCGGTCCACACCGGCCCTTATGCCCTCGGCATGGGCATCGCCCGCCGGTGGAAAGCCCAGTAAATACGATTCCGAAAAACGGCGTGGGGATCCTGCGCCATTTTTCTATCAAAAAGACCAGCATTGCAAGGGCTGTTCAGCCTGCAGTGCTGGTCTTTTGCGGTTTTTGGACTTTTAAAGAATATGACAAACTGGAATTTATAAGTTCAGTTGCATTTGAATGTGCGGAATGCCATCTTCCAGAAATTCCTCCGATGTCTGTCGGAAGCCATGCTTCTCGTACAGCGAACGGGCATAGACCTGAGCTTCGATGGTGATTTGATCCGCATGGAGCTTCGTTCTCGCCGTATCAATTGCGGCATCCACGATCTTACTTCCCAATCCACACCGACGTTTGACCGCAATCACGCGACCAATAGATACTGTCGGGAAAGTTGTGCCTTGCGGCAGCACCCGCGCATAGGCTTCTATCCCGTTCTCATCTCTTAGCCAAAGATGATAAGCCGAACGGTCTGCATCGTCTACTTCCTGATAAGGGCACTTCTGCTCTACCACAAATACAGAAACACGCAGTTTATAAATTTCAAACAGCTCTTCTGCACTCAGCTCTGAAAAATGCTTTACGATTAGTTCCATTTTGTCCCTCCATAAATTCCGATTTGTTAAACTAAGTATAGCATACATTCTGATGAAAAAATAGTCTGGTACGAAAAAGCTCCCCATATCCAACACCTTAACAGTGCGGAGATGGGGAGCTTTATGAATATGTGTATCTCAGCTTCGGTTTTCGACGCGGGAGGCCAGACGATTGAACCGTTTTTCCTTTTCGTCGTCCTTCTCTTTGTCGGCCTCGTGGGGGTCATGGGGCAGGGGAGAGAAGCGGACCTCGGTGACCCGGCGGCGTGCGGTGCGGGTGACGACGCCGGTATAATTGCCGAGGGTGAAGCGGTCGCCGACCTTCGGCAGGTGGCAGGTCTTTTCCTGAACCAGACCGTTGACGGTGTTGGAGTCGATCTCGTCGTCCTCGGGCAAATCCAGCGTCTCGAAGAGGTCATCCACGCTGGCCGAGCCGGACACCAGCCAGCTGCCGTCCGACTGCTGGCGGAAGTCCTCGGTCACCTCGTCGTGCTCATCCCAGATCTCGCCGACCAGCTCTTCCAAGATGTCTTCCAGTGTGATGATGCCCTCGGTGCCGCCGTATTCGTCCACCACCACCGCCATGTGGTGGTGCTGCTCCCGCAGGGTGCGGAGCAGCTGGGAGATCTGGGTGGAACCGGTTGTGTACAGGGTGGGAACAATCAGATCTTCGATGCTGCTGGCCTTTTTCAGCCGGGCAAGGTAGAAGTCCTTTTCGTGGACCACGCCGATGATGTTGTCGATGGTGCCGTGGTAGACCGGCAAGCGGGAGTAGCCGGACTCGGCGAAGGTCTGGGCCAGCTCTTCCAGCGAGGTATCGTCCTCAACGGCGATCACGTCCACACGGGGGGTCAGGATCTCTTCCACTTCCACATCGTCGAACTCGATGGCACTCCGGATCAGCTGGCTCTCGCGGTCGGTCAGCTCGCCGTCGCTCTCGGCCTCACTCACCATGGTCATCAGCTCACCCTCGGTGATGGAGTCGTTCTCGCTGCTGTGGACGAAATGGCCCAGCAGCTTTTTCCACTGGCTGAACAGCCACGTCAGGGGGGTCAGCACCACCATCAGAAGGTTCAGGATGGGGGAGACGAAGGTTGCGACCTTCTCGGGCATCTCCTTGGCCAGACTTTTCGGGGTCACCTCGCCAAAGATCAGCACCACAATGGTCAGCACGATGGTGGAGACCGTCGCGCCCCGCTCCGGGCCGAATGCCTTGGTGAACAGGATGGTGCCGATGGAGGCCGCCGCGATGTTCACGATGTTGTTGCCGATGAGGATCGAGGAGAGCAGCTTGTCGTACTGCTCGGCCATGGCCAGCACCCGTGCAGCCGAGGCGTCGCCGTCGTCTGCGCGGCTCTTCAGCCGGATCTGGTTCAGGGAGGAAAATGCGGTCTCGGAGGCGGAGAAGAAGGCGGAGAATGCCACAAGGATCACCAACGCCACCAAGAGCGTAATACTGCCATCGTCCATAAAAAGGAAAATCACACTCAACTTTCTTATAATATTGCTGTTGTCTGAAAGCAATGTGCCAAAGCCGTTCCCGCCTGCGGCGGGAGCGGTCTTTTTGTTATGCTTTCAGTAGTACTAAAAATGTGCTTCCCACCGTTGCCTTCGACGATGAAAAGCACATTGTTCAAAGCCTATGATATCATATTCTGCACCCTCACGCAAGCGTTACCGCCCGTGTGCGGGTACAAAATGTGTAAAATGTGTGTGAATACGGCTTATTTCAGCACGAGAGTGGTGCCGTCGTAATCCACGGTCAGGGTCGAACCCTCGGCGTAATCGCCCCGGATGATGGCCTTGGCGATCAGGGTCTCGACATGGCTCTGGATGAACCGCTTGATGGGACGGGCACCATAGACGCTGTCGTAAGCAGAGTCGATGATGTAGTCCTTGGCGGCGGTGGTCACCTCGAGGTTGAGGTGTTTGCCCTCGTCCATGCGGTGACGCAGGTCGTTCAGCTGCAGATCCACGATCTTCCGCATCTCGTCCTTGGTCAGGCTCTTGTAGTAGACGATCTCATCCAGACGGTTCAGGAACTCGGGGCGGAACTTGGACTTGAGCAGCAGGTCGATCTGCTGGCGGGCATCCGCGCTCAGCTCGTTGGAGCCGTTGGCACGGCTCTGCTCGAGGTCGTTCAGGATGATGTCGCTGCCGAGGTTGGAGGTCAGGATGATGACCGTGTTCTTGAAGTCCACGGTGCGGCCCTGACTGTCGGTGATCCGGCCGTCGTCCAGCACCTGAAGCAGGATGTTGAACACATCGGGGTGGGCCTTCTCCACCTCATCGAACAGCACGACGCTGTAGGGTTTGCGGCGGACGGCCTCAGTCAGCTGGCCGCCCTCTTCATAACCGACGTATCCCGGAGGCGCACCGATCAGACGGCTGACGCTGAACTTCTCCATATACTCGGTCATGTCGATACGCACCATGTTCTTCTCATCGTCGAACAGGGCCTGTGCCAGTGCTTTCGCCAGCTCAGTCTTACCGACACCGGTGGGGCCGAGGAAGAGGAAGCTGCCGATGGGCCGGTTCGGGTTGGCGATGCCGGCGCGGCTGCGCAGAATGGCTTCGCTGACTTTGGTCACGGCCTCGTCCTGACCGATGACTCTCTTGTGGAGCACATCGTCCAGATGAAGCAGCTTCTCGCGCTCGCCCTCCACCAGTTTCTCGACCGGGATGCCGGTCCAGCGGGCCACGATCCGGGCGATCTCTTCGTCGGTCACGCGGTCGCGCAGGAGGCTGTCCTCTTTCTTCTCGTTGGCCAGTTTCTCTTCGGCTTCCAGCTGTTTCTGCAGTTCGGGCAGCTTGCCGTATTTCAGTTCAGCGGCCTTGTTCAGGTCGTACTCACGCTGAGCCTTTTCAATAGCGGCGTTGGTCTGCTCGATCTGCTCACGCAGGGTCTGCACCTTGCCGATGGCGTTCTTTTCGTTCTCCCACTTTGCCTTCATGCTGCGGAACTTGTCCTGCAGCTCGGCCAGCTCCTTTTCCAGCTCGTGCAGGCGGCTCTGGCTGAGGGCATCGGTCTCCTTTTTCAGGCTGACCTGCTCGATCTGCAGCTGGGTGATCCGGTGGGCCAGATCGTCCATCTCACTGGGCATACTGTCCATCTCGGTCTTGATCATGGCGCAGGCTTCATCCACAAGGTCAATGGCCTTATCGGGGAGGAAGCGGTCGGTGATGTACCGGTCGGACAGGGTGGCGGCGGCGATCAGGGCATTGTCGCTGATCTTGACGCCGTGGAACACTTCGTATCGCTCTTTCAGTCCGCGCAGGATGGAGATGGTATCCTCCACGGTGGGTTCATCCACCTGAACCGGCTGGAACCGGCGTTCCAGAGCGGGGTCTTTCTCGATATACTGGCGGTACTCGTCCAGCGTGGTGGCACCGATGCAGTGCAGCTCGCCGCGGGCCAGCATGGGTTTCAGCAGGTTGCCGGCATCCATGGCACCGTCGGTCTTGCCGGCACCGACGATGGTGTGTAGCTCATCAATGAAGAGGATGATCTTGCCCTCGCTCTTCTTGACTTCGTTCAGAACGCTCTTCAGACGCTCCTCGAACTCGCCGCGGTATTTCGCACCGACCACCAGCGCACCCATATCCAAGCTGAACACGGTGCGGTCTTTCAGGTTTTCGGGCACATCGCCCCGAACGATCCGCTCGGCCAGACCCTCGGCGATGGCGGTCTTACCGACGCCCGGCTCACCGATCAGGCAGGGGTTGTTTTTGGTCTTACGGGACAGGATGCGGATGACGTTCCGGATCTCCTGATCGCGGCCGATCACGGGGTCAAGCTTCTGCTTCCGGGCCAGATCGACCAGATCCTGACCGTATTTCTGGAGGGCGTTGTAGGTGTCCTCGGGGTTATCGGTGGTCACGCGCTGGTTGCCGCGCACGGCCGTCAACTGCTGTAAGAACTTGTCCTTGGTGATGCCGAAGGCACGGAACAGTTCGGTGGTATTGCTCGTCTGCTCGTCCAGCAGGCCGAGGAAAACATGCTCGACGCTTACGAAGTCGTCCTTCATGGCCTTGGCTTCCCGGGCAGCGGCACTCAGCACCTTATCGGTGGCCTGCGAGATATACACCTTGTCGGGGTCGCGGCCGGAGCCGGAGACCCGGGGCAGGGCCGACAGTTTTTCGGCCACCGAAGCGGCGAAGCTGCCGGGATCGACGTTGAGTTTCTGGAGCAGCTGCGGGATCAGGCCCTGCTCCTGTGTGGCCAGAGCGTGGAGCAGGTGCTCCGGCTCCAGCGCGTTATGCTGGTACTCCACAGCCAGCTGCTGGGCTGCCTGCAGAGCTTCGAGGGTTTTCTGGGTATATTGATTGGTATTCATAAAGTTGACCTCCATTCGTACCGGAAATTTCGTTTATTGTCAAGCAGCATCTTGGATTGCTAATCTTACTTTGGCACTCTAACTGTTCGGCTGCTAAAAATATACTCCAAACCTGCCGCTTTGTCAATAGTCTGTTTCGGCGCGGGCCAACAATTCACAAAAAGTTTGTAAAGACGTCATAAAAATAAAAACCTCTCCGTCAATGCTTCGCATCGCCAAAGGCTCCCCTATCAGGAAAGACTCCCTCCGGCCGGAGGGAGATGTCGCGAAGCGACAAAGGGAGGATGATTGGCGGGCGTAAGCCCGACTGAGAGGTTTATTTTAATAAGAATCTTTAATAAGAATCAAATCACATAATCATTTCCGGCTTCTTCCGGGGCCGCGAGATCGGCCAGCGTGATCTTGCTGAAGTAATCGGCGATCATGTTATCAAGGCCCTTCCACATCTCATAGGTGCGGCATTCCGACATCCGGTGGCAGACCGGTGCGCCCGGGGCAAGGCAGCTGACGGTGGCCAGATTGCCTTCGGTCAGGGTGAGGATCTCGCCCACGGTATACTGGTCGGGGCTGCGGGTCAGGCGGTAGCCGCCGCCCTTGCCGCGCAGACCCTCGAGGAAGCCGTTCTGCACCAGCACCTTGAGGATGTTTTCGAGGTATTTTTCCGAGATCTCCTGCCGGGCGGCGACCTCCTTCAACGGGACATATTTTTCGGACCGATGCTCGGCGAGGTCGATCATCACGCGCAGCGCATAGCGGCCCTTGGTTGAAACGATCATGGCGTACTCCTTCTGATAGTATAATAAAGAGCTTCGTTGTCCAACCTCTCAGGCCGCTTCGCGTCCAGCTCCCCTAGTAGGGGAGCCTTTGGCAAAGAGAATTTGTTTTGCGGGGATTGCCAAGGCCTCTCCTACAAGGAGAGGTGGCATTGCGCAGCAATGACGGAGAGGTTGTACAAGAAGCTGTTGCCCACGATAGAAAAGCAAATGTTTTTATCAAACCTATTATACAACAGGGTTTATAACTTTTCAATCGAAACTTTTTCAGATTTTCTCTTGACAAACGGGGCAAAGAGGGCTATAATGCCATCAAACCTACAAACCATGTTGGTTTAGAGGGGAATGAAAGTATCAGAACGAATGAGACACCGGGTCGCTCCGGGACAGCCGGGCGGGATCGCCCGAATAATTTGGAGGAAACGATTATGAGCAAGATTTATACTTCCGCAGATCAGCTGATTGGCCATACTCCGCTGCTGGAGCTGACCCACATCGAAAAGCAGGAGAATCTGAACGCCAAAATCCTCGCAAAGCTCGAGTACTTCAACCCGGCCGGTTCCGTCAAGGATCGTATCGCTAAGGCCATGATCGACGACGCCGAGGCGAAGGGCCTGCTGAAGAAAGGCTCTGTCATCATTGAGCCGACCTCCGGCAACACCGGCATTGGTCTGGCGGCTGTGGCCGCTGCCAAGGGCTACCGCATCATCATCGTGATGCCCGAGACCATGAGCGTCGAGCGTCGCCAGCTGATGAAGGCTTACGGTGCCGAGCTGGTGCTGAGCGAGGGCGCAAAGGGCATGAAGGGTGCCATCGCCAAGGCCGATGAGCTGGCCAAGGAGATCCCCAACTCCTTCATCCCCGGCCAGTTCGTCAACCCGGCCAACCCCAAGGCCCACTTCGAGACCACCGGCCCGGAGATCTGGGGCGACACCGACGGCAAGGTCGATATCTTCGTGGCTGGCGTTGGCACCGGCGGCACCATCACCGGTGTCGGCCAGTACCTCAAGAGCCAGAATCCCGACGTCAAGGTCGTGGCCGTTGAGCCGGCTACCTCTCCGGTCCTGAGCAAGGGCACCGCAGGCGCACACAAGATTCAGGGCATCGGCGCAGGCTTCGTGCCGGACGTGCTGGATACCAAGGTCTACGATGAGATCATCCCCGTCTCCAATGAGGATGCCTTCGCTACCGGCCGTCTGGTCGGCCACAAGGAAGGCGTGCTGGTCGGCATCTCTTCCGGTGCTGCGGTCTGGGCTGCTCTGCAGCTGGCAAAGCGTCCCGAGAACGCCGGCAAGAATATCGTCGTTCTGCTGCCCGACACCGGCGACCGTTACCTCTCCACCCCGCTGTTTGCTGAATAATCCGGAACTTCACATTCCTTCATCCTAAGAAAGATCCCCGGCGGATTGCTTCCAACACGGAAGCCCCGCCGGGGATCGTTTTGTTTGTTCAGTTCTGGGCCGGGACTTGGAATGTTCGGTTATTTGCCGGGTCCCAGCAGGTAAAGCGCAGCTCACCACCATGGGTCAGCAGCTTTTCCTTGTTTTTCTGGGCGGGTGAATCAGGCTCCCACGCCCAGTATTTGGCGATCAGGTCGGTAGCTTTAGCGTCCGCCGCCGGAACTTCCGGGCAGAAGGTCGAGCCAATCCACTTGCCGTCAGTAAAGAAGTTCAGCGCACCGGCGTTTCCGCCTGTGAGGGTGAGGATGTCCTTCTTCATCCGGGCATAGTCGGATTCATAAACCGAATAGTGGAACTGCCACAGCTCGAAGAAGAGCGAGAACTCCGCACCCAGCTCAATCTGCAGCTCCTCGCCACCCAGCGGGTTCGCCACCACCAGCGTCACATCGTCGTTTTCGAGGTAGTCAAACTCGTCCTCTTCGTTGGTGTGGGCGGTCACGGTGTAGTTTTTCAAAAGCTCCAACAGCTCGTCCTTCTTGGAGGCCGTGGATTCGATCTCGTCGTAGTATCCGTTCAGGTTTGCTTTCATGGCAGAATCTCCTTATTTATAGCAATTCCATGTTGATGGACTTTTCCGTAAAACCGTAGTGTGCATACATCTCATAAGCAGCCTTGTTTTTTGCGTTGACCTGAAGCTCGATGCCGTCAAGGTGGTTCTGCTCTTTGATTTCTTTCACTTTCTCAAAGAACAAGTGCCCGACGCCCATCCCACGGTATGTTTCGTCCACAGCCATGCTGTCGATGAATACGATGTTCCGGGTGACATGGGCGGGCGACTCGATGTGCCGGAACACCAGCTCGAGGATGCCGACGACGGTGCCGTTCGTTTCGGCAACATAGAAATTATTTTCTTCAACGAGTTTCCGGAAAGCGTCCGGCGGAAGCAGGTCGTCGTTTGGCTTGTAGATATCCGGCCGCCATGCGACGTGCATGGCCTGCACCTGATTGAAAATGCGGCGCACCGCCGGGTAATCCTCGATTTGCGCGTTGCGGATGATGAAATCAGTGTTTGTATTCATGGAAAAGCCTTTCTTCTATCAGTTTTTCATTTCTATCGTACCGCGCGAGGGATGGTTCGTCAAGGAAAAATCGGCGTCAAAATTCAGGCAATGTAACACCATAGCGGATGGTTTTCGCCAGCAATTCGGCCACTTGCTTCGGCGACTGCCGACAGCCGCTTTTCAGCCAGCGGAAAACCAGTGCGTATGCGCCGCCACTGAGAAAATCTCCTAACAAAATTTGCTCTTCGGCCGAGTAACCGTTATCCAATTTTTCCCAGATGTTTCCGCAACTCCGAACAGCCATCAGCTTTTCCGAAAAATGAGGGTCGGCGTTGTTTTCCAGCAGCAACAGGGAAACCTCCCTGTTTTTTTGCAGCCGGTCACAAAGCAGTTCAATATGACGCGCTAAATCAATGGTCGTTCCGGATGTGACTTCCTCTGCGGAAAGCTGCGCCAGAAAATGTTCTTCGATTTCGGCCAGTACCTCATAAGTGCCATCGTAATGGTTGTAAAAGGTCGTGCGGTTGATGCCCGCCGCATCACAGAGTTCTCGGACGGAAATTTTCTGGATGCTTTTGGTCTTTAACAGTTCCAGCATGGCTTCACGGATCAGGCGTTTTGTCAGGGTTCGCCGCTGTGGGCTTTTCAATTCTTCTTTCGGCATGGAAGCTCCTTTTGTGAACTTTTTTCTTATTTCAACACTTTGCTGTTCACCTGTTGAAATAACGGCAAATCGAGCAAAACGAGTTGTTGTTCTTTCGACAGGTGTATGATATGCTTTTGCCGTTGAAAAGTCAAGGGGCGATTTTGATCGTCCTTTCATACGAGCAATGAAAGGAAGCTGCACAATGAAACAGGTCAACGTGCGTGTCATGGACCGCGAAGAAGACTATATCCGCATGGGAACCAAGAAGGGGAAGATTGAGGTCTGGGAGGACGGCAAGCGGGATGATGACCGTGCCTGTGTCTACGAGTGGTGGTACTTTGATATGATTCTGGACGATGGATCCAAGGCCGTGATCCACTTCAACACCAAGGATAACAAGACTATCGGGAAGGATGGCACGATTCCCTCCGTGGTGCTGAAAATCACCTCGCCGGATGGCAAGGAGTACAAGGACAATGTGGTGCTGACCGCCGCCGATGCGCACTTTGGCAAGGAATGCTGCGACGTGAAGTTCGGCCCTCACAGCATTTACGGCGATTTCAAGGAGTACAAGATTCACGTTGCGCCTACGGGCGGCGTCTGCGGCACAGACGGCGCGGGTGGACAGGGAACCGCTTCGGATGTTGGCTGTGACCTGACGCTGACCAGCCTTGCAAAGCCGTGGAGACCCGGCGCAGACGGCTTTGCCTTTGACGATGGCGGCTACTTTACATGGCTGTGTGCGGTTCCGCGCGGCACGGTCAGCGGCGACCTCTACTACAACGGCGAACATCATGCGGTCACAGGCGCGGGTTGCCACGACCACCAGTGGGGCAATGTGGCGCACAACAAGACATGGTATCACTGGATCTGGGGTCGGCAGGACTTCGGCGATTATGCAATGCTCACCTTTGACATCTGCACACAGAAGAAGTTCGGCTATACCCGGATGCCGATGTTTTTCCTTGAGGACAAGGAAGGAAACCTTTTGCTGGAACAGCTCACTACGCCCAAATGCCGTATCGTGAGCGAATACACAGAAAAGCTGACCGGGAAGAAATATCCCAAAGAGGTGGAGTACACGCTGACGCAGGGCAAGCGCAAGCTGGTCTACACCATCCAGCAGCAGTATGAGTTGGAAAGCCGGGATGCTGGCGCACAGATGCCAAAACTGCTCCTGAAAGCTCTGGAACTGAAAGACCTGCACCCCAGTACCACTCGTAACTTTGCCCACGGAAAAATGAAGTACACGGATGAAAATGGAAAGACCGTCACCCGTGAGGGAGATATGATTTACGAATTTGTCTACATGGGCATGGACTACCGCGCCCACATGGAAACCAAATAAGCACAGGCAGGGAAAGGAGCCGGAGCATGAAACTGATCATCATTTACTACTCCCGTTCGGGCAACACGGAGAAAATCGCATTGCAGGCAAAGCAGGATTTGAACTGCGAAGCCATTAAAATCGTGCCGGAGGAAGCCTACGGAAACTACATTTCCGCCTGCCTGCGCGTCAGCAAGGAGAAGAAGAACCCGGTTCCGCCTGCCTTTGTGACCCCGATCCCCGATTTGGATGGATATGATGTGGTTCTGCTGGGCTACCCGGTCTGGGCGCAGGATGTTCCCCGTTTTGTAGCAGATTTCGTTGAAAAATGCGACCTGACAGGCAAAACCGTCATTCCCTTTGCTACCTACGGCATGAGTGGCATCAACTGGACGATGAAGCATCTGAAACAAATCTGCCACGGGGCAACGATCAAGCATCCGTTTGACAGCGGCGTGTTCAAAAAAGGCGATTATGCCGCGTGGATGGAGCAGGTTTGGGCAGAGTGCAGGAAAGGATAAGGACGCATGAGTACCCTGATAAATATTTTAATCATCATCAGCGGTATCTGCTGGTCTATTGTCTACGTTGAGAGCATCCGCATCGGTTTCAAACAAAAAACCTATGCCATGCCGCTGTTTGCGCTGGGGCTGAACATCGTGTGGGAGGGCTTGTACGCCTTTACCGATATTTTCGTCCGGCAGAGCATCGGTGCACAGGCCATTGCCAACACCTGCTGGTTCGTGCTGGACTGCGTGATCGTTTACACCTATTTCAAGTTCGGCAAATCCGAGTGCCGCACCGAGACCGAACGCAAGTTCTTTGTGCCGTGGAGCCTGCTGGCATTTGCGACCTGTCTGGTACTCCAGCTTCTGTTCTTCTACTGGTTCGGTAGCGTAGAGGGTGAGAAGTATGCCGCCTATCTGCAAAATGTCGCTATGAGCCTGCTATACCTCTCTATGCTGAAAGAGCGAAAGTCTGATAAAGGCCAGAGCATGACCATTGCAGTCTGCAAGTGCATCGGTACACTGACCCCGACCATTTTCGGCACAATTGAGGGCAACTGGTTCATCACAGTCACGGGTATTATCTGCTTTGTGTACGATGTGATTTACATTGTGGCTCTGAAAAAAGTGAAGAACGCTGCACGCTCTGCTGTGACGCAGAACGCATAACAACGATAAAAAAGGAAGCCGCTGTACCTGTTTGTGGTATAGCGGCTTCGCTTTGTTACGGAAATTCAACAAGGTTTCAATCGCCAAAACGTAACCTAAAGCAAATGTTATTCGGAGACTTCATCAACTTCTCTGGCAATTGATTCAAAGATTTCGGTTTCTTCTTTCGTTTCTTTTTGATAATTGACTTTTTGAAAATTATTGTTCTCAAGTTTCTATTAAAATTAGAAAAAGCCCAAACCACAAAGGTTTGAGCTTCATTTGTACATTCACATTTTCTGTTTTTTTTTGGGGGGGGGGGGGTATAGAATCTCCGTTGTCAAATATAGAATATTTGTTCGTTTTTTTTAGTCTTACTTGCAACAAAACGGTTACATATCTATTGGATTTGTCAGCACATCAGGTGACATTTTCTCATTAAGCAACCCTATATTTCATTTAATGCAGTCTCATTTTTTCAACAGAAGATGATGAAAAAATGCAATATTTTTGTATTCCTGTATCTGTGATACTCTCAATTCAAGCTGCAACATTTTCTCCTGCCACGCTTCATCTCCATGCTTTTGCTGATTCTGCTGCAAATCCCAAAAAGTTCTTATTCCCAAAATATCTGAGACGGTTATTTGTGGCTCCCATTTAGTAATATCATTATCTTCATAATATCTGATAGTTCCAAACTTAGAAGCCGTGCTGTCTTTTCCATCAAGAAGCTCATTTGCCTTTTCAAAATCGTCAAGAAGAACTGCCATCTGCATTACTCGGCCGGCTCTGTTATGCTTTACAATGGATATAATGCCATCCTTCTTTAAAACTCTTGCTAAAGCTTTTACCACAGCCGCTTTATCATCAATATATTCCAGCACATTGTGACAAATAATCAGGTCAAAAGTCTCATTCTTAAATGCAGACAAAGCATTAACATCACCGACGATCTGAGTGTACTCATAATCTTTCCATGCATTAGAAAGCATTTCCTTGGATGGCTCTATAGCAGTAACATCATTTTTTTCAGCGAAATGATTCGCCGTAATCCCTTCTCCACTACCAAAATCAAGAATCTTCTTTCCTTCCATGTCTCCGAGTTGCTTCCATACAATTTCCTTAAATAGTCTCTCCCATGCGGGAAGATCTGTAATATCATGCATCTTTCTCTATCCTTTTTCTCTTCATTTTACCAAAATTCCACAGAAGAACTGCTCCTGAAATGCAATCCACACTTTCTCTTCACCTGCGCAATGTATAAATTACTTACTTTCACTTACATGATGCTTCGCTTCGTGAAGTTTGGACAATGCACAAACCACTTCGCAATGGTCGGTGTGGGGAAACATATCGACAGGGGTAAAGCCCTCGGCGCGGTAGCCTTTGCGGGTGAGGAGGGCGAGGTCACGGGCCATGGTCTCGGGGTTGCAGCTGACATAGACCACGCGTTTCGGAGCCATCCGGACGACGCTCTCGAGGAACTCCGGGGTCGAGCCTTCGCGCGGCGGGTCCATGAAGATCACGTCGGCGCGGTCTCCGGCGTCGGCGGCTTCCCGGATCCATGCGGTGGCGTCGGCGGCAAAGAACCGTGCATTCTTGACGCCGTTGTGTTTGACGTTGCCGATGGCGTCGTGGACGGCATCCCGGTTGACCTCGACGCCCACCACCTGCTTGGCCTTGCCGGAGGCGGTCAGGCCGATGGTGCCGATGCCGCAGTAGGCGTCCAGAACCGTTTCTTTGCCGGTGAGCTGGGCGGCGTCTACCGCGAGGCCGTAAAGCACGGCGGTCTGGACGGGGTTGACCTGATAGAAGCTGCGAGGGCTGAGGGCGTAGGTTTTGCCGCAGAGGGTATCCAGAATGAAGCCTTTGCCGTAGAGCACCTTTTCGTCCTCGCCGAGGACGACGCTGGTTTTGCGGGGGTTGTAGTTCTGGACGATGGTGGTGACGGGCACCTGCCGCTTTTCGGCTTCGGCGAGCAGGGCGCGGACGAAGTTTTTGGCCCCCGGCAGAACGGGCTGGGCGGTCACCAGCACCACCATGATCTGCCCGGTGGAAACGCCCCGGCGGAGCAGGCAGTGCCGGAGCAGGCCGGTGCCCTTATCCTCATTGAAGGGCTGATACCGGCAGGCGTTGGCGGCGGCGCGGACGGCCTGCATCACGGCGTCCAATACTTCGTCCTGAAGCAGGCAGCTTTCCACCGGCAGTACCTTGTGGGTCTTAGCGGCGTAGATGCCGGAGGTGAGTTTTCCACCATAACCGGGCGCAAAGGTGGAAATCACCTTGTTCCGGTAGTGGTAGGGCGTCTCCATCCCCCGGATGGGGTGGACGGGGCCGTACTTACCCAGCAGCCGGCGCACATCGGCCTCCTTCTGCTTGAGCTGTTCGGCATAGTCCAGTTCCAGCAGCGGGCACCCGCCGCAGTTTTTTGCGCGTAATTTGCAGTTCATTCGCTTTGATCCTCCTGAAATTTCACCGCAGGGCCCGCCGCCTTGCGTGTTTCGTAGTAAGTTGCCCGGCCTGCCAAGGGCTCCCACCATGGGGGAGCTGTCAAAACCGGAAGGTTTTGACTGAGAGGGCTACCCATACGGGTCATACAGATCATATTCCTCGGCCTCGGCGTGCTTTTCGTTGAGCACGGCGATGGCCTGTTCCAGTTCGCTCTGGCCGCAGCCGCTCTCGCTGACAAGGGCACGGACTGCCTCGGCGAGGTCGCCGTCGAACAGGGTGTCCAGCCGCTGGCGCATACACCACACCCCGTAGGCCCGCCGGGTGACGGTGGGGGTATAGACGTTGCGGTTCTGGTCCTTGCCGCTCTTCACCCAGCCCTTGGCCTCGAGCCGGTAGAGAAAGTTGAGGACGGTGGCCGCCGCCCAGCCTTTGTCGGCCAGCTTGTCGCTGATGTCCCGGCGGGACGCGGGCGGACGGCAGGCCCAGACCGCCAGCAAGACCTGCTCTTCTGCCGCCGACAGCGGTTTCAGTGCGTCGGATAAGCCGTACATGGCCTGTCCTCCTTTCAAAAAATGTTTTTACATTTGTCTCTGATGTTCCTAAAATACCAAACTTGAGACGAAATGGCAAGAGCCGAAAATCCAGTGCACAAGCCGGTAAATGACTGATATTTTACACTTGTCTTAAAAAATGTACTCGATACGGGAACATTTGTGAGCTTTGTGCGCTGTGTGCGGACTTGAACGTGCCAAGTTTGTGCAAGGATGCTCTTGTTTTTGATGCTCCAAAACCATTATACTACGGACAGTTCCACAACACAACGCCGCCGCAGATTTGGGCGGCACGAGGGAAAAGGAGAGTCCGAGTATGGCACGAGTGTATAATTTCAGCGCAGGTCCCAGTATGCTGCCCGAAAAAGTCCTGAAACAGGCACAGGCAGAGCTGCTTGAATACGGCGACAGCGGCCAGAGCGTCATGGAGATGAGCCACCGCAGCAAGTGGTTCGATGCGATCATCACCGAGACCGAAGCTTCCCTCCGCCGGGTGATGAACATCCCCGACAACTATAGGGTGGGCTTCTTTCAGGGCGGTGCGACCCAGCAGTTCGCCATGGTGCCGCTGAACTTCATGACCACCGGCAAGGCAGATTACATCGTCACCGGCAACTTCTCGAATCTGGCCGCCAAGGAAGCCGCCAAATTCGGTGAGGTGAATATCGTCGCCAACAGCAAGGACAAGAACTTCACTTATATTCCGGATGTGAATGCCATCCCTTATGACAAGGACGCCAGCTACATCCACATCTGCCAGAACAACACCATCTTCGGCACCCAGTACGTCGAGATCCCGCAGGTCGAGGGCGTGCCGCTGGTGGCCGATATGAGCTCGATGATCCTCTCGAAGCCCGTGGATGTGACCAAGTACGGCTGCATCTATTTCGGCGTCCAGAAGAACGTCGCCCCCGCAGGCATGGCCATTGCCATTGTCCGGGATGATCTGCTGGGCCACGCCGCCGACAATGTTCCCACCATGATGAACTACACCACCCTGCTGGCCAAGGACAGTATGTACAACACGCCGCCCTGCTGGTGCATCTACATGACCGGCCTCGTCCTCAAGTACCTCGAGAACGACATCGGCGGTCTGGCCAATATGCAGAAGATCAACGAAGCCAAGGCAAAGGTGCTCTACGATTATCTGGACGGACAGGATTTCTTCAAGAACCCTGTCGAGCACCGCTACCGCAGCACCATGAACGTCACCTTCACCAGTCCCAACCCCGACATGGACAAGAAGTTCTGTGCCGAGGCTGCGGAGGCCGGTTTCGTCAACCTGAAGGGCCACCGTCTGGTCGGTGGTATGCGGGCCTCCATCTACAACGCCATGCCGCCGGAAGGCATTGATAAGCTGGTGGATTTCATGGAGAAGTTCCGGAAGGAGAATGCGTAAATGTTTACCATAAAAACCCTCAATGCCATCAGCCCGGTGGGGCTGGCAAAGCTGCCCAAAAATCTCTTTGACGTCTCGGTGGACGCCGAGGCCCCCGACGGCATTCTGGTGCGCAGTGCCGATCTGTTGAACACGACCTTCAACGACAACCTGCTGGCGATCGCCCGCGCTGGTGCCGGTGTCAATAACATCCCGCTGGACCGCTGCAGCGAGCAGGGCATCGTGGTCTTTAACACCCCCGGTGCCAACGCCAACGCGGTCGCCGAACTGGTGATCGGAATGCTCATTGCAGGCAGCCGGAACGTGGCCGCCGCCGCCCAGTGGACGCAGGGCCTTGCCGGTGACCCGGCCATGGCCAAGAGCGTCGAGAAGGGCAAGAAACAGTTCGTCGGCAACGAGATCAAGGGCAAGACGCTGGGCGTCATCGGTCTGGGTGCCATCGGCTCCCGGGTCGCCAACTGCGCCATCGCACTGGGAATGGAAGTCTACGGCTACGATCCGTACATCTCCATCGACGCGGCGTGGAATCTGAGCAGTCAGGTCCACCACTGCGTCAACCTGAACGATATGCTGCCCCTCTGCGATTACATCACCATCCATGTGCCGTATCTGCCGACCACCAAGGATACCATCAACGCCCAGACGCTGGCCCTCTGCAAGGACGGCGTAAAGATCCTGAACTACGCCCGCGGCGAGCTGGTCAACACGCCCGCCCTGCTGGACGCCCTCGAGACGGGGAAGGTTTCCGGCTACATGACCGACTTCCCGACCGAAGCTCTGCTGGGGAAGCCCGGCGTCATCTGCACGCCCCATCTGGGTGCATCGACCCCCGAAGCCGAGGACAACTGTGCTGTCATGGCCGCACAGGAGATCAGCGATTACCTCAAGAACGGCAACATCACCCACTCGGTCAATCTGCCGGAGGTGCATCAGCCCCGTGCAGGCGGCAAGCGGATCTGCATCATCCACAAGAATGAGCCGGGCATGATCAGCCAGATCACCGCCCTGACCACCGAGGCCGGCCTGAACATCGAAAACATGGTGAACAAGAGCAAGAAGAACATGGCATATACCATGCTGGATGCCACCGGTGCCGTGGATAAGACGCTGGCCGAGAAGCTGGCGGCAGTCCCGGCAGTCATCCGGGTGCGGATTCTGTAAAGTGGAAAACCTCTCCGTCAATGCTTCGCATTGCCACCTCCCCTACGGAGGGGAGGCCTTGGCATTTCGTGAAGCTTTGCCTCTTCGCCAGAGGCTCCCCTATTAGGGGAGCTGGCGAGCGTATGCGAGACTGAGAGGTTTATTTCCGTTATTGACCAAAAGCGCGCTTTGCGGTAAAATTAGAGCAAGAAACAACACAGGAGGTCTGTCAGAAATGAAGACGAAGGCCAAACGCATCGCTTCGCTGCTGCTGGCAGCGGTCATGAGCCTGAGCATTCTTGCCACGCCGGTTTACGCTGCATCGGGCATTGAAGAGCCTGAAACCGCTGCAAGCACCGAAGCCGCCGAGCAGGAGTCTCAGCTCGATACCCAGAACGACGCCGTGTCCATCCGGCTGAAAGCGACCGGCGATCTGGTCTATGGTTCGCCCTTCACCCTCAGCGTGGAGACCCGCCCCGCCGACACCCAGTACATCGGGGTCGTCATGGGCACCAAGGGCGAGGCCAAGGGCTATGTGACGCTGGTGCTGTCGGATAAGATCCGCACCTTGCTCAAGATGGTTCCGCTGCCCCGCAAGATGTCCCAGAATCCGGATCAGGAAGAAGAATTCAACGTCTATGCCTACCTGAAACAGCTGATCGACGGCAACGACGTGGAAGTGCTGCTCCGGGTGGCTGACGAAGTGGTGTCGGTCATGGATACCCTGAAATTCTATATGCCGACCCTGAAAGACGTCTCCACCGGCCTGAAGCTGGCGGTGGATCTGATCCGCAAGTTCCTGCCCAAGGGCGTGGCAACGCACATCTACATTGATGAACAGCCCACCGCCGCGGGTACCTACATTGCCGGCTCGGTCGCGCTGGAATCCGGCGACATGAACACTGCAGGCGTGGCCATGTTCACCATCAAACCCAAGAGCGAGGGCGTCCGCCTCTACTGGGCCAACGACCTGCCCGCAGAGATGACGGTGGAACAGGCAGCAAGCTTTGACGGCGCAGCGGTTCTGGACGACAACGGCACGGTCATCCCGGATGCCAAAGTTACCTGTACCTACCGCAAGGGCGACGGCAGCTTCCTGTCGAACCTCTTTAACAGCAAGAGCGATACCTTCCCCACCGCACCCGGTAAGTACACCGAAACGGCCACGGTCACGGGCAACTACTCCGCCACCAAGATCACCCGGACGATCGTCATCAAGTAAAACCCATTACAATGCAAAAAAAATCCCGTGTCTGCACTTTATCGTGTGGACACGGGATTTTTTGGATATTATGGGATTTTAATACGGCCGATAGAAGAACCGTCCGCCACCGCAGCAGCAATTGCAGAGCATATTCAGCAGGATCATGGTCCAGCACCAGCGCATCAGGCCGCCGGGCTGGGCGTAGGTGGTCTGGGTGCGGTAGGTCTGGCCGGCGTTCTGCATCCGGCGCAGGTGCATCTGGTACTCGGTGTTATTGGGGTCCAGCTGGGCGGCGCGGCGGGCGTCCTGCAGGGCATCGATGCTCTTGCCGAGGCCCTGATTGGCCAGCGAGGAGAGGTAATACCACCGGGCACTGCGGTTGTTCATCCCGTCCAGCACCCGGCGCGCCTCGGCATAGCGGCCGCTGGAAATGAAGTTGCGGGCGGCCTGCATCTCAGGGCTGTCGGAACTGTTGTAGCTGGCTCCGCTCTGCTGCTGATAGCCGCCGAAGCCGAACCCGAAGCCAAACGGGTCGAAGCCGTCGAAATCACCGAAGCCGTTGTTGTAGCCGTTCTGCTGGCTGTAACCCTGCTGCTGGTAACTGCCGTAGGGGTTGTTGTAATAGCCCTGCTGCCCGTAGCCGCCGTTCATCTGAGGGCCGGTGTCGCCCTTGGTAATGGCGTCGTAAGCGGCCTGCACTTCCTTGAAGTGCTCCTCGGCCGTCGGGTCGTTGGGGTTCAGGTCCGGGTGCCAGCGTTTGCATTTGGCGCGGTAGGCCTTTTTGATCTCTTCGTCGGTTGCACCGCGCTGGATGCCAAGCACCTCATAGGGGTCTTTCATGGATCAACTTCCTCACATCTCTCTGGTGGTGCGGCCACGCGGCCACAATACCTTTTAAGTCTAACGGACAATGCCGATAAAATCAAGACAAAATCGGGAGAAATCAAAAAATATCCACCCTTATCGGGCGGAATTTTTGGCTTCTTTGGCGTTTTTGCAGTTGTATTTGAGCCAGACGCCCGAATACAGGATGTTGCGCAGCAGATCGACGTCCTCCACGCAGGGCAGACGCTCGAAGCTCTGGGCGCAGGTACCCAGCAGCAGCTCGAAGATCTCTTTCATCTCGTCCTCGTAGCCGGGCTGGGTGCTCAGGGTATTCAGCGGGTTGTAACTGCCTTTTTTCAGGTCGCGGGCAAGGTCATCGTAGGCGTCCAACAGGTAGATGTACTTCCCCAAATGGAAGCCGATGCTGCGCAGCTCGGGCGACCAGTGGTCCTGCCGGTAATCGAACAGCTCGGCCATCAACTCGCCGAAGCAGCCCGACACCGCGTCCAAGTCTTCGCTCCCGGCGGCTTCGTATTCGGCCAGACGGTCGAGGCAGCTGCGGATGGCGTTGCACTGGCGGGGCCAGCGGGCTGCGGCCTCTTGTGTGGGGCCGGCCAGCATCTTTTCAAAGCCCAGCCCCAGCAGATTGCGGTCATCCTGCCACTTGTCGGCGGCGTTGTAGTAGTGCAGGGCCACGCTCAGGTCGGCGCAGTAGTCGGTGGGCGCACTGGACCGCCAGTTGGTCTTGCGGATGGGGTGGATCGGGCAGTGGGAACTGCCCGTCACCAGCTCGCTTTCGCCTTCATAAAGACTCGAAAGGAGCAGGTTCAGAAAAGTCAGGTCGTAGCTCAAGGTCAGCCGCCCGCGCAGGCCGTGGAGCGCACCGATCCGGCGGCAAAGCCCGCAGTAGGCTGTCCGATACCGGGCCTGCGCCTCGGGCGAGAGCGCGGCCTGATTCGGGATCACATATCCGAACATGGCTCAGCTCTTCTTGATGAACTGGGTGCCGCAGCGGGGGCAGGAGATCTGAATGCGGCCCCGTCCGCGGGGCACGCGGAGCTTCTGGCGGCACTTGGGGCAGCGGTAGTAGTGGTAGAGCTTCCGGTTGGCCCACTGATCTTTCAGGCCGTTGATCTTGCCCGTGATCCGGTCCTTGACCGAGTAAAACTGGTAGTTCTCCTCGGTGCGCTTGGAGATGTTCTTGCTCAGGGAGCGGTAATAGCAGAGCACCAGCGGGATCACGCCCAGTAAGGTCAGGAAGGAGCTTTTGGTCAGCAGGGCCAGCAGGATCAGCACCAGCGACAGGATGCTCAGAAACTGGTTCAGTCCGTCGGTGCCGTAGCGTCCGATCATAAAACGGCGAAATTTTTCTCTCATAGATTTCTCATTCCTTTATCAGCGGGTTCAAGCGGCGGAAAAGCCGCGTTGTTTGTTTGCATTTTTAGGATACCATGGAACCATGATAAAACTTTGAACAGAGTGCAAATCTGTTGTAAATGGACGGCATTTAATCCCGCTTGCGGATGGTGAGGGCGGCTTCGGTGTCCAGTGCGCCCTCCATCTTGCAGTGGAGGACGGCGCGGCCCGCCTCGCCGGTGGTGGCAAGGTAGGTGCCTGCCATGCCGCCCCGCAGGGGGACGATGCTGGGGCCGAGGATGGTCAGCGGCCCCTCCACCGACAGCTGGACGGCCTCGCCGCAGTAGGGCAGGAGGTTGCCGTTCTGGTCGATGGCCCGCAGGCTGACGGCGGCGCAGTCCCAAGTGGGGCCGTCGGTCAGGATGGGGTTGTGGACGACACATTCCAGCCGGACGCTCTGCACCGGCTCCTTGACGACGGTTTTGACGGCGCGGCCGTGCCAGACCGCCTCGAACCGGTAGACCGGGGCCGGGCCGCCCAGCACGCCGATGTATTTGTAGTACATCCGGAGCAGGTCGTTCCAGCCCAGCCGGAGCGAGAGCATCCGCGCCCGCGACAGGGGCGAAAGCTCCAGCTCGTCCCGGCGCATCTCGTTGAGGATGGCAGCCACCTGCGGAGCCGCGGCCCGGTCAAGGCCCTCGTACTTTTCCAGCAGGGAGCCGACGAAATCATGGATCTCGATGGGCGGGTGGGGCAGGGCCGCAAAGCGGCCCCGGCGGTCGGGGGAGAACTCGGCAATGAAGTCGTTGCCCCGGTAGAGCCGGACGCTCTCAGCGTTGGTAAAGACCCAGCAGGCACCCGCAAACCCGCCCGGATGGTCGCCCAGAGCCATGCTGGACGAGACTTCCATCACGATATCGGAGGGGGAGCGGGGCGTTTTCTGGCTGGCGTAGACGGCGGCGGAGAGCTTCGGGTTCCGGAAGAGGTCCATCACGCCGTGGTAGCTGATCCGGTCGCCGCTGCCGAACTCCCGGTGGGTATTGTAGT
This sequence comes from Eubacterium sp. CAG:38, assembly GCA_963660925.1. Classification (GTDB taxonomy): domain Bacteria; phylum Bacillota; class Clostridia; order Oscillospirales; family Ruminococcaceae; genus Faecalibacterium. The sequence continues at coordinate 12,108 of CAVKZS010000081.1, read as the reverse complement.
CGGCCATGCACCAGCCAAAACTGCCGGCGCAGCCCTGCTGGGCGATGGAATCGTTGAGGACGGAGGCGTACTGCAACGCCTGCGCCAGACGGTGCGGCTCATCGTCAAAGGCTTTGGCCGGGAACTTCTGCCCGCCGAACTCGCTGATGAGGTAGCCTTTGCGGATGTCGGGGGTCACGGCGGCACGGGGTTCGCAGCCGGCACCGCGCCCGCTGTACGAGTAATCATTGTAGGCGTAGACGTCCTCGAGAAGCTGGCTCTTCCGGGTGTTCCGGGCACCGCCCGTGGGCCGGGTGGGGTCGAGCCGGTGAACGGCCTCGTTGGTGCGTTTGTAGAAGGCTTCGTCGTCGGCACTGCCGTTGATCCGCACCCCCCACAGGAAGATGCTGGGGTGGTTGCGGCACTGGCAGACCATCTCGCGGCAGTTCTGCAGGGCCTGTGCCTTCCACACCTCGTCGCCGATGTACTGCCAGCCGGGGATCTCGGCAAAGACCAGCAGGCCCAGCTCATCGCAGGCGTCGAGGAAGGCTGGACTCTGGGGATAATGGCTGGTGCGGACCGCGTTACAGCCCAGTGTCTTTTTCAAAAATTGTGCATCCAGCCGCTGGATGCTGTCGGGCATGGCGTAACCCTGATAGGCGTAGCTCTGGTGCCGGTTGAGGCCCCGCAGTTCCACCCGCTGGCCGTTGAGGTACAGGCCGCCCGCCACGAACTGGATGGTCCGGAAGCCGAACCGGGTGGACTTTTCGTCCAGAACCCGGTCGGGCAGGCCGTTGGTGCCCGGGCGGATGAGCCGGACGGTGAGGGTATAGAGGAACGGGTGTTCGATGCTCCACGGATGGACGCCGTTCAGGGTGCCGGTGATGGGGATGGACAGCTCGCCGGTGTAAACGGCCCGGCTCCCGGCGGGGCTGCGGATCTCGGCCTGCAGTGCGCAGCCGACCGTTTCGCCCACGGTGGAGCTGTAAATGCGGAAATCGCCCTCGGCCTTGGCCTCGATGAAGATATCCCGCAGGTAGGCCGGCTCCTTGATGTCCAGCGAGACGGCCCGATAGATGCCGCCGTAGGTCAGGTAGTCGATCTGCCCTCCGAAGGGCGGGATGTTCAGATCCTCGCGGCTGTCACACCGGACGGCGACGACATTCTTCTCACCGAAGCGCAGTGCGCCGGTCAGATCCACGGTGAAGGCCGTGTATCCGCAGCCGTGGTGGAACAGCCGCCGCCCGTTGCAGAACACGGTGGCGTCGTGGGCCACGGCCCCGAAGGTCAGCAGCACCGTGCGGCCTTCCCACTCTTTGGGCGCAAAAAACTCCCGCCGGTAGCCCGAAAGCCGCTGGTAGTCGTTCTCGTTGCAGTAATTGTAGGGCAGTACCTTGACCGTGTGGGGGAGACGCACCGGGGTCAGCCCGCTTTCGGGGCAGTCCGGCTTTACGATCGCCGGGTCAAACACGGGGGTGAACAGCCAGCCGTCGTTCCAATCGTAATGTTCCATCGCCTGTTCTCCATGATACCAAATACTTTATATTTTATCTTATCATAAAGTTATGAACGAAAAAAGCTCTGCGCGGGGATTTCAGCCGTTTCGGAATAAAAATTCCGAAAACAGCAACAAAAAGTCCTCCGCAGAAGCCGAAACTTGTGCGGAGGATGGGGTGCTATCGAAACAGAAGAGAATGAAAATGGATTATCACTTATAAAGTTTCTCGTTGAGCTGGATGATTTCGTCGTCGGTCAGCTTGTTGCCAGCCGCGTCGGTAACGGTCTTCGGGGTGGTGGTGTAATCGAAGGTGTAAGTCTCCCAATCGCTGGGAATCTCCATGATGGCACTGCTCGGGATGGAGACACCGTAATCCAAGATGTGGGTCTGGTACTCGTGGCCATTTTCCACCGAAATCAGGTAGACCAGCTTGCCCTTGGTGTCAAAGCAGTAGGAGTCGGTCATGGTCTTGCCGGTCTTATCGCCTTTATAGGTCATGACCTCGGTATAGTAAGAGACGTCGTTCACCTTCTGGGTCGTCTTGTCGATGGAATCCATCTTATAGACCTCACCGTTCGAGGAAGAACTGCTGTCGCCGCTGGACTTGTAGATGTTGTTTACTGCAATCTTAACATCAGGATGAAGCGTATAGTTGGTTCCGTCGATTCTGAGGGATTCGTAAGTATCTCCGTTTGCGTAACTATCCTTATAGTACAGTTTCTGAACCCGATGATCACTGCCGAACACCATAGCGGTTTCATAAATGCTCCGTTTGCCATCCGAGTCGATCTGATCCGTCTTCTCATACCACGTCTTGGAGTTATAACGCCGCATATTGTACTTATAGGTCAGGCTGTCCTTATAAGTAAACTTCGTGGAAGAAGAGCTGCTGCTGGACGAACTGCTGCTCGAGCTGCTGCCGTTGCTTTCGGAGCTGGAACTGGACGAGCTGCTGGAATTGTTGGAGCCGCCCGTGCTGGTGGAACCGCTGTTGCTGGGGCCGGCACTTGCACCGCCGCAGGCCGTCAGCATGGAAAGAGCCATTGCCGCGGCCAGAATGCCCACGGCAGCACGTTTCATCATACGCATGATAAGATACCTCCGTTTTCGATGGTTGCCGACAGTTTTCCCAAAATAAACTGCCGTTTGGCCCCATCTTACCCTCCCGGAAACCCGGTGTCAACCTCTTTCCCAAACTTCGGCACTGTGCCGGAATTTCGCGTGTATTTCCGGCAGTTTTGCCAATAAAAAAAGAGCCGCTGAACGATCGTCAGCAGCTCGCGGGGACAGTGATATTCAAATGGGGAAGGGGAGAACACTTTCAATCCAGATCATGCCGCTTACAGAACTTCTTACTGACCCAATACATCCCGGCCCAGATGAGGACGGCGAGGATGAGGTAAACGGGATTTTTCAGGGAGCTGACCAGCGACTGACCGAAGATGGACATCATGCCGACCATGACGCCCTTGCCGAGGATCACGGTGATGAGGTAATGGCGTTCGTCCATATCCGAGATGCCGAAGGCAAGGTGCATGAAAGAGGTCGGCGTGAAGGGCAGGACCGCCAGCATGAAGAGGGAAGCTGTGTCGAAGTGGTTGACCCACTGCTGCGCCTTTTCCAGCTTGGGGAAGCGGCAGGCGAATTTCCAGAAGAACTTCCGGACGATCCGCCGCCAGAACAGGAACATGATGGTGCCGCCTGCGGCGACGCCGAGCCAGCTGTACAAAAAGCCGAGGATGCCGCCGTGGGCCGCGACATTGAGTGCAACGATGGCGATGAGGGGCAGCGGCGGAAAAAACGACTCCACCATGGCCAGCAGGATGGGCGCGACCGGCCCCAAGCCCTCGAAGCTGTCCAGCAGCGTTTCCCAGAATTCCAGTGTTCCCAGCTGGTGTATCCATGTGACGATCAGACCCTGCATCGTCTTTCCACTCCTTTGTCTTTTCCGTATCCTATGCCGATAGTATATCCAGATTCTATGACAGGTGTGTGAATAATCTTAAACGGTTTTTATCTTTGCGCACCCGTCTACTCTTTTCTACGATCCGGCCGGGCGTTTTCCTGCAAAAGAGAGGGTGCTTTTTTTATTTTTCGCCCTCTTCGGCCTGCTTTTCGGCGCGGAGGCGGAGCCGCTCGATCTGCTGGGCGCGCTGCTTGTTCCAGCGGGCCAGCGTTTCGGCGTCGGGGATCTGGGTGCAGCGGGCAAAGCTCCAGTGCAGGCCGTCCCGCCGGGCCAGCTTGTACCGCTGGAACACGCCCTGTGCGGCTTCGTTTTCCCCGCCGGCGCAGTGGGGGCACTGGGCCAGCGTGTACCAGCTGTTGCTGCCCTTTTTCAGCCAGATCTCGTCGGGGGTCAGGGCTGCGCCGCAGACCGGGCACGCCGCCGTGCCGATGGCCGGGTCAGTGCGCCATGTGTACTGCTCGACATAGCCCCGGAACACCGTGAAGTCGCGGTAATCACCGGGCTGGGGGCAAAGGCTCTGGCGGAGGGATTCGTCCTCACTGGGGTAGGCCGCCAGCCTCTCCCGAAGGTTCAGCTTCCGGCAGACGTCGGCGGTGTAGAGGGTGTCCGAGAGGGCGTCGTGGAAGGGCCGGTCCATGGGGATGCCCATCCGGGTGACGACGCTTTCCAGCGTCATCCCCTCGCCCTCCTTGCGGGGATGTTCCCGCAGAAAGACCTGCTGCAGGTCATACCAGACCGTGGGGCGGGATTCGTCGAGGTTGCAGAGGAAGAGATTCTGCTTGAGCACCGGCACATCGTCCATGCCCCACTCGGCGAACTCGGCGTCCGGGCCGCACCACTGCATGAACCGGCGCAGGCCCTGCACGATGGGCTCGCCCCGGTCGAGGTCGGCCTGTGTCAGGCCGGTGACCTTGGCGATGTGGTGCTGCAGCTTCCGGAAGATGCGGGGCCGCAGGTGGATGGAAAAGGTATCCAGCACGTTGGCGTCCTCGTCGATCTTCACGGCACCGATCTCGATGATCTCGCCCCGGAAGGTCTGCTGCACGCCGTGATAATTGAACGTGTACGGCTGATAGCCGATGTTCCACTCCAGATCGAATAAAACCAGATTGCGCGGCATTGTTTTATTGTCCTCTCAGTTTAAAATGAACTTTTCCACGGCTTCGGCGACGCCGTCGTGGTTGTTGTCGGCGGTCGTGACGTAGTTGGCGACGGCCTTGACCGGGTCTTCGGCGTTCTGCATGGCCACGCCCACGCCGGCGAACTCGATCATCGAGCGGTCGTTCAGGCCGTCGCCGATGGCCATCAGGTTGTCGCGGGTCAGGCCCATCCGGTCGAGCAGCGCGCTCAGGCTGGCGTCTTTTGCGACGCCCAGCGGCACGGCCTCGATGAAGAAGGGGCTGGACGGGTAAAGCCCCAGCCGGCCCTCGAACTGCTTCTGGCCAAGGGCGCAGACTTCGTCCCGGCGGGCGGGGTCCAGCGTGATGAGCATCTTGCTGATGGGGTAGTTGACATAAGCGGCGAGGTCGTCCACATGGATCATCGGCAGCTTGCAGGTAAAGCCCTCTTTGGCGGCCCATTCATCCTCCGGATGCTCGGTGACGACGCCCTCATTATTATAGGTAACGATGGCGACCTTCTGCTCGGCCGCGAACTTGCACAGCTCGGGCACGAACTCGGCCCCCAGAACTTTCTGGTAGAGCGTCTCGCCGGTGCCGCAGTCCACGATGCAGCCGCCGTTGTAGGACAGGATGCAGCCGCCCTTTTGGTCCAGCCCGAGGTCTTTGGCCAGCGGTGAGATTCCCGCTGTGGGCCGGCCCGAGGCCAGCACGATGGTCACGCCCTGCGCAGCGGCGGCGTCCAGCGCGGCCCGGGTGCGGGGCGTGACTTCTTTCTGATCGTTGGTCAGGGTGCCGTCCAGATCCAGAGCCAGCACCCGAATGTTCGTTTCTGCCATATCTTCCTCACTTCTCTGCCGGAGTTCCCGGCGTTGCGGTGTGTTTTCTGCATATCTTGTTCTATTGTACAATGAACGCCGGGTCGGTTGCAAGCCTTCGGCGACGCTTTGTATTATTTTTTTGCGGAAAGGGTGGTTTGTTCGGATATACAAACAGTAGTTTGCCATAAAAAACACATAGGGATAGCGTTTTCTAACTACATGACGTAAAAAGTTGATGTTTATTAACTTCGCGGAATCCTCTTGAGAATTTGAAAAACCGTGCTATAATAACCGCAGAAACATCCCAATCGAAAGATGTTCACGATAAACGATCCACAAACCCACTCAGAGAAAAGGAAGGTACATACTATGTTCAATGCAAAGAAAGTTGCTCTGTTCGTCGGCGGCGTTGTGTTCGGTTCTGCCGGTTTCAAGATCCTCGCCAGCAAGGATGCCAAGAAGGTCTACACCCAGACCACTGCTGCTGTCCTGCGCATGAAGGACGCCACCATGGAGACCGTCAATAAGGTTCAGGAGCAGGCCGGCGACATTCTGGCTGATGCCAAGGCCATCAACGAGACCCGCGCTGCTGAGGCTGCTGCCGAGGTCATCGAGGACACCGCAGAGTCCACCGAGACTGCTGAGAAGGCTGAATAATTCTCCGCACTGTATGGAGCCGCCTTCGGGCGGCTCTTTTCCATGGTTCTGAAGTTGAATGAGGGAAGAAAGTCTCTATGAAATGCACCATCTTACATGAAAGCCGCGGCCGGATGCGCGTCCACGTCTGCTCTGTCCGCATGACGCTGCACCGGGCCGATGCGCTCGAAGCTTATCTGAACCACCACGATGCCATCGAACACGCCACCGTGTACGAGCGCACCGGCGATGTGGTCGTCCTTTATAAAGGCAGCCGTGCCGCCGCCGTTGCCGCACTGAGCGGCTATAAGTTCGACGTGGCCGAGTACGACGCGCTGGTGACCTCTGCCGACAGCCGGAAGATCAATCAGGAATATCAGGGCAAGATGTTCGACCTCGTGGCAGGCCGGGTCTTCCGCAAGCTGTTCCCGCCCGCGCCGCTGGCCACCGCTTACACGGTCTACCGCTCGCTGGGCTTTGTCTGGAAGGGCATCAAGTGCCTGCTCCGCCGCAAGCTGGAAGTTGAGGTTCTGGATGCACTGTCCATCGGCGTTTCGATCCTGCGCGGCGACTACGGCACCGCCGGTTCCGTCATGTTCCTGCTCAACCTCGGCTCCCTGCTGGAAGAGTGGACCCGCAAGAAGAGCCTCGACGATCTGGCCCGCAGTATGGCCCTGAATGTCGATAAGGTCTGGGTCCGTTCGCAGGGCACCGAAGTGCTGGTGCCGCTGACCAAGGTGCAGCCCGGCGACGAGATCGTGGTCCGCTCCGGCAACATGATCCCGCTGGACGGCACCGTGACCGAGGGCGAAGCCATGGTCAATCAGGCCGCGCTGACCGGTGAATCCATGCCGGTGCGGAAGGCCGTGGGCCTGACCGTCTATGCCGGTACCGTCGTCGAGGAGGGCGAGTGCGTCTTTACCGCCACTGCCGCCGGCGGCGCAAACCGCTACGACAAGATCGTTTCGATGATCGAGGAATCCGAGAAGCTGAAGTCCAACACCGAGAACCGCGCCCTGCAGCTGGCCGACAAGCTGGTGCCGTGGTGTCTGGCCGGTACCGTGGTCACCTACGCCCTGACCCGGAACGCCACCCGCGCCATCTCCATCCTGATGGTGGACTTCTCCTGCGCCCTCAAGCTGTCCATGCCGCTGGCCGTCCTCTCCGCGATGCGGGAGTGCGGCAGCTATCACATCACCGTCAAGGGCGGCAAGTACCTTGAGACGCTGGCCAAGGCCGACACCATCGTGTTCGACAAGACCGGCACCCTGACCCGCGCTACCCCGAAGGTGGTGGATGTGATCCCCTTCTCCGGCTGTGAAGAGCGAGAAGTGCTGCAGCTGGCTGCCTGCCTTGAGGAGCACTTCCCCCACTCGATGGCCAACGCCGTCGTCCGCGCCGCCAAGGAGCGGGGCATCTCCCACGAGGAGATGCACTCCGAGGTGGAGTACATCGTGGCCCACGGCATCGCCAGCCGGGTCGGCGGCGAGCGGGTGGTCATCGGCAGCTACCACTTTGTCTTTGAGGATGAGCACTGCATCATCCCCGCAGGCGAGCAGCAGAAGTTCGACGATCTGCGCCCCGAGTATTCGCACCTGTACATGGCTGCTTCCGGCCAGCTGGTGGGCGTCATCTGCATCGCAGACCCGCTCCGCCCCGAGGCCGCTGCCGTTCTGCGCCAGCTGCGCAAGCTGGGCGTGACCAATACCGTCATGATGACCGGCGACAGCGAGCGCACCGCCGCCGCCATCGCCAAGCAGGTGGGCGTGGACCACTATTACGCCGAGGTCCTGCCCGAGGATAAGGCAGCCTTCGTCCAGAAGGCCAAGGCCGAGGGCCACACCGTGGTCATGATCGGCGACGGCATCAACGATTCGCCGGCCCTGTCCGCCGCCGATATCGGCATTGCCATCAACTCCGGTGCCGCCATTGCCCGCGAGATCGCCGACATCACCATCAAGGCCGACAGCCTCGAAGAGCTGGTGACCCTCAAGACCATCGCCAACGGCCTGCAGCGGCGCGTCCACTCGAACTACCGTTTCGTGATGAGCTTCAACTCGACCCTCATCGTGCTGGGTGCACTGGGCATCCTGCAGCCGGCCACTTCCGCCATGCTGCACAATCTGTCCACCATCGGCATCAGTCTCAAGAGCATGACCAACCTTATTCAGGAGCCGTCGGTGCCTCAGATCCCGCAGAAAGTTGTCAAGAACTAACTTTTACCGAATTGTAATCGAATTTTCAAAAAATCCCTATTGCAATTTTTCGCGGAGCGAGTATACTAAAGACTCGCGGGGCGATTTCGCACGAATCTTCCCGCATGAAGAAAAATTTCATCTAAGGAGTCTTTACCTATGAAACTCAAGAATGTTGGTATTGCAGCTGTTGCTGTTGTTCTGGCTGTTGGCATGACTGCCTGCGGCGGTTCTTCTTCCACCGCTTCCTCTGCAGCATCCTCCACCGCTGCTTCTTCGGTCGCAGCATCTTCCGAGGCTGCTTCCTCTGAGGCCGCTTCTTCTGAGGCTGCACAGAGTGCCGAGTACACCGTCTACAACACCACCGGTTCCACCGTCACCGAGCTGTACCTGTACGAGTCCGGCTCTGAGGACAAGGGTGAGAATCTGGCCGGCGACGGTCTGGCAGACGGCGAGCAGGTCGTTCTGACCCTGCCCGAGGACGCAGACCAGTCTGCAAAGTATGTGCTGGAGTTCACCACCGAGGACGGCACCACCCAGAGCTTTGAGACCCTGAGCTATGAGGTCACCCCCATCAGCCTGCTGAGCGTGGACGCTGCTGCAGGTGCTACCCCCATCGCTTTCGCTGCTCCCCAGCAGTAATCCGACGGGCGTACATCCCAAGTCTGATATAACAAAACTGCCGCACAAGGCTTCAACGCCCTGTACGGCAGTTTTCGTTTATGCGTCAATTTTCTTCTGATCTATCGTCTTCCAAATTGTCAAGTGCGTATTCTATACATAGTACGGTCAACTTGTTCAGGGAGATGTTTTTTTCATTACAGACGGCTTCCATCCGGTCAACAAGTTCCTTTCTCAAACGAAATGTCCGATTGATATATTCTTCTTTAGGAATTTTAAACGCCATCTTGTGTCCTCCCTTTTACTTTATTATAAAGGCACAATACACAAAATCTACGCATTAAAATTCGTGCTATTTACACTTGAAAATTATGTGCACATACGATACACTACATTCATAAAGCATTTAGGGAGGAATAAACCATGAAAACCGCAAAACTTGTCCTTGGCATCTTATCCATCGTCTTTTCTGTTCTTGTTCTCTTTCAATCCTGTGCAGCTGGTATCCTTGATACCGTGCAGGGAACTTCCGCAGGCTCCATGGGTCTAATCGTCGGTATTTTGATGTTAGCAGCTGGAATTGTAAATATTGCTACTCGTAACAGCAAAGGTGGTTCTATTACGTGCGTTGTTATGTTTGGACTTGCTGGACTCATCGGCGTTACCATGTATGACTATTACTCTGACTTGCAGATTTGGGGCGGCTTCTGCCTGATTGTTTGCGTTGTCAATATTATTTCTCTTTTCACCCAATTTAAGCAACCTAGCACAAGCCACAACCACTCTAATAGTCATAATGCCGGTGAAAAACAATAAAAGGAGTTTGTATGAAAAATTCCTATTACAAGCTTTTATCCATAATTCTAGCAGTCGTTCTATTTCTTTTGCCTCTTTCTTCATGTTCTGCGTCATCCCAAACAAATAACTCGAGTTCCAGCATGACAGCAGACTATGCTAATGAAACGATTTTCGAATCTGCTCTCAATAATGGAGAAAACGTATCTGGAAAAACAGTAAAATTTCATGCAGATGCGCTTCATCCCGAATCAAGATTTGGTTACAACATTTGGTCTGGCAATCATTTGAATTTTATTTCCGATGGGAATCCCGGTATTAAACGCGGCGATACTGCAATGGTTCGAGTCAAAAGCACGGAACAACTCGATAACGACTCATGGCTCATATATTATGAACTTCTTGATGTTGAGAAAGGAAATTCTACTTCCTCGACTTCAACCGCTCCCAGTAGTAGTTCCCGAACATCTGTCGCAAAGACACGAAGCCTTCAACTAACAGATACCGGTATTTATCTCAATACATCCTATTTATGGGATGACATAGCCTATATTTACTATGTTGGACTTGTTTATAATCCGAATAGTGAGAAAGTGGCATTTTCTCCCAAGCTGATAGCAACAGCGAAAAACAAAGATGGAACGATTCTTGCAACAGATGAACAGTCCGGTGGAGTAATCATGCCCGGAGACACTGTGCCTATTATGGGTAGTTTTTCTGTTTTACGGTCAGAACTGTCTGACGATTCCTATGTGTCTTACCAAATTGAATGTAATGATTTCCGTAATGATTCTTTTATTTATAGTTCTGCAAAGACAAGTGATTTCGTGACATCTCACATATCCGAGCACTCTGGTAGTCGAAATTACATTACCGGTGAAGTTACGAGTCATTTTTCAGAAGATTGCACAATGTTAAAAATTGTAGCATTACTAAAAAAGAATGGGGAAATTGTAGGAGCAGAAAGCACTTACATGAGTACTCTTAATTCTAATCAAACGAAGGCGTTTGAAATTGAAAGTCTTTCCGACTTTCAAGATCATGATTCATTGGAAGTAATTGTTGTTCCAACCTTATAAGCAAAACTCCCCTGCACCGTTTTTGAACGCGGTACAGGGGAGTTTTGTGTTACAGGAATTTACCGGTCAGAAGCTCAGACCTTCTCGATGGTGATGCTCCACTCGCTGGTCATGGCCTCATCCGGCTCGAGGACTTCATGCTTGCCCTCTTCGTTGACGCTGTTGGCCCAGCCGTTCCACGGCTCCATGCAGACGAAGCTCTCGGCATCCTGCTGCCAGAGCACGCCGTTGTCGAAGGTGTCGTCGGCATCGACGGTGACTTTGTGGCCGTTGCCCTTGTCGGTGAAGGTCATGGGGAACTGCACACCGGTCAGCAGGCGGATGGTGTTGTCCGCACCCTCTTTCCGGGTCAGGGTGATCTTCTCGGGGGCGGCGGGCTGCTCGCCCTTGGCATCCTCAGAGCAGGTGGCGCAGTGGATGTCGAAATCCACGTTCTCCAGCTTGGAGGCCATGAAGTAAGGATGATAGCCGAAGCTGAAAGGCATCGGCTGGTCGCCCTCGTTGATGACGGTCATGCTGATGGTGGCCTTGTTGCCCTCGAGGTTGTAGTTCACCAGCAGGGTGAAATCAAACGGGTAGAGGAACTTGGTCAGCGGGGTGGATTCCAGCACCAGCGAGACCCCGTCGGGGCCGACGCTCTCCACTTCCCATGCGCAGAGATCTGCGAAGCCATGGGTCTCCATGGGGTAGGCCTTGCCGTCGAAGATGTGCACGCCGTTGTCCGGGTTGCCGCAGCTGGGGAAGAGCACCGGCACGCCGAAGCGGGGGCGGTTGCACTCGCTGAAATTGGGGCGGCGGGTCCAGATGTATTCGTCGCCGTCGAGGGTGAAGCCGGTGATCATGCCGCCCCGCTCCGGGGTGATGGTCAGGGCCGTTTTTGCGGCGGGGTCGGTGATGACGTACTGCTCGTAGCAGGCACCGTTCTCGGTCACATACTGGGTGGTGATCTGATTCATATGCTTTACCTCCGTTTTACAGCACAACGCCGTCCTTGAAGATGGAGATCTCGCGGAAGCCGTGCTTCTCGGCCTTGGTCTGCTCGCCGCTGGCAACGCGGATGACCAGATCCAACAGGTCCTTTGCGGCCTCGTCGATGGTCTTTTCACCGTCGGCGATGACGCCGGTGTTGAAGTCGATCCAGCCGGACTTCTTCTCGGCCAGCGGGGTGTTGGTGGAGATCTTCAGGGTCGGGGCCGGTGCCGAGAAGGGCGTGCCGCGGCCAGTGGAGAAGAGGATCAGGTGTGCGCCGGCGGCAGTCATGGCCGTGGCGGACACGAGGTCATTGCCCGGGCCGTAGAGCATATTCAGGCCCTTGGTGACCACGGGATCGCCGTAGCCGATGACGTCCATGATGGGGGCAGTGCCGCCCTTCTGGACGCAGCCGCAGCTCTTGTCTTCCA